>NZ_JAWXXL010000002.1:0-412672 GCF_034334985.1 Acutalibacter intestini | reverse complement strand
CTTAGATACGCGTGGGATCCTGTTTCCGGGCGCGCTTCGCCGGACGCTGGCAGCTCAGCCCCCAGCGCTTCATATATTCCGACAGCCTCCGTTCGCTCACGTCCTTATGGTATTGTTTCATGATGTATTGCCTCGTTCGGCCCAGCGTCCAGAGTTTCCCTGGTATCCCGAAATCCTCCGGCGTTTTCTCCACCACAACCTCGCGAATTTCCCCCTGCTCCCAGGCCTCCAGCAGCATATGGGTCCCTGGTTTCCTTCCGTATTTCTTCCGCTCCAATGACGCTTCTCCCTCTCGCTGATACGCGGTCCATATTTCGCTGATCCGATTCTGGCGTACTCCTACGAGCTCCTCTATCTCCTTTCCGCTCTTGCCCATTTTCTTGAGCCGTACCACCTGACTGCGTATCTGCTTGAGCCCTTCTTTTCCCACTTTCCGCAAATCGATATATTCCATATCCCTATTATATCACTCTTCCTCTCTTTTTCCTAGCTTTTTGAGCGGGAGTAATATCTATCTCGCAGTGACCGACGCATTCAAAGCCGCCTACAGCCTCTAAGCCGGAGCGGAAACCGCCGATCCCCGCGAACATATCAAAAAATCGGATAGCCATGCGCCATCCGACCACTTCACTGTATTAACTTTCACCTCACATTTTCATGCCGAAATCTTCATCTTCGTCCATGTCCGGCTCCTGTTCCTCTGCCAGTTCTTCCTCGGTGAGCTTGCGAAAGGAGTCCTCGCTGGGGATGATCCCCAGCGCACGGCCATTGTCAAACTTACAGTGCAGGGTGCCGATATCGTCTACGGCAATCACAGTGCCCCGCGTGTTATCCTCAACACGGTGGATGTCGTTTCCCATGCTCAGCAACATGATCCGTGTGCCGCTGGGGTACTCGGCCTTGTAGCGCTCAGCCATCCGATGCAGCCTATCCCATTCGTTCATCTCGAAAACCTCCTTTTACATACCGCCCATCCCTTGATGGGGTTCCAGGTGCTCGTCCAACTCATCCTCCGTACAGAGAAAATAATCATCACTGCTGTTCCAATACGAAACATACAAGTCGCCCTCATCGGTTTCGATGGGCCGCTGCTCGAAACCTTCTCCAAGCCCATCTGAGCATTGCCCTAGGATTTCTTCCCGCAAATCCGCCATTTCTTCCGGCGTGAGCGGTTCCTTGAGGTGACAATCGATACGCCCCAGAAGCCTGCCGTCCATGTCCTCCACCGTCCAAACAGCCGACATGAGCTTGGCGGCTACGCCAGCGTTTCTGTCCAGGTACTGAGCCATGTCACCCATTTCCGGGGCCTGCTCGTCGGCAATGCCCTGCTCGATTTGGTCTTGATATGCCGCCAGGAAACCGCTGCCAACCTCAATATACTCGTCGCACCCGCCGTCATCCAGTTGGCCCACCAGGGGGCAATAAAACGTCAGCTTGACCGGCCCGGCAGCCTGGGTCATCTCCCGAATGTCATCGAACAGCATTTCTTTCGTCAGGTACTGGTTGTGGACGATGTTCTGTTCCAGGTCTGTGAGAATTTCCTCTCTGGCGGTGCTGACGGCGAAGGCCACGGTGTTGGCGTCAGCCAGGGTGTCGTTCTTGCCGAACACCCGTAGCAGGCGGTTGCCGATCTTGCTGTCGGAGGACAGGGTGACTTCCACGTCCTTATCGTCATGGAGCAGGATGTTTTTCGGGGGCTTGCTGATACCGGCATCCCGCATATCATGGTAGAGCTGATGAATGTCGCTGGGCAGTTCCCGCTCAAGTTCTGCCCCGTTTTTGTTGGCGATTTTAACTTTTATCATGCTAAATCCCCCTCATTGCAAGGTCCAGGTCATCGTCCAAAATCATTTCCAGCGAACAGCCGCTGTCCATGCAGACGAAGCCTCCTTCCACAAACTGCCCCTCTCGATCCTCACTGATCTGATTGCCCAGGGCGTCAAAGTCGATATAGTCTGCCAACTCTGGCGAGGCGCTGTACTCGCTATGGCGATCCACAAAATGTTGGCCTACATCCTCATCCGTTTCCGCGTCTTTGATGAACACAAAATCATCCAGATGCCGGGCCACACGCATAATGTCCCCACTGCTGGAGATGTTGGCATATTCTACGACCGCCGCCAGCTTTTCAAAGCCCTCAGTAGTTTTTGGAAACGCGTCAGCCAGTTCGTTTGCCACCCCGAGCCCATGATCCCGCAGCATTGTTTCCAGGTGCTGTGTCCACATGGAATTGTCCAGCATGAAATCCGTGAACGCCACCTTGCACATATCCGGGGAGGGCGCACCCATCCGCCTGGCCGCTTTGATGACAGCGAGTTCATCTTCCGGCAGGTACAGGTACTCGGTTTTGGGGCCGTACTCCATCTGCGCGACAGCGATAATGTCTCGGCGGGGCTCGCAGTAGGGGAAAGTTGCGCCGTGGTAGACTTCATGGTACGGCACATCCTTGCTCGTGAAGAGTAGGCCGTAGGTGGTGGGGGTCCCATTCCCGCTGGTCAGCAGGTCACGGCCCGCCTGCTCAAAGTCGAGTTTGTCAACCTCCGAGGCGGGCAGAGCACCCATCTTATTGAGCAGATATTTCCTGCCCACAGCGGCCAGGTCGGTGACGTTTTGCACCAGCGTGTACCTCTCCATGTTGAAGGACAGGTTGATGAGGGCTGTGAGGTCTGATGGCTGCTCCACCTGCACCGCCGCAAAAAACTGGTCTTGCGCGTATGACGTGAACCGATCGAGGTTTTTGGCGAGGAAGTTCAGTTCGTCCAGATCAATTTCCTTCCCATTCAACATGGCCAGTTCCTTTGGGGTGACATCGTCGGCGGTGACCTTGAAGGGTGCGGTGCGGAATGCTTTGACGAGCGCCTTTTGAATTTCTGCTTCGCGCAGGGGGAGGGTCAACGTGGTCCGCATGGGGCCGTGCCAGATTTTTAGGGTTATCATAGGTTCAGCTCCTTCCTGAAATAAAAAAAGCCGGTCGCTTGTTTTGGGGGAGAGTTCCCCAGCGACCGGCTATGTATGCAACGGGCTATCGCCCTTATGCAAGCAAAAGACTACTGTCTTTTGCGAAAAAAGCCAGCGGTTTTTCTCCTGCTGGCCCTCTCATTTCGTTCTATTCTGTTGTTGTGAGAGTTCGGTTCCTGCCGCAAAGCCAAAAGGCTAAATTTTCATCCACGTTTTTGCACTTTCGAAATCCAGGCTTTCAGGCATCAAAAAACCGCGCCACAGCGCGGTTTTTTGAGCGAATATCTTTTTTATATCCACAGGATGGTCCGAGTGGCGAGACTTGAACTCACGGCCTCTTGACCCCCAGTCAAGCGCGCTACCAACTGCGCCACACCCGGACAACATCGCTATTATACCTCATGTTTCAAAAAAAAGCAAGTGTTTTTTTCGAATTTTTTCACTTTTTCTCCTTGAATTGAAGAACGGGAAAGACCCAGGGGATTTTTCGCCCCTGCTCTTCCCCGTTTTCCCTCATCATGGCTGGAACCTGTTTTTAGTGCCCAAAGCACTGTACCCATGCAAGCTGTTTTTTACCTATCGCTGCCAGCACTTTTCCCCCAGAGCAGTCATCTTTTCTTGTATTTCGCTAAATTTAGCGGCGCAGCATTAAATCATTCACCAGGCGCTCCAGGTCTGCTTCGCTGTGGATCTCGTCTTGGTGCTCTTCCAGCGCCGCCCGCACCTCTTCAGGTAAATCCCTGCGGCCGTTCAGAAACACTGGCAGTACCCCGGCAGACATTCCCGCTGGTGTTCCTGTGGACCACGCACCCCAAGCATAAGGAAACATAAATATCACCCCCAGCACTATTGTGCGCCGGCTCCGTGCCATTAATCCCGGAAGATCTTGGAGCAAACGTTGGATTGTGATAATTAATTTATGAAAACACACGCAACGTCAATCTGTTCTTGCTTTTTAATCCAATATTTTTTCAAGAAAAGTTGTAACCTGATCAAGATCAGTGATAGTCCACACCTCCGGTGGTCTTCCCGCAGTTGTGGCAGTAGATCTCATAGATGGTCATGCCGTCCTCGTGCTTCCTGTTTCACGTCCACATTAGAGCTGCCGCAGTGGATGCACACCTTCAGATCAACGGCCAAGACCGTATACAGGGTGCTCACCTCGCCGTGGTGCCGAAACTGCACTCCTGGGTACAGTCTCTGTCCAGGTAGAGCTCCTCATAGCCTGGTGCCAACTGGAAGCGCACGGCGCCGTTTTCACCGCAGGATTTTACATAGGTCTTTTCGTGAGGGGTACCCGGGCCGGCAATGAGGGTCACGGTCTTATCGGCGCCCTCCATCACTGCCCGAAGTTTCCCAGATGGGACATAGGAATCCACTGATCTGGCCGTCATAGAACGTATTCACTAGTTTCCTATTGTGCAGCTTTAGAAAAATCTGCGCGGCCTGAGCCCGGGTGGCGCTACCTTTTCCTGCTACGATATGATTACCCACAGCCCATGCCAGGGCCTCACAGGCGTAGCCGCTGATCTTGCTCCTGGTCACGGAAACGCTCCAGCGCATACAGATCCATCTTTGGGCTACCGGCCTGATTCCACAGCATGGTAGCAAAGTCCTGCCGGGTAAGTGGGGCATTTGGCGCGAAACTATTGCCGCCCACACCAGAGGCAATTCCCTCTAAATGTCTGTCCCATAGTAAGCGTCCCTGTTCATATCTTTATAGAGATAGCCCCAATTTTCATCCTCCATGCCGGGGCTTCCGGCCTGACGCCACAGGGTTGTGACAAGCATCCCCCGGTCAAAATCCGCGTTGGGGGAGAAATGCAGCCCGCCGGTACCCCACCATGATGCCATTCTGATAAACGTATTCCACAGCCTCTTTGTACCAGTCGTTGGAGGCTACTGTCCCCCCTCCCATCTTGAAAGAGAGAAAAGGATTCGGTATAATGGTAAAGAAAAGAAGAAAAACAAGATGGGAAACAAAAAAGGGATTGCACCGCGAAATACGATGAAAAATTCGAAGAAGGAGCCATCCGGTTGGTGATCGAGCAAGGGCAGCTCAGCAAGGAGGTAGCAGCAGAACTGGGAATTTGCATAGACACGCTGCATCATTGGCTAAAGGCGGCGGGAGAGCCGTTCCCCGGCCAAGCGGACCGGCAGAACCGGGAAGCAAAACGGGCCCGGGAGCTGGAGGCGGAAGTGCGTTTGCTTTGTAAGCAGGTGTCAGAGAAGGATGAGGTGGTAGAGACCCTAAAAAATCTGTAGGCACACTTTCAAAACCATAGAAGAAAAATACCGATTTATCCAAAGGGATGCCCGGGAGTTTTGTGTGGATGCGTTATGCCGGATTTTGGAGGTTTCTCGGGGAGAATATTACGCGTGGAAAAATCGCGGCATAAGCCGGCAGAAACAACGCAATCAGGATCTGGCTAGAAAGCTTGTCAGACTGCACGAGGCATACCCAGCCCTAGGCCTGGATGGGCTTTACCATATGATAAAGCCCGCGATTCCCTGCTCCCGGGACCACGTTCACCGGCTGATGAAATGTGCCCTACTCTTTCCGACGCCATGCAGTTCCGGTTTTATGGTGTAGATGAAACCCCCGTCCGCTTTCAATCTGGTCCTGCTGTATCCCCGTCTGACGGTAATGGAATAGGGGGGCGGCAGGTTTGCGTTCCGGCGGCTCCTGTTTGAGTTTTTCCAGAACGGAGCCTTTCTCCGGGGCTTGAAGGACTTTCCGCGCCTGTTTCAAAAACAGGTCGGTCAGGCCGGGGTTGACCTTATCCACCACCAGGGCATAGCTGTGGCGGGGATCGCCGCCATCCTCCGGCATGGGGATTGTTTTCGCCCAGGCTTTGTTATCGCGGGAGATACGCCCGTCATGCTCCTTTTTCAGCACCGTATTGGCAAGGATAACCTGCATACGCTCCGGCCCGAACTGTTCCAGCACTTCTTTGACAGCAGCCTCGGTATTCAGACGGTTATCCCCATAGTGAGCGTTAATGGCCTGCCGGGTGGCTTCTTTGCAGGCAAGACTGGCTTGCAGGGAGGCGCGGTACTGCGCCATCTCCCCATGTTCGGACGCATAGGCGGCGGAGTGGGGATAGACCGGGGCGGCTTTCTGTTCCTCTTTTTTCTTGCACATCTCATTGGCCCGTTCCTCAATGCTGTCCCGGATCACATCCATATAGCTGGTTTCCAGTTTTTCAAAATGCCGGTACACATCAGCCAGCGGGGAGGGGGAATCCAGAAAGCGCCTGGGCCTGGGCGTCTGTCAGCTCCAATACCTCCATCGCCATCACAATGTCCTCCCGGACAGTGTACTCATAGGCGTGGTTTAAGACCTCCTCTGGAGACTGGCTTTTCAGCCAATCCCGGAAGGTATCCTGTTCAGCGGCCATCTTCTCATAAAGGGTCGTATTCCTTTCGTTGCTGTTTATATTATCTTGCCTCCTGTTGTTTGGGTTTCTTTTCCATGCTGCGGGGCGGGAGCGGGCGTTTCAGCCCTTCCAGCACCGAGGGCCTTTCGCGCTTGGCAATCGCCGCTTCTGGACGGGACTGCTCCCTGCTGTCCATGTTCAGCTCCATATCCAGCTCCACCAGACGGGCGTTCTTGACCCGCAATTCCTCCTCATAGCCCAGCCCCGGCATGGGGCCATGAAAAAAGGGCGCGGCATCTTCTATGCCGCACCCTTTTTGGGTTGCCTGGTCACTTGATGGTTTCGCTGTTATTAAGGACAGACGTGCTGTAAAGGAACAGCACGTCCTGATCGGTAAAGGAGATAAACTGGTCCAGCATCAAGGGGGATATATAGCGGATATCCACCAGAGTGATGGAGGCGTAGCCCTCTGCCAACAGGGGCGCTATGCTGCTTCCGAAGGAGTCCCGGAAGAGGACCAGCTCCTTCCCAGGGGCGGCGTGAGGATTTTCAATCTTCAGCAGCGATTTGGGCCCCGCCAGAAAAAAGGCATAGGGGTCGCGGCCCGCGGCCTGCCCTGGGTCGTAAAGGGGGATATCAGTGCCTGTTTCATAGTCATAGACCCGGCAGTCCTCTAGGGCGGCGTGGCTTAGGTAGTACAGCTCCTCCCCTGGCAGGGGCAGGGCCGCTTGCCCATAGTATACCCCATAAAAGGGGGTGTTGGCCAGATGGCGGGGATAGTCGCCTGACAGGGCGGCCCCCATCTGACGGGCAAGGTACTGGGCGGCATCGGTTATATTTTCCTGCCGCCAATGGCTGTCTGTGCGGTAATAGTCCGATAACTCTAAAAAGGGGAAGAGATCAATATACTGGGCAAAATCCAGACGGGCCCGCAGGGCGGCCACCAGATCGGCATGGTCAAGGGCTGGAGCGCCGTGTTTCTCCGCCATATAACAGTTCTTGTCCGGGATGACGGACAGGTAAACCGCTACGTCTTTGTCCGCCAGATACTGCTTGTAAACATACCGGAACCGCGACGCCGCGTAGTCCACAGACGGCAGGTCAAGGGGGTAATCCAGCTTGGAGATGTAGCCGTCCTGTAGGTAGACCCCGTTGTTGTCCTTCTGCCTGAAAGCGTACAGGGCGGTGAGAGCCTTCACCGTGCGAAACTTGTCCCGCAGGGGGAACTGATCCAGCGCGCATTCCTCAAAGTCTGCCATAAAGGCCCCCGAAAGTACGGCGTCCCAGCTGGCAGCCGGCGGGGTTGCCAGAGGCCGGCGCTCACTGGCCGACTGGGTGTCCACAGGCTTGAGGACAGCCCACAGCAAAAAGCCATATAAGAAGAGGCAGGTGAGGGCCACAAGAGCCATATCCTTCCATTTTTCCGGCATACCATCGCTCCTAAAATCTAAAATATAAGAAGGGATTAAAGGAACCGTCTATGAGATAGGCGGTGCACACCGTTAACAGCGCCAGACAGGCCACCGGCTCTGCTATATGGCAGGCCGCGCGGGTATACCTGCCTTTCTCTGCCAAAAGCGCCAGCTTTTTGGGCAGTGGGGTCGCGCCTATCAGAGCCAGGGCCAAAATGACCAGATAGCTTTTCAGGTAATAGACGCTTTCCACTGTAAGGGCCGGCAGGGCCCGGCCCCCGAACATGGCGGTGATATGGGAGAACGCCGCCGCCACGCTTTCCGCGTCAAAGATCACAAAACTAACCATGACCAGAAACAGCACATACAGGTGGCTGACACCCCTGTGCCGGTTCAGCCACCCGGCCAGCCACAGCTTTTCCAGCGTCAGCAGGGCCGCAAACAGCAGGCCCCAAAGGGCAAAATTCCACGCCGCGCCGTGCCAAAGCCCGGTTGCCGCCCACACCACCGCTATATTGAACAGCCGGCGGGGCTTGCCCACCCGGTTGCCGCCCAAAGGGATGTAGAGATAGTCCCGGAACCAGGCCCCCAGCGAGATGTGCCATCTTCGCCAGAATTCCGTGATGCTGCGGGAAATATAGGGATAGTTAAAGTTTTCCGGGAACCGGAAACCAAACACATCCCCCAGGCCAATGGCCATATCGCTGTAGCCGGAGAAGTCGAAATAAATATGCAGCATATAGGCGGCGGCGTACAGCCAGTAGAACAGGACAGAGGGTTCCGCAGATTCTTTAAAGGCGGACACCAGAGCCCCCAGTTGGTTGGCCACCAGTACTTTTTTAGATAAACCGATGGTAAACCGCCGGACGCCCCTTGCGGCCCCGCTAAGGCTGTGGGCTCTGCTCCGCAGCTGGCCGGCTATGTCCGCGTACCGGACAATAGGCCCTGCCACCAGCTGGGGAAACATCGCTATATAGACCGCCAGGTCCACATAGTTCCGCTGTGCGGGCACCATGCCCCGGTATACGTCCACCGTGTAGCTGATCACTTGAAAGGTATAAAAGCTGATGCCTACCGGCAGCGCAATTTTAAGCAGCGGGAGGGACAGCCCTGTTACCCGGTTGAAATTGCTGATGAAGAAATCCGCGTACTTGCAGTACCCCAGCAATAGCAGGCTGAAGAGGACCGAAACCGCCAGGAGGGCTTTGGAGCGGCCTTTTTCCCGGTGTTTTTCGATCAAGAGCCCAAAAATATACCCCTGGGTGATGGAGAGGAGCATAAAGGCCAGGTATCTGGGCTCGCCCCAGCCATAGAAAAAGAGGCTGGCCACAAGCAGCACGCTGTTCTTCAAGCGCTGGGGCGCAGCAAAGTACAGGGCCACCACGACGGGCAGAAAGTAAAACAGAAAGGTTATGCTGGAAAATAACATTGCTTAGCCTTTACCATTGTCCTGCCGCCGGTTACGCCACGGGCTCATCGCACACGGTTTCCACGGCGGGGTACGCGGCCGCCAGTTTTTCCCGGAAGGTGCCCGTGATTCCCTCTTCGCCAAAGAAGGCCACCACATAGCCGTCGGCCTGCATGATCACCAGCCGGTCCGGGAAGCCGCACATCCATTGCCGTTGCAGGATGTTGTTCTTCAGGGCGGTGGAAACATCCGACAGGTCCCCGGCGTTTTTGACATGATACACGCCGCAGGTAAAGGTGTTGGCGTTCATCATGTGCATCAGGGAGGCCGCCTCGTCAATTTTGTCCACAGCATCCTCAGGGAATCCCAATGTGGTATCCAACGCGGCGGCATCGCTGAGGCTGAACTTGCCGGGGCCGTCCATGGTCATGTTTTCCTCGGACATATCGCCACCCGCAGCGGCAAAGCGTTCCTCTTCTCCATAGCTGGCCCACACGGTGGTGAGCAGCTCCAGAGCGCTGCCTATTTCCCCCTCAGAGCCGGAGTCCGGCTTGCCGCCACTGCCGCACGCCGCAAAAGCCAGCGTGAACAGTACCGCTAAAAGGGCCGCAAGGGGTTTCTTCATGGTATGCATTACTTTCATGGTATCCATCCTCCAAAGTATAATCGTCTGGGCTGTTTGGCCAGACAGGCCGCCCGGGGAATATGCCCGGGCAAAAGCAAAATCCCCAGAAACCGTACAGTTTCTAGGGATTGTAGACTTGGCTATGTGCCAATGTCCTGGGACGACCATACAAAAAAGATGCCTGCGGGCTTTTCATTCTCAAAAAAGCCAGTATTTATGCGGCTTTACGTCCCATTGAGAAACTGTAAAAACAACTATTACAAAAAAGATGCCACTTTTGAGGAACAGTTTCGCAGGGGTCGACGCCTACTCACCCTCCGCGATTTTTTTGACTTCATCCAGATCCAGGGCACAAATATCGGCAATTTCTTCCAGAGATTTATGCCGCTCCAGCATCCGTTTGATCAGGCCAACCATTGCACTACGCTCGCCTTCAGCCCGCCCAGCTACGCGGCCTTTTTCTATACCTTTTTTTATACCTTCCTCAAACCCTTCCCTACGCGCGTCGATCCGCACATCTTTCAGCTTCGCCGCCAGGGTCATAAATCTCTCCACCTTTCCTTTGTCGGCTTTTATGTCCTCCACCGCCCGGTCTATTTGCGATAAATACTTCGAGCCTGAAATGTCAATTGCCAGCTTTCGATACCTCGCGTTGACATACCGCAGAAACTCCAGCGCCGGTTCGCTCATGTTCCTAACCGTAAACGCGGCATTCAGAATGTAGGCATGAGAGCCGTCTTTGTACGTCAGGTCCTCAGCGCCCTCGATAACGCTCTTGCGCTTATAAAGCGCCAGTCCCCGGCCATAGTAGTCGTCCGTGCAGATGAAAATAATGTAACTTTCTCTGAGCTGCCGGTAGCTCTCAGCAGGTTCCAGCGTCCTGCGGTCAATGCTGCTCTGGTAGAATCGGATACGCCGCTCCAAATCATATGCGTGGCCGGTCTGCATCTCAATGTCATAGCGAGTTTCATCGGCGTCGGCCAAAGCCACATCCAGCCGGATACCGTGTAGGTTGATGCCGTCCTTCATGTCCTGCTGACGCTCGATATAGGTGATATCCGCAATCTTCTTCTCAAGCACCGCCTCCAGAAACGGCTTGACATTCTCTGGCTGGCGCATGACCTCTGAGAAGACCAGGTCATTGGACAAGTTGATATCTTCTATGCTGACGCTCACGGGAACCACCTTCTCTCTACAAATATTATACCCGAATCCGGCCTAAAAAGCAACTGTTTTTGCCTACTCATTGCCGCCCTCCGGCGCGGAGCCGTCCTCCTTCTCCATCGCCCGCTCCACCAGCCGGGTGACGAAATCCTTCTGCTTGACCTGATGCCGCTTGAGGTAGGCTTTCAGCCGCTGATAGGTTTCCTCGGGCATCTGAATGGCCATTGTTCTTGTGTTTTCCATAACGTGAACCTCCTTATTATTTTAGTACATCTGCCTCCCGACGTCCTGATGGGATAGTAGGTAGTACCACTTGCTTTGTTATCATCTGGCATTATATCACTTCCAATCCTTTACAACATTGGCGTTCCATACCCCAAAATCTGGTAGTTGCCGATGGGGTAACTGTTCCGCTCACAGGCATCGCCGGAGTTTCCCTCAATGGTGTACACCCGGCCTCCTTCGACCTTTTCCACGATGCCTACATGGTCGGAACTGCCGTCCTGGACACCGTACTCATCCGGCCAGTCAAAGAAAATGATGCAGCCAGAGTCCGGGGTTGCGCTGCCCTCCAGCCATTGGTCTTTGTTTTTGAACCAGTCTACCCAGTCTCCGCAGACAGCGAATTAAAAATCACAATGGCTATCAAAGAGTTTGCGCGGCTTCGCGGAGCGAACGCCGACAAACTCGGCGACTTGGACGAAGTCCAATGTCGGGCGCACACACTCTACCCGGCTGGGAAAACCGTACCAGCTCCAATAGGGTTCGCCGCCCACATTTCCCAGCTGGGCTTTGGCAACCTCCACCAGTTGATGATTGGCGTAATTCATGATTGCCGAGAAGTCCTCCGGGTCAAGGTCAGTACCGAACACAGCGTTGACCTCGGCAATAAGCTGCTCATCTGTCTGACCGTCCGCGAAACACCCCACCAGCTTTGCAACAAACCCAGGCTCTTTGGAATACTCCGAAAGCGCCAGTATGTACAGCACCTCGGCGGCTTTGATCTGCTCAGGCGTTCTGCCGGTCATAGCGGAGTGGAGGGCTTTGACGGTATCCTCCACAAATTGCAGCTCCGCCACTTCCTCCGGGGTAAGGTCTTGAATTATTTCTTCGGTCAGTCCAGGCGCTGCAAAGTCGATATCGTCCCGACTGAAAAAGGACGCTACCGCCGCGCCGGGCAGTATGAAGATTGCGAAAAAGGCCAGAATCAGGCAGACGATCTTGTCCCAATTCCGCTTGTCCAGCAGGAGTGAAACCGCTATCTTTTTCAGTGCCGCCGCGATCGTTGCGCTAATGATGCTCCCTCCCCTACATATTCATTACCATGCCGCCGTACTCCTGATCTTCTTCCTCATCGGAGTCCGGGAAACCGGGCGGGTCAGGTTGAGCGCCGCTTTTATTTCTTGCATTTTCTGGCTGTCAGGTTTATCTGCTGGGTGGTAGAGTAAGACGGAATATCCGTCTTCTTCCTTTGCCGTTTCCCAACTCCCCGCTGGGACGATAGCACAATCCGATGAATCCAGCAGTGTGGGGTCCCACTTAGCGGTCGTGCCATCATAGGAGAAAGTGGGGTCATCGTTTTTCCCATTCAACATATAATCCAGAATCTTCTCCGGGTCCTGATTGGGCTTGAGCTTATCCCTGACCTCGTCTGTAATCTCAATCTTCGGCGCATCCGGGCTGGGAGAAGGCGAGGGGCTGGGCGTTACATCCGGGCTGGGAGAGGGAGCAGGCGGCTGGGGGTCCCCACTACTTCCGTTCGCCAGCAGTTCCCGGCTGCTGTAGAAGATCTGCGCCACCTGCGCCCTGGTGGCTGTGCCGCTGGGGTCCAGCTTTCCGCCGCTGCCGCCAACATTAACCTCACTTTCGTTCGGTTAAGTTGCCGAGTTTTACTTCGTAAAACTCTTAGCATCTATTATGGGGTTTGAGTATTAAATCAAAAAAGTTTCACTCATGAGTGAAATTTGGTCTTGTTCCCCAGCACGGCCACAAACATCCCTCGGGTCATGGCCTCGTTGGGCGCAAAGGTGGTGGCCGATGTACCGCTGAACAGCCCCTCGCTGGCGGCCATTTGGGAAAGGCTGCATAACTATGGAAAGGATACGTTCAAGCAGATAATAAAAATCACAATTACCTTACGGTGTCCTCAATGGCAGCTCCTGTTATTGCTTTTCTATAATAAATATTGTATAATAAACGAAAAATAATTGGAGGCCAAACTATGCAGGAACTTATGATATTGGGGACATTTCATTTCAAAAGCTTCGGAAACAGCGATCAGTTCAAGCTCAAATCGGACATCCTCTCAAGCCAGCGTCAGCAGGAGGTGTTGAAGCTGGTGGAAGTCCTGGCACATTTCAAGCCTACTAAGATAGCAGTGGAGGATGCCCAGGAATACAGTGGCCAGCTGCAGGAGGAATACCAGGCTTATCTGCGCAGGGAAAAGGAACTAGGCATCAGTGAGGTATACCAGCTTGGGTTCCGGCTGGCGGAGCATATGAGGCATGACCGGCTGCACTGCGTGGATTGGAACATGGCGGTGCCTGGCGTGGGCAGCGTCTTCCAGTGGATGGCGGATAACCCTTCAGAGCATGTTGAGGAACTAAATCGCCACAATGAGGAGAGGTTTAACCAGGAGCAGCAGCACATGGAAGCTTCCACCCTACTGGAGCACTTCATTTATATGAACCGGCCAGAGTACTGTGCGGCAGACCATCAGACATACTTGGAATTCGCCAAGCTGGACGATGGCACTTGGCCAGTAGGTGCGGGCTGGGTGGGCCAGTACTGGTATTACCGCAACCTGCGCATCTGGAAGAATACCACGGCATTGTTTCAGGCGCCGGACGAGCGGGTACTGCTGCTGATAGGCGCCGGGCATGTCCATCTGCTCAGCCAGTTCTTTCGGGAGGCAGGGCAGGTGAGTGTTGTGGATACAGTTAAGGTGCTCAGTGAAAATTAGCAATGCAAGGGGTCGTAGTTTGAAATAAAGACCTCCTCATAGACCGTCCCCGGGTCGTACCGCTGGGCCAGATTGTTGATGCGCTTGATTTTCTCGATGTAAATGCCCGGCACACTGTACAGCGCCCGGATGGTGTCGCAGTATTGTAGGACAGCAGCCACAGGGCCTTTGCAACGCTATGGCAACGGCAAAAATCCAGACGGTCAAGGGGTTAAGAGCGGAGATTTTTTCGCGTTCTTTGCGAAAAAATACTACTCGCCCCTTGACCGTCTGGATAGGCGGAACGGACGTAGAACGGGGGATTGCTTTTCGTAATTGGGTATGGTATAATTTCCCCCAGTACAAACCGATAAATCGATATTTATGGAGGGACTAATGTCTAAGGTTTTTATTATGTGTGGCAAGCTCTGCTGCGGAAAAAGTACTTATGCCAATAAAATCAGATCAACACACAAAGCAGTGATTCTTTCAATTGATGAAATAATGTTGTCGGTGTTTGGACAGGATGCCGGAGAAAAACATGATTACTATGTTGAAAGAATAAAGGCATACCAATATGCAAAATCTGTTGAGATTGCAGAATCAGGAATTAACGTGGTTTTAGACTGGGGGTTCTGGACCAGGAAAGAACGTGAATACGCGAAAGAGTATTACACATCAAGACATATTGATTATGAATTCTATTATTTGGATGTTGATTCGGTTGAGTGGAACAGAAGAATTCAAAAAAGAAATCAGGATGTTTTAAATCACGAATCTGATGCGTATTATGTTGATGAAGGACTTGCTGATAAATTCGAGTCTATCTTTGAAGTCCCAACGAAGGACGAAATAGATGTATGGGTAAATTCCTAAAATTCCAGTTTATCGCTCTCATAAAAGTCTAAAACAAAACGGCGGAGATAAGCATTGACTATCCCGCCGCCCTGTCTGTTACCATTCCATATCCCGCTTTCTGTGGGGCTGTTGTTCCCGCTGCCAGCACATTGGCCCTTTCCTCGATCTCCCGCCAGATGGTTTCCTGCTGGCGGCTGTCTTTCCCCTTGACCGTATCGTACAGGTCCGACATGGCGTCCGGCAGTTCCAACAGGGCCTTCGCCTGTTCATCGTCCAGCTCGTTGTACTCCATCGTGAGCAGGATATCCTCCCGCACCAGATATTCCCAAGCCTTATCCAGGATTTCCTCGGGCGGGAGAGCCAGCAGTTCTTTCCGAAAGGTATCCTGCTCCTGCGACAGCTTATCATAGAGCTACTCGTCCAGAGTGCCGTGCTGCTGCTCCTGGATTACCGTGAAACTGTCCTCGAACGGCATAAGGCTCAGTCCTCTGCCATTGTCCCACTTCATGAGCAGGGCCGGTTGGTCATCGACGCCAATCACACTCCCGCACAGGACAAGAGTTTTCCGGTACTTTTGCGGAGCAAAAGGCGACCGCCTCGCGGTCGAGGGAAACTCGGCAATTTGCCCGCAGGGCAATATTGAAGGCATCCCCCGCTCATCATTGCACAGCCTGTGCAGTTGGATTCTCGTCCCCACCGGGTACTGCCGCCTGACCAGCTCAACCTTATTTCTGTCAAAGTTCATCCGGTTTCCTCCCCTCTGTAAATAGCAGCCGGTTGGCCGCACTCAGTCCGTAGACCCGGATCAGCATGGCGGTCTGTATCACCAGGAAGTACCGGGGGGAGAGCATACTTGTGTCGGCCAGTTCTGTGAGAGATACCGTCCTGCTGCCTGTGATGATGTCCTTTGCCACCGTGAAGCAGACGTAGGCCATGGCGTCCAAACGCCTGGGCTTTATGGCAGTGATGTCGATTTCATTAGTCCCGATGTGATTCTCGGCCTGATGCCAGAGCCTGGGTCGACCGTCAAAGCAACGGGCGTTGCCCTTATGCTCCAAAAAGGGCTGCGGCAATCCTCAAAAAATGAAAGATTCAGAAACATTCCTGTTTCTGAATCTTGGCGACTTGGCGAAGCCAACGTCGACAGCCCTTGTGGTACCTGATTTCTTTCTCGAACAGTACGCCGTGGTTATCGTTGCGGAAGATCATCCTTATGAACTTCTTTCTGCTTTTTGTTCTGCTCCATGTCCTTGCGGCTGGTTTCAGTCTCGGGCGGATCATGCTGGAAGCCTGGGATCTGTTTCATGAAACTTTCATAGGCCCGATCGGTTTTGCTTTCTGTAAACTTTGGCACCCTGCACACCTCCTAAATTTTTCTCTGGAAAAAGAAAAAGGACCACGATTTTCATCATGGCCCTTCACAAAAAATATTTTGTTTTCTTCTGCACTGACTCTCGTTTTCCCTGATGGCATCCCCCAAAACACGTCACGCCGCGGCGGTCCCTTTTTGGCCTCTTGAACGCAAAAAACCCCCGGAATTCCGGGGAATTTTGGGGGTGGCATCTGTTAAGATGTGTAAACCTGGCCTTACCATACTTAAAAGATGCCGCAGGCCGTTTGGAGGCCCAAAAAGCCAGTATTTATGCGGTTTTACGGGCTTTTGAAAATCCGTCATTTGAACTCTGCCTTAACAGATGCCTGCACCCTCATTCCTCCGCCTTAATCCAACACTGAATAACTTTACAATCCTGGTCAATATCCTTTCCTTTCTTAGCGCTCTTTCCTTCAGAATAACTCGTAATGTAATCTACCTCCTTCAGCCTTTGGACCAATCTCCGGTTATTGTCTGAGCATTTAAGCTCCACTTTATGTCTACTGATCCTGTCTACAAAATCTGCGTAGTCTCCCCCTAAATCAGAAAAACATGATGCAAGACTCTTATCATCAAGCATGGCCAAATACATGAACATTAGCTTCTCTTGCTTATGGATGTCAAGCATATTCCACGCTGCATCAAATATCTCTTGGCTGATATCGAATCGTGCAGCGCATAAATATTCTGCAATTCTTTGAGTCATGCTTTCTGCACCATATGTGTTGATGATTTCTATCTTAGTCTCATTTTCGCTGTCCTTACTCAATACAAGATTCTCAATGAGCTGTGATGTTAGCGAAACGTCGTTTATAAGCTCTCTAAATGCGCGCTGATTCCATAAAATGAATGGTTCGCACAGGTTTGGACAGCAGTCCTGCATTTCATCATATTGTGGGACAGTGAATGGAATAAATTTGAGGTAAATCAATTTTAACACTCGATGTTCTGAAAGTGACGATAAAGGTACATTGAAATCTTGCATTCTCAATTCAGGTAAGAGTTCGCCAAAGGCTCTGTCATCTACTTCTGAGGCAATAAAATCACCGATAAAATCATCATCCAAAAAATCTGTGCTCTGCCCTTTTAGCTTATCTGAATTGTTTTCAATGTATTCGAGAAGCACTTTGTCAAACTTAAATTGCTCCCAGTATTCGTATATGTTCTTCCAGCTAAGATATATTTTATCTTCTTTCAAAAGTGCGCTCCATAGCATTTGCACAGCGTCTCTCTTGTCTGAGACTAAGTTTCCGCAACAAGAGAGGATATCCTCAAAACAGACAGTTTCATGAGACAGAACAATATCATATAACATAGCGTTGTCAATCGTTCTCTCCAGCAAGTCTGCAACATCATCCTCCAAATCATCCATTGAACCTTGCGCGACTATTTCATTAACAAACTCAGGAATATGGTTCCTAACATTTTGCAGAATAGAGTCACACTCTAATTCATTAAGAGTGGAGTAAGGCCGGTTCTCAACTCCAGCCACTAGGTCAGGATTCAAGAATTTCACGATTCGCTTCAACATAGTCAAATTGATTCCATACCGGCTTTCTTCGATGATTGCATCAACAACTTCTCTGGGAACTTTCTCAATAATAGCGTTGTCAAATCTCAAGTCAAGCCAGTTAATTACTGAGTAGACTTTGTCTGCATCAACCGAAGCAAGCCGCTGTAGGGAATCCTCATTCTCCTCAATAAAGTGAGATAATGAACTCTCTCTATTCATTGCAACAAGACTGTCGATATCAATAAAGCGAACTAGCACCAGCAAGTAATGGCTCTTTCTTTCATACGAAAGGGTCGCGCGATTGGATATATAAAGCCACATCCTGGGCCAAGCCTCTGCTAGTAAAGTGATGAACAACTCCAAGTTTTTCGTAACGTCTATAAACCCATCAATAAATGCCCAGCTTCGTTCATCTTCATCCGAAAGCTGTTCAATAAATAAATCCCGCTTTTCTGATTCACCTTCCGTACCCAATAATTCCTCCAGCAGGGCGTAATTGTATATTGATTTTTGCCGGAACTCATATGGTTGTAGCCGCTGAATGACTTGTGGTGTTTTTGAAATTGGATATTCAAACTCAGTCATTTCTAAATTCTTAACAGCAAGTATAAAATTCATATCGCTCTTTGTTATGCTGGTGCCCTTGAAATAGTTGATATAGGTCGCATAGTCTTCATCCAGATAGCCACGGCGCAGCATAAACGATAGCAGCTTGTTGTTCATGACGTTCTCAGATAATACTGCATCCACTTTGAATTCTGTCAGCAACTCTCTCATTGTCTTGTACCTAATATTCTGCTGTTGGTTTTTGAGTTGAGCTATTTCTTCTATTCGCTTTCTTTTTTCTTTCCCTTCAACTAACTCGATTCGTTCAGCCCTCCTGCTATAAATTTGACAAAGCTCTAAGAAGTTGTCACATGAAGCATTTCGGTTATTACCGTTCAAATCCATCATGCGTATACCATATATTTCTTTTCTTGCAAGTGATAGAAAATCAAATGCGCCTGTAAATATTTCAGATGCATAAACATCTGTTGAATAGTCTAATCTGATACAATAAGCTGTGCCTTTCCATCCCGTTATCTCACAAAGAAAGGCCGCCTTAAGTTCTTTCGTTCTATGGAGTGTGTCTGCTTTTGCTTCTTCAATCAAAGTCGATAGCCTATCTATCTCATCTTGTGCAGTCTTTTGCCTCGTTGCAATAAAGCTTCGTTTATCCTCAAAGGCCCGCTTGACTACCCCCTTCTCTTTCTGCAAGTCTGCAAACTCAGACGGATACAAATTCTTGAAAACAATCAGAGCCATCATCTTCTCATCGTCCAGTTCCAATTCCTGCCCCGCTTTGATTGTCCCCTTGTACACGAGAAATTCGTTATATATATTTTGCAGAACTCTCATATCGGAGATGTACGGAGACACATCAAGAATAAACTCCTGAGAAATGCAATGCTCCGTTCCGGACTGCCGGGCTCTCTCCAGCATAGCCGTGAAAACCTCGCCTGAATTTGTTGAGTTAATGATAGGAACCACCGGTATAATAAAATCAAAAAATTTTGTCCTGTCTTCATCGCTAAAAATATCATCCTTGACGGCATATACAAACACCAGCTTACTATGAATTATATCATAGTTATTCAGCAGTGTATTCAGCTCTCTCAGATGCACGAATATAGAAGGATCATCCAGGCGGTCAAGGTCTTCAAAGAAAACGTATTGATATCTTGTCACTTCAAAGAAATAGAAAATCTCGTCCAGATACTTGCTAAAAACTGATTCATCCCCTTCGCCGCCGCCTTCAACTACTGTATCTGACGGAAGCGAAACCTTCCGAATCGTATACCTCGAGAGCAGAGATTTGTATGCGTAGGAGATTATACCGAGCACAGCCGCTGTCAACATTATAAATATTCCTATTGCCCATACCTCGGACAGATTCAAACTCTCTCCGGCCGATACAACACTTTCTTTGATTTCCGTGAGAAACTCTGTCTTGAAAGCATAAACAAATGGAATTGCCAATAATGTGATAAAGACCAGTTTTACCCATGTCCAAAGAGCACTTATTTTGTGCAATTTTCTATAACGGCTTTGAGGAATTTTCCCATACCCTACTTTATAAAACAGCTGCTTCAAAATTCCATGTTCGATTTCTTCCTTTTCGATGGGCGTTTTGTGCTTTTTGTCATCCTGTTCTGTGCTATTACAAATTTCCGAATTTATCTCAAAGCTTGCCATGGATATTCGGAGAGACCTTCGTCTTATCCGCCAATGCTTCTTGAGAAATGATTCTATGATACTGCTCTTCCCTGCACCATATGGCCCTGCCAGCGCAATATTCTTTACTCGCTTATTCTTAAAGGCCCAGCTTAATGCATTCAAATATTCATCGCCATTTTGTATATCGTCTACGGGCAATAAATCTCTATAGCCGATAATTGGCTGGTGCAAATTCAGCCTTTTTTCATAAAATGCATTTGCGCTCCTATGCAAATTTCTTATATACTTTATCATAACCATATTCCTTTCGCAAACGCTGGCTTTCCTGCCTAACTTAACTATACCAAAAATCCACACACTTTTCAAGCAGGATGCAATGCCTAGTGAAAGGAAAGTATGGTATACTCAAATTGCATAAGGAGCGATAACAATGAAAAGTAAGTATGACCTGTCGCAAAGACAAGCGGTAATTTCCCGCCACAGATCGGGTGAGTCTGTTTCCCATATTGTTGGAGACACCGGCATTCCCAGAAGTACAATTTATAACTGGTTAAAACCGGCAAAGACCGCTGAGGATGATTGCAAGGAGCCTACCCTAAAGAACTTCCGCCTGTTGGAGAATAAGGTCAAGCGTTTGGAGGGGATCATTGAAATTCTCAAAACCTCCGAATGTTCTCCCAGAGATCCTCTTAAAGTGAAGTTGGGTGCATTAGAAAAGCTGCATGAGCAGCATACATATAGCGTGCACATGATCTGCGAGGCCTTAGATGTGCCAAGAGGCACTTTTTACAACCACGTTCTGCGCGGCAAGCGAGAGCATACATGGTATGCGGAGAGGCGAAATGAACTCAAAAAGGTTATCCGGGAGATATATGACCATAGCCATCAGATATTCGGTGCAGAAAAAATCACGGCAACGCTGAAAAGCAAAGGCTATCCCATCTCAATTAAGATGGTTCGTGAACTGATGCAGGAGATGGGCCTGACCAGTATTCGTCAGGGTGCGAAGAACACCTATGTTAAGGAACAGCGTAAGCTTATCAACCACGTGAATCAACAGTTTAATGTTACATGTCCCGACGAAGTATGGGTGAGCGATGTTACTTACTTTCGTTTCGATGATAAGAAGTTCTATATTTGTGCTGTTATTGACCTGTTTGCCCGAAAAGTGATTGCCTACCGAATCGGTAAATCTAATAGCACCCAGTTGGTCAAGGGCACTTTTCGCGCGGCGTATGAAAACCGAAAGACTACAAATCCTTTAACATTTCACACTGACCGTGGTACGAACTATCGGGCGAAGACATTTTGCGCTTACCTGAAATCTCTGGGGGTTACGCAATCCTTTTCAAGAGCCCGCGTTCCTTATGACAATTCTGTGATGGAGTCGTTCTTTTCCAGCCTAAAGAGGGAAGAACTGTATAGAACAAAATACCGCTCTGAAAATGAATTCAGAACGGCTGTGGATAAGTATATGACTTTTTATAATGAGGAGCGACCCCACGCCACGAATCAATACAAGACTCCTGTACAGAAGGAAGCTGACTTTTTCAGTGATCACGTGGGAGCAGGAGTGGACTAGAAATAGACATTGGGGTTCGAATGTTAGACATTTTAACTTTTTGGGCTGCCATTTCAAAGTTTTTGGACATACATGTCTAAGTTAACGTGATAAAGTGCAGGCCAAAATTCATACGGAAAGTCTGGAAAAATGGAAATCACCTATTGCTGTCCAACCCATAGGGGTTCAGATTGCAATAGGTGATTCACTTGGTCGAGGTGACAGGATTCGAACCTGCGGCTTCTACGTCCCGAACGTAGCGCTCTACCAAGCTGAGCCACACCTCGATGGAACTGGCAAACATTGCCAGTTAACCAACTGTAAAAAAAGAAGGGCCTGGGGCTCTATAGGCTCCAGGCCCTTGCCCGGTTTGGCAGCGGTACCAGGATTTGAACCCAGACAAACAGAGTCAGAGTCTGCTGTGCTACCATTACACAATACCGCTATACATTCCCTTCAGCAACCATGCCCTTAGGAACGTTAATTATTATACCAAAAATCCAGAAAAAGTCAAGGGGTTTTCTAAAAAAAATTTCTTTTTTCTCAAAAAATCTCTTTCTTTTCCCAGCACCCGCTTTTAAGCCAAACACACGGGCCGCACCGGCACGTTTTTCTTGGACAAGTAGTCCTTTAGCTCTGGAATGCTTAGCTGGCCAAAGTGGAACAACGAGGCCGCCAGTACGGCATCGGCCCGGCCCTGGGTGAAGGCTTCATAAAAATGCACCTTTTCTCCCGCCCCTCCAGAGGCAATTACCGGGATGGAAACCGCGCTGGACACCGCCCGAGTTAGCTCTAGGTCATAACCGGTCTGAACACCATCTTGGTCCATGCTGGTCAGCAAAATCTCTCCTGCTCCTAGCTGCTGTACCCGCTGGGCCCACTGTAGGGCATCTATGCCCGTATCTACCCGACCGCCGTTTAAGTATAGGGTCCAGCCACCCCCAGGCCGGCGCTTGGCATCCATAGCCACCACCACACATTGGCTACCAAACTTTTCTGCCGCAGCCTGGATGAGCTCTGGGTTTTTTAGGGCTGCCGAGTTTACCGAAACCTTGTCGGCCCCGGCCCGAAGAATGGCGGTGAAATCTTCCACCCGGCGGATGCCGCCCCCCACAGTAAAGGGAATAAAGATGCTTTCTGCCACTCGTTCTACCACCTGGGTTAAAATGCCCCGGCTGTCCGCAGAGGCGTTAATATCCAGCAGCACCAGCTCGTCGGCGCCCTGACGGTCATAGGCTATCGCTGCCGCCACTGGGTCCCCAGCGTCTTTCAGGTCCACAAAGTTGGTGCCTTTTACCACCCGGCCTTCTTTAATATCCAGGCAGGGAATAATCCGTTTTGCGTACATAAATTGTCACCTGCTAATTATAATCTTTCACCCGCTGGGCAAAGTTTTTCAGAATGCAAAGGCCCTGGCTGCCGCTTTTTTCTGGATGAAACTGGCACGCCGCCAGGTTGTTCTGCTCCACTGCGGCATGAATCTCCGCTCCATAGCTGGCGGTGGCGCTCACCACGTCCTCCTGGGCCTGTAGGTAGTAGGAGTGAACAAAGTACAAGTAGGGCTCTGGGCTTAGCCCGGCCAGTAGCCAGCCCGGCCGGCGGATGTCTAACGAGTTCCAGCCAATGTGGGGAATTTTCAGCCCGCTCTCTGCCGGAAGCCGCAGCACATGACCCTTTAACAACCCCAGTCCTTGCACACCGGGGGACTCCTCACTAGACTGAAACAACAATTGTAGCCCCAGGCAGATGCCCAAAAAGGGCCTGCCAGAGGCAGCAAAGTCCTTTATGGCTTGGTCCAAACCCCGGGCCCGCAGGGCGCTCATGGCCTCGCCAAAGGCCCCCACCCCGGGCAGCACAGCCCCCTGGGCCTTTGGCAGCTCTTGGGCAGAAGAGACCACTGTGCATGGGCAGCCAATATGCGCCAGAGCCTTTTCCACACTTTGCAGGTTGCCCGCGCCGTAGTCAATAATTGCCATCATATCAATTCACTCCTTTAGCAAAATAAATCATACCATGTTTCCCCTAAATTTGCAAGTCTTAAGATGGGGAAAAGCGCCTAAAAACACAGGGGGGTTCCTTTAGAAATCCCAAGCGGCCCTTGACCGCAAAAAGTTGTTTTGCCAATTTTCGGCCCCTTGCCTTGCCAGCCGGCAGAATCTGACGGATAAAATCGCGCCGGCTGCTAGCTGGCATCAGCTCCAAAGGAGTCTCTATCTTTGAAAAAGGCGCTGGTCTCCAGCTAAGACCCCACAACCATTGTGGTTTCGTTACCAGGGGCTTGCCGCTATCTACACATATTCCATGGGTTCTAGGGCAGAGTACAGCTCCATAAACTAAAAGCCCTGCCACCTTTTAGGAGGCAGGGTAAATGCAGCACAATTTTATGCCAGAGGGCCTGGCTCCTGGGGGGCAGAGGCAGTTTGCCCACTAAGAGCAGCGGGCAGCTGGGCCTGGGGCGTGGCCAGGGCCAAGTAAACGCCCGCGAAAAGCAGCAGGTCCAATACAGCCACGGCCACCATGAGGGCCAAAATTAAAGTGCGCAGCACTCCCAGGCCAGGGGGCGGCCCCTGGGGCACAAAAACCGGTACAGCGGGCGGAGCGTCTATAGAATCGAAATCCATGGGGAGATTTTCGTCATTTTGCGGGGGCATTTCACATTCCTCGTTTCCACAATTTTTCGCGGCAGGGACAAAAGCCAAAAAAACCGCAGATTTTCTTCTCTATAATGATAGCGCAAAATCCCCGGTTTGTCAATTGAGGAATTAACCACAGCCATATTTATGCAATGAACTAATGCGCTTTCCCTGTTGCCGCTGCTGCATCCTGCGGGATACAACTGATGCATGGCTTGCTCGCGCTGCTGAAGCAATTCATGCGTGGGACAAAGAGCGCGGCTTTTTCCCACCGGCACATGGCGCCCCAGCTGGTAGGCGGGGAGCCCCCTAACATGGTCAAAAAGTACGCGCAACCCTTATTGAGAGAACCGTGTTTTTTTTCTATAGTCTGCGGTAAATTACCCGCCACATGGTGAGGAAGCAGGCCAGACCGCCAATAGCGTTGGAGATGGGTTCGGCCAGGAAAACCCCCGGCACCCCAAACCCCACCGCTGGCAACAAAAGGGTGAGGGGGACTACAATCATGGCCTTGCGGAACAGAGAGAAAAACACCGCATACCTGGCTCGGCCCAAAGACTGAAAGGCAGTTTGCCCCACAAATTGAAAAGCCATAAATACAAATCCGAAGAAGTAGATGTTCAGCATTTCCGCGCCAGTTTCCACAATGTTTTGATCATTGGAAAACACGCCCATCAGCTGTTTGGGAATTAGCATGACCACAATCCAAGCAAATAAAGTATAGAGAAACCCGAGAACAGCGGAAAAGCGGATGCCCTCTTTGACCCGCCCGTTTTTCTGGGCTCCATAGTTAAAACCCAAAACAGGCTGGGCCCCGTTTGTAATGCCCATTACCGGCAGCGAAAGAATTTCCCGCACAGAATTTAATACGGTCATAATGCCCACGTATAGGTCGCCGCCGTAGGCTTGCAGCTGCACATTGCATACAATCTGCACCAGGCTGTTGGTGCCCTGCATAACAAAGCCCGGCAGGCCGATGGCCATAATGGCCCGGGTGCGCTGAGCTTGAATGCGGATTTTGCTAAGTTTAATACGCAGCACAGCTTTCTTTCCAGTTAAAAAACGCAGCACCCAGGCAGCGGAAATACCTTGGCTTATCACAGTGGCCAGGGCCGCGCCCCGCACCCCCATGCCGAAAACAAAGATGAAGAGGGGGTCCAGAAGAATATTCACCGCCGCCCCCAAAATGGTGGTCAGCATGCCGGTTTTGGGGAATCCTTGAGCGTTAATATAGCCGTTTAAGCCAGTGGAAAGCATAGAAAACAGGGTGCCAAACAGATAGATTTGCAAGTATTGGTCCGCGTATTCCACCGAGAGATCGCTGGCTCCAAACAGAAGGAGAATCGACCGGCGAAAACAAAAACACACCCCGAAAAGCACTGCCGAAAACAGGGCCAGCAGGGCAAAAGCATTGCCCAAAATATTTTCCGCCTCTTCCTGGTCCCGCCTGCCCCGGGCAATGGAAAACAGCGCGGTGCCGCCATTGCCAAAAAGGCTGGTAAAGGCCGCGATGATTACAATGACCGGAAAAGTGACCCCCAGGCCCGTAAGGGCCACGTCTCCTACATCCTTTAGATGGCCGATGTACACCCGGTCCACTACATTATAGAGCAGCTGCACCACCTGGGCAACGGTAAGAGGAACTGCCTGGGCAATAATCTGGCGCTTAACAGAACCTACGGAAAAATCTCTTTCCCCCAAAGGCGTCATGCCTCCTTTTTACTGGGTTTATGGGTTAAGTTCCCCGCTCTTTTCTTGCGCCCCGCGCCGCTTCTTCCTTTTGAGAGACACCGCTTCATAGCTCATTTCCAGCAATGAGGCAATATGTTTATCCCCCGTTTTCTCATCTAATAAAATGGAGATCCACAGAGATTTATTCATATGATAGGCGGGGAAAAAGCCTTCCTCCATGAGCAAAGAACCGATTAAAAGAGGGTCGCACTTCACATTGACAATGGAGACCATCTCGCCGCTTTCCAGGCCCAGACGGCGGCCGGAAACTTCCATGAAAACCGCGAACCACTTTTTGGAGATGGGATGCCGCAGCACAAAACACCCCGGAGAATCCGCCCATAAATATTCCGGCAAAACGCCAAAGGCCTCTTGGGCAAAGGCGGCCAAGCGCTGTTTTTGGGCAGGGCGGCTCATGACGCGCTCCCCGGCGGCGGAACAAAGGCCAGGTCTTTCAGGGCCAGGTACACCCCCTGGCGGTCGTTGGTCTCGGTGATAAGGTCCGCCGCGGCCTTTACGGCTTCTGTGGCATTGCCCATGGCCACCCCCAGCCCGGCGTAACGGAGCATTTCCAGGTCTGCGTCATAGTCGCCGCAGGCCACGATGGCCTTTTGGGGAACTCCATAAGCAGTGTGAAGGGCCCGAACCGCCCGCTCTTTAGAGGCACTGGGGGCCAGCACCTCCAGGTAAGTAGAGGTGGATTGCACCAGGTTTAGTTCCTCAAAAGCTTGGGCGGCCTTTTTTCGCAGAGAGGCAATGTCCTTCGGCGGACCAATGCACAACAGTTTGTGCACCGGAGCGCTGGGATCAATCGGCCGGGGAATGGGAGCGCTGTGAACCGCCCGGCCCTCTTCCAGCACCCAAGGCAAAGTCAGCTGGTCCGGCTCCACCAGCCAATTTTCATACTGATAAGCGTTCACTGCCACGCCGGGAAACTCCGCCCGGACAAAGAACTGAAAGGCCAGGGCCCTTTGGCTGTCCAGCGGGGCCTGGTCCACCACCTGGCCCTGGGGGGAAAGGGTGAGTGCCCCGCTGTAACAAATCATGGGCCCATGGACCCCGGCCTGCTCTTCTACCAGCCGAATCCCCACCGGGGGCCGGGCCGAGCAGAGCACCACAGGCACGCCCTGGGCCGTTAGAGAAGAGAGCAGCCCCCGGGTGGCCGGGGAAACCTGATAGCGGCTGTCTAGCAAAGTGCCGTCAATGTCTAGAAAGATCATGGAGTAGCTTTGCAAAAGGAGTGCCTCCTTTCTTTGGACATAGATGGGTCTAAATTTCTTTACACGTCCAAGCTTAGCGCCTGGCGGTTCAGCTCCAGCATGCCAGCTTTTCGGGCCGGAACGCACTTTTCAAGGGCCTGATCCAGCAGCTCTGGGGTGCAGAAGCAATAATCACCCGCCCCGCACACCTCCCGGAACAGCTTGCCTACCAGAATCATGTTTCCCAGGCCCTTCAGCCCTTTTTCCTCCGCCAGGGCGGAGGCGGGCACGTAGAACACCCGCAGGTCTGTCCGCTCCACCTTTTTGTTGATTAGGGAGCTGTCCACCAGCACGGTGCCGCCGGGCTCCACCCCATCGATGAACCGATCCAAAGAGGGCAGGTTCATGGCCACCAGCACGTTAGGGTTGGTGACCAGGGGCGAGCCAATGGGCTGGTCCGAGACGCACACGCTACAGTTGGCAGTGCCGCCCCGCATCTCCGGGCCGTAAGAGGGCAGCCAAGAGATTTCCTTGCCTGCCAGCAGCCCCGCATAGGCTGCCACTTTTCCGGCAAACAGCACGCCCTGCCCGCCAAAACCCGCAAATACCATGTTCAGGTCTTTCACAGTGCCGCGCCCCCTTTCTTCACGCCTTCCGGCACGTCTTTGAAAACTCCCAGGGGATAATAGGGCATCATATTGTCTTGCAGCCACTTTAGGGCCTCTACAGGAGAAAGTCCCCAGTTGGTAGGGCAGGTGGAGAGCACTTCCACAATGGAATAGCCCTTACCCTCCAGCTGATACTGGAAAGCTTTTTTAATCGCCTTACGGGCCGCGTTGACATTTTTTACGTTGTCTACCGCCACCCGCTGGGCAAAAGCTACGCCGTCCAGGGTAGAGAGCAGCTCGCAGACCTTTACCGGATACCCGGCGGTGTCGGTATCCCGACCGTAGGGAGTGGTCTGGGTCACCTGCCCGGGCAAAGAGGTGGGCGCCATCTGCCCGCCGGTCATGCCGTAAATAGCGTTGTTGATAAAGATTACTGTAATGTTTTCGCCCCGGGTGGCGGCGTGTACGGTTTCCGCCGTGCCAATAGCCGCCAGGTCGCCGTCTCCCTGGTAGGTGAAAATCACGTTCTCTGGGCAGGCGCGCTTTAGGCCCGTGGCCACCGCCTGGGCCCGTCCGTGGGGAGCCTGGACCATATCGCAGGCAAAGTAGTCATAGCACATCACAGAGCAGCCCACCGAAGCCACGCCCACGGTGCGGCCCTGCACGCCCAGCTCGTCAATGGCCTGGGCGGCCAGCCGGTGCACAATGCCGTGGGTGCAGCCCGGGCAATAGTGCAGGGGCGCGTCCGTCAGGGCACGGGGCTTTTGAAATACGATTGGCATATGTAAAGCACTTCCTTTCTAATTGAAAGACAGGGTTAGGGTTCGTCATTGGTCATTTGGAAGAGCAGCGCCGCGAAACGAGCGCGGTTCCGGCAACGGAACAGCAAAAGCTTTGTCGTCTGGCCTGCCGGCCCGGCCGGCGCTGGACGAGACCAGCTATTACGCAAAAGGTATCAACGGCTCCCCCCAAAAAAAATCCATCACCCGCCGGTTAAAGTCCGGGGCCTCGCCATAGGCGGCGTGGTCCAGCTGTTTATATAAACGGATGGCACATCCCAGCTTTTCAGCCATCTCTATCCAGCCGTGAACCACACGCTCTATGGTTTCATTGGCCCGGTAAGCCCAGGCCAGGGACAGCGCGGCCTCTGCAACGCCCTGTGGGCTGGAGGCCCGGCAGCATTACCAAGGGCTTTTTCCCACCGCCAAAGCGCACACAGTCCAGGGGAGAGCCCTCCACCTTCAGCCGCGGCTTTTTTACTGGCGGCATCTTAACCGTGCTCCATAATCCGTTCCACATCCTCCAGCACCTGGTTGGGGGTGGGGATCATTCCCCCCGTGCGGCCGTAGAAGTGCACCGGAACCTGGCAGTCGATGGCCAGCCTTACGTCGTCCACCATCTGGCCCATACTCATCTCCACCACCAGAAAGCTTTTGGCCGTGGCGGCGGCTTTTTTCAAAGCCTGTACCGGGAAGGGCCACAGGGTGATGGGCCGGATGAGCCCCACCTTATACCCCTGTTCCCGAGCCTTATTCACCGCGCTGCGCGCCACCCGGGCCGAGGCCCCGTAGGCCACGATGACCAGGTCCGCGTCCTCGCACAGATACTCCTCGGCCCGCTGCTCCTGCTCCTTCACCAGCTGATACCGGTGGTAGCGGGTCATCACCAGCTCTTCCAGCTTGTCAGGGGTCAGGTATAGAGAGTTTATCACGTTGTGGGGACGGCTGTCCCCGTGGCCGCAGGCGGCCCAGGGCTTATCTACCAGCTGGGCGCGGCCCTCCTCGGGCAGGGAGACGGGCTCCATCATCTGACCCAGCATCCCGTCCGCTAGGATCATGGCAGGCATCCGCCAGCGGTCCGCAGCATCAAAGGCGTCGCTGACCAAGTCCACCATTTCCTGGACGGTGGAGGGGGCGAATACCAAAATCTGGAAGTCTCCGTGGCCGGTGGCCTTGGTGGCCTGCCAGTAGTCCGCCTGGGAGGGCTGAATACCTCCTAGGCCCGGGCCGCCCCGCTGGACGTTGATGATCAGGGCCGGCAGGTCGGACCCAGCCATGTACGAGATGCCCTCGCTCTTTAGACTAATGCCTGGGGAGGAGGATGAGGTCATGGCCCTGGCTCCAGCGGCGGCGGCACCCAGCACCATGTTGACAGCGGCCACCTCGGACTCGGCTTGCAGGTAGGTGCCGTTCACCTTTGGCATACGTTTAGACATATAGGCGGCCAGCTCGGTTTGGGGGGTAATGGGGTAGCCAAAAAAGTGGCGGCACCCAGCCCGTATAGCGGCCTCGGCCAAAGCCTCGTTGCCTTTCATCAATACTTTCATTGTCGTGGCTCTCCTTTATGCAGTGATATGGTAGGTCAGTCTTTTTCCACGGTGATCGCCGTGTCCGGGCACATGGTGGCACAGGCCGCGCAGCCCACGCATTTTTCCGGCCGGGCTAGGCGGGCGGGATGATAGCCTTTGCTGTTCAGGCGGCCGCCGTCCAGATCGATGAGACGCAGCGGGCAGGCGTTGGCGCACAGGCCGCAGCCCTTGCACACGGCCTCGTCTATGATGATTTTTGCCATAGGGGGTCCTCCTTTGTGGTACTATCTATATTTATATTTATATGGTTATTTATATGGTTGGGCGGGCCAGTACTGCCCGGGAACGTTTAGTATGGGCTGATACGGGCGCCTCCTGGGGAACTAAGTGCTGGTGGGCCGCTGTCTCGGCTTTGTGGAAAGGCGCTGGGGTTTGGCGTGTCCAGCGCTTCGGCTCCGGACCGCGTTTTCACAGGCGCTCTCCGGGGCCTGCCGCGATTACTCCCAGGCAAAGCGCACCAGGCGCTGAATTTTTCGAAAGCCCTCTGGCGGCGGTTGGCCCTTCAGGGCGAAATCGGGCGCGGTAGAGTACAAAAGCGGTAGGCCGCACAGCCGGGCGGTCTCTTGGGCAAAGGGCAGGGCCCCCTTCAACACGTCCAGGGTGGTTTCTGTTCCCAGGTGGGAATTGTTCACAATCCCCGTGGCCTTTAGGCGGCAGGCAGCCTCGATCTGCCCCAGCAGAGCGGCGGCCTCCTCCGGAGTCTGGGAGAGCGCCCGGTACCGATTGATGACATAGATCATCTCATATCCCGCAGCCATCAGCCGCCCGCTCAGTCCCCCCAGGGCCGTAGCTCCGGCGTCATCTCCTCCCGCGTCCATAAACACCCGGCCCGCTCGCGGCCCAAAGATGGAGCCCAGCTCGGGCGGCAGCGTGGGAGTATCCAGCGTAGTGCCCGCGAACACGGGGGCAATTAGCTCCACGCCCCGCCCGGCCAGCAGGCCCCGGTATTCGGAGGAACGGAAGTAGGGGTTTACGATGTCCATATCCGCCAGCACCACCGGGGCAGGCGCCTCCAGGGCCAGGTTTAGGGCCAAGTTGGTTTTGCCGCAGCCATAGTGGCCACAGAGAATCGTAATGTCAGCCAGAACCTTTCACCGCCTTTCTTAAAGGGAGACAAAAGCCTATTTTAAGGCAATACCGCAGAATTCTAAGTACCGTATTGTGCAGTCAGATTTTTCGTCAGAGTGTACAGATTGAGCGCCGTCCATCTCACCATTGACCAGCGAAAGCTGTGCGCTATCACGGAAAATCTGCAAGCAAGACGGTGCTTAAGGCGCCACCCGCGAATGGTGCGGGGTTGCCTTAAATCAAACTATAGTATATTTTAGCACAAAAGCCCGAATAATTCAACCCCGGCAATGTAGAGCTGCATCCGTCTGATGGAATGGGGAAAAGCGTCTTTTCTACGGATCAAACCGCGCCGGTTTTCCACCGCGTTTTTTTCAGGCGCCAGTACGTCCGCCGCTTTTTGAATCAGCAGCCGCTGTGCTTTTTCATAGTCCACGCCACGCGGGCGAAACAGAAGTCCCTGTCAACGCCAGAACGCCGAATCCCTTTCTCCCTTTCCCATAGATAATATTCCCTGCTGTGCCAAACAATCTTGTACATGCCGGCCGCCTTGCGCGGGAATTTGCAAAGGGATAGATGGGTCAAAATCCGGTCTGGCTGCTCGTTGACCCGCCCTTACCAAAAGGGTTCAAAACCCTCCGCGCTCTCAGGGCGTTTGTTTTAGGGCCGCGCTCCCAACCTTTCCCAGGCACAGAAACAGGCCGGGCGCTTCCTTTTCAAAAGCGCTCGGCCTTCTGCTATTCGTGCCGGAACCCCACGTTAAAACCCACCAGGTTTGGGGGGCCTAACATGGGGTTCTACCTCCTATTAACGATATAATCAATGCACTGGAAAATCGGGAAATCCCGATTTTTAGGAACCACTGATTCAATCTGGTGCGCAAATTGCGCAGTCAGATTTTTCGTCAGAGTGCATAAGATTGAGCGCAGCGAATCTGGCGATTGGCAAGCAAAAGCTGTGCCCTATGACGGAAAATATGCAAGCGCGTTGCGTGCCAAGCTGTTAGGCGGGATTTATTCAGTGGTTCCTTAAACAAGCCCTAAAGGGGGTTACCTCTTTTAAGCTGTGTTAACGATATATCTTGGCAAATACCAGCCCTGCTGCTAATAAACCCGCCGAGCCCGCCAGAAGCGCCCACTTCTCCCATCCGCCTGCCTGGGCTGCTTCTCCCTGCTGGGGGTTCTGCCCTGGGGTAAAGCCCCCCGGCATCTGGAAGCCCTCCGGCCGCTGGCCCTCCTGGGGGATCTCCTGCTGATCCCATTGGGAGGGGGATTGGGAAGTACCGCCGTTTTCTTGGCCAGAGGGGTCCTCAGTGCCGAAGCCCTGGCCTGCCTCTTCGCGATCATTCGCGTTTTGGTCCGCGTCCTGGAGGAATTCCCGGCCTCCTGGCCCGCCAAATCCGCCCTGACTGCCCATATCGCTGAGATTTAGGTGGGAGGCGTCCACAAAGGCGCTGCTGTCCGCTGCCTGACCCTCGCTGGTAGAAGGAATGTCCCCCTCTAGCTGGCCCCGGATGCTTTGAGCTCGCAGCAGGCAGAATTTCTCTAGAGTCTCCACCGCTGTGGTGAAGTCCTCATAGCTGCAAAAAGCCGTGGGGTCCCGCTGCACGTAGGGGCCAATAAGGGCCGCGGTCTGGTCCATCAGCTCCTGGAAATAGCCGCTTTCAAACCACTCTGCAATCAGCCGGTCCATGGCCTGATGATATAGCTGGGTGTGCTCTTCGCTGTCAAACAGCCAGGCCACCATGGGCCGCTGGGAAATGTCCCCGGTGCTCACTGGAGAATCAATGGGAGAGTTGGCCGCGGCGGTAGCCGTGCCGCCGCCCATGCCCCCAAAGGCCAGGTTATAGTCCCAGGCCACCATAGAGAGCAGCCCCTGGTCCTCGTACAGGTAATAATTGTGGATGATACTGCCCGTATAGCTGTCCTCGTTAAGCACAAAATTGTGCACGGCAAAATAGCTGGCCACCTCTTCACGGTTCACAGAGTCCGCCGCGTTCCCTTCGCCCAGCTTTTTTAAAGCGGCAATCAGCCGCTGCTGGTCCGCCTGGGTGACAGTATCAAACACTGGGTTGTCAAAAATGTTGGGGTAGTCCTCAGGGTCATCGGTGGTGTAGTTTAGCAGTACGTCGCTGCTGCCGCCCATGCCCCCAAATCCGCCAAAGCCCCCCATGCCGGGGAGATTGTCCTTGTCAAAGCCCTGGGACAGGTTCCCGCCAGGGAAGCTTTCGCCCAATGGGGCGCGTTCGGAGGAGGATGCCGCAGACCGCTCCGTATTATTTGAGGCGCTTTCCCCCGTGGCCCCCGGCGTGCTTTCCCCGGGAAATGTGCCGGGGGCGCCGTTTTCGGCAGGCGCGTTGGGGGTCAAGCCCGTATCGTCTGGAGGATCATTTTGGTTGCGCTGCGCGCCCCGGCCCCCGCCGCCCATATCCATGCTGTCCGGCTTATACAGTTGGCCGTAGTCCGCGCCATAGCTGCGCAGGGCAAAGGCTTCTTCAATGCCCTCGGCGGCAATATACAGCCCCCAGTCCTGACCATTCACAGTAATGAACACATAGCTGGTCAGGGGGGCGTCCGCGCCCATGTCGCCCATCATCCGGTAGCACAGGTAGTCCTTCATATAGGTGTTGTCCTGGATGCAGTTGTTTAGACACAGCTTATCCAGGCCATGGTAGCTCTGGTTGGGGTCGTAGTGGTCAAACTCCAGCTTAAAGCTGTACCGGTCGCTGTCCGATTCCGCCACCGTAGTTAAAGAGGAGTTCCCCTTGGGCCGTATGCCCACGTTTTTATAGCTTTCCCCGTCAATTACCGCAGTGCAGGAGATGTACTCCTCGGCCTGGGCGTTGTCCAGCATGTCTTGCCAGTCGCTTTCTTTTGCCACAAGGTCCAGGGTGTGGACCCGGCTGGTGTCGAAAAGCTTGGCGGCATAGGGGGGCGCGCTGGTGGCCGCGCCCAGCAGCGAGGGCCCATTGGCAAACAGCAGCCAGGCCAAAAGGAGCATGACAGCCGTGGCCGCGGCGCAAAGGCGATTGATCTTCTTGTGTATAATCATGGCGCCGCCCTCCTTCTTCTAACCCATGTATTCGCCGTTGTAGCTGACCAGTACGGCGCTTTCCACCCCGGGAATCTGGCATAGGCCGTTTACAAAGCCCGCGTCCGCCCCCTTCAGCCGCAGCTCGAAGTTGGCCTCAATGCCGGCAGCGGTAACGGTTTTGCTTTTCACCCGGCACTTTTCCGCGTTGGCGGAAAGAAAGGCCAGGGCGTTCTCCTCGGCCTGGGCGTTTTGGCAGCTGACCACCGCGATATAGGGCTGGCGGGGAGAGGTGCGGTTGACAAACACCAGCAGCATAAGGCCCACTGCCACACTGCCGAACACCGCCAGGGGAATCATGCCGGCAGCCAGCACAATGCCTGCGGCAATGGCCCAGAACAGGAAGGCAATGTCCAGGGGCTCCTTAATAGCGGCCCGGAACCGGACAATGGACAGAGCGCCCACCATGCCCAAAGAGAGCACCACGTTGCTGGTAACGGCCAGAATAACCAGAGTGGTAATCAGGGTCATGGCGATGAGAGCAACCCCGAAGGTGTGGGAGTACATTACCCCAGCATAGGTCTTTTTATACACAAAGAAGATAAACAGGCCTAAAAGAAAGGCAAAGAAGATGGAGAGGGCCATGTCCAGCAGGGTAACGCTGGCAATGTTATCTAAGAAGTTGGACTGGAAGATGTCGTTGAAACTAAGCATGAGATCAGCTCCTAAATTATAGTTTGATTGCAATGAGGGGAGTGCGCGGTTATTAAGCCAGCGCGTCCTCGGCGGTGAAAGAGAAAAAGTTTTGTCTGCCTTTACAAAATGGCGGGGCGCTTACGGGCAGCGCTCCTAAGCCGCGGGAGGCCGGTTATTATCTCAAAAACCACACCTGGGCGGGGGCTAAAAATCTATCAGCCGGGCCGCCGCATACTTGGAAAAGGCCCCCGCTTGCCGCCCCTCCAGCCGCACCAGGTCTTGGATGAGCCCAGGCAGAAATTGGTCGTACTTTACCTCTAGCAGCACGCCCTCTCCCGCCGGAATAGTAGGCCCGCCGCCCCAAAGGACCTCTGGCCCGGCCGGGGCCCGGCGCAGGTTTCGGTCCAGGGTAACCCGTACATTCCCTGCCGGGAAGAGAAAAGCCTCTCGGTCATACTCCACCAAAACGGCGGGCCGCAGCTGCTGCCAGGCCATTTTGGCTCCCAGCTCGGCGGCCAGTGGGTCCTTAAGACCCTGCCGCCAGTGGGGGTCGTCCGCCAGCAGGGCCAGGGCCCGGGCTTGGCTGAGGGGGCAAACGGTTTTGCGGCCCAGCTGGCCCAGCTTGGCCTTTTTCTCCAGGTGAAGCAGTTCTGTGTTCCCGCCGTACCACCGCAGCCGGAACTTTTCCCGGCAGTGCAGGCCTTCCAGCTTTTCCCGTAGGGCACGGTTATCTGGGCTGTCAAAATATACGCTGCTGATTTTATACTGGCCGTTTTCACCAGCATGGGGGTCATGGGGCAGCACAGCTCGCAGCCGGGCTTGTAGGGGCAGATAATCGGCAGGGCTTAGCTGAAATTTATACTCGTGGCGGTAATTCATTGGTTCCTCCTTTGGGCTATCTGGGGGCGTGGCCCCCGGGGATTATGAGGGGTAGTTTACACCCTTAGCCTTAAAGCAACCTTAAAAATTTCAGGTTCTTTTAGGGCTTGTTTGAAAATAGAGGAAACGACGAATTTTTGGCCAGAAGGGGACAATTTCAAGGAGAAGAACCGCTGTAGTTAGCTGCGCTAACTACGTCACTCTGGCGATTGACGAGGATTTTCGACGTAGAAAGTGGCCTCTTATGGCAAAAAAGACGACGTTTTCGATTTTTCAAACAAGCCCTAAGCTGGAGGGGGGATAATGTTTCCATCGGGGCCGGGACGGCGGCTTTGCCCTCTTCCTCTCTGGGCAAAGTCCCGCCCTACCCAGGTGATAACCGTTAGCCGAGCCGGCGCGGTTCTCTGGGCGCTTCCGGCGTTACTTGCTCCCCTGTTTTTGCTTTAGAGCTTATTTGAAAATAGAGGAAATGACGGATTTTTGACTAGAAGTGGTCAGATTCAAGGAAAAAAGCCGCAAGTAGCACTTGCGTATTACGCGGATTTTCGACACGGACGATGGCCGCTTCTGGGCAATCAGGCCGCGTTTTCGTTTTTTCAAACAAGCCCTACCCAATACGGGCCCCACGTTTCGATCCCTGGCCGTGCTGGATCGGCCAGAGGCTACTACTGGCAAGTGAGGCGGCCGCGGCAAATGCTCCTGCGCTTGCGCTGGACCTGCCGCATACTGCGGCTTGCTGTGCGTTTCTCTTCTTGACCGCGCTGGTTTCGCGTTTTATAATAGTATAAATCGGTTGATAGGAGGCTTTTTATGCGCATTCTTGTGGTAGAGGACCAGCGCCGCCTGGCCGCCACCCTAAAGGACCTGCTCGCCTACCAAAAGTATGCCGTGGACCTGGCTTATGACGGAGAGTCTGGCCTGGATTGCGCCCTTTCTGGCATTTACGACGGAATTGTCCTGGACGTGATGATGCCAAAAATGGATGGCTTCCAGGTGGTGCGCCAGCTGCGTCAGGAAGGGTTTTCCACCCCGGTACTGATGTTGACCGCTAAAAGCGAGACGGCGGACAAGGTTCAAGGCTTAGACAGCGGCGCGGACTATTACCTGACCAAGCCCTTTGAGCCAGAGGAGTTTTTAGCCTGTGTGCGGGCCCTGCTGCGCCGCAGGGAAGAACTGGCCCCCCAGCGGCTGGGGTATGGGGACCTGTGCCTGGACCTTTCTGCATGTGCCCTGGGCTGTGGCGAACGCTGGGTGAAGCTAAGTGGGAAGGAGCTGGAGATGATGCGTGTTCTGCTTAGCAACCCGGGGGCCGTGGTGCCCAAAGAGACCCTGCTGCTAAAAGTATGGGGGTACGACTCGGAAGCGGAGGACAATCACGTAGAGGTGTACGTATCCTTTCTGCGAAAAAAGCTGGGGCATATCCAAAGCCAGGTAAGTATTACCTCGGCCCGGCGGCTGGGATATTACCTAAGCGGCGGGGCCAAAGGCGCCGCCAGGGGAGGACCGAATGATTAAAAAGCTTCGCGGTAAATTCGTGGCGGTCACCATGGGCGGTTCCCTGCTGGTTCTGCTGGCAGTGTTTCTGGTGCTGGCCCTGTCTACCGGCCAAGGCATGCGGCAGCAGACTTGGCAGATGATTGAAATGGCCCTATGGCAGGAAGAGGCGCCCCGCCGGGAAGAGCCCCCCAAGCCCCAGGCTTTTGGGCTGTTTACCCCTGCCCCCCAGGGGCGGGTGCTTTGTTTTACGGTGCTGGTAAGCCCAGGGGGCCAGGCAGTGATGCGCACCGACCCCTTTTTTCTAGAGGAGGAGTTCGGCCGGGAAGAGCTGGCGGCTCTGGCGCGATCCGTGGCGGATGGCCCGGCAGAACAGGGCAGCTTTCCCCAGTACCGGCTACGCTACGGTAGGCGGCAGACCCCTGGGGGTATGCTGGTGGCTTTTGCAGACTCTTCCGCCGAGTCGGCGGCCATGGCTCAGCTGTTAAAAAGCTTTCTGCCCGTGGGGGGCGCGGCCCTGGTAGTTCTGCTGGGGGCGGCAGTTCTGCTGGCCCGGTGGGCGGTGGGGCCTGTAGAGGCGGCCTGGGAAAAGCAAAAGCAGTTTGTGGCAGACGCCTCTCACGAGTTGAAAACCCCGCTGACGGTGATTCTCTCTAATACGGAGATGATTCTGCGCCACCCAGAAGGGGACGGACGGCGCTGGGCCGAAAACATTCAGGCCGAGGGCGCGCGGATGAAGAGCCTGACCCAGGCCCTGCTTACCCTGGCCCGTGCCGACGCGGGCGGGTCCCGCCCCCAGGCCCAGCGGGTGGACCTGTCCTTTTTGGCGGCAGGGAGGGCCCTTTCTTTTGAACCCGTGGTGTACGAAAGCGGCCGAACCCTGGAATGCCAGGTGGAAGAGGGCCTGTGGGTGTGGGGCGACCCGGAGGGCCTGGCCCGGCTGGCGGACATTTTGTTGGACAACGCGGTACGCTACGCCCCGGCAGGGGCAAAGATCCGGCTGGAGCTAAAAGGCCTGGGGCGCTGGGCCCGGCTGACGGTGCAAAACCCCGGAGACCCCATCCCCCAGGAAGAACTGGACCGGCTGTTCCAGCGCTTTTACCGGTCGGACCCAGCCCGAAGCGCGGGCGGGTTTGGCCTGGGGCTGGCCATTGCCCGGGGAATTGTAGAAGAGCATAGGGGCCGCTTGTGGGCGCAGTCCTCCGGGGGCGAAAACCGATTTATCGCCCAGCTGCCTCTGGAGCGAGGGAAGCGGGGGCCCAGAGCCGGAGGCTCATGAAAAACCCGCAAAAAAGCCTGCTCCGCCCTTTTTCCACCGTTCCCGATCATAAAAAGAGAGCCCTGCCAAGGGTGGCAGGACTCTCTTTTTATGATATGGGCCCATTTAGCGGGCCGCCATCTTCCTTTGGGCAAGGGCGTAAACCTGCAAGGCCAGGGCCAATAGGTGCAGGGCGGCGATGACAAAACCCACGGGGAAAAGCTCGTTATAAACCAGCCAGTCCACCAGGCTGAGCAGGATGCTGACGCCGCCCAAAGCACAGGCAAACCAGGCCAGCCGGTTTCTTTTTTGAAAGCCCCAAAATCCTGTGACCAGGGCCCATAGCGGGGTGGCCATGCTGACAAAGATGGGGGGAAAGTGAAAATATACCGCCAGACGGACCCAATCATAAAAAGACAAAGGGTGATAGAGCGGCGGAGTGTCCGGCACGTCCTCTGGGTGCCAGTAAGAAATGTTTAGGCCAGAGGAAAAGGGCAGAAACATCAGGATAATCGTAACGCAAATCAGCCCAAAGGAAGCGTATAGGCTATATTTTCTGAAAAAAGCTTTTATTTTCATTTCATCCTACCTTTAGCTGATGTTGGCCATTCCAGCCTAAACTTTGTTATGTGTTCTTTGGGCAAGGGCGTAAACCTGCAAGGCCAGAGCCAACAGGTGCAGGGCGGCGACAATCAGACCTACGGGGAAGAGCAAATCAAGCACGGCATAGATCCAGTCCACCAGGTTGAGAAAAATGCAGAGTACCCCCAGAGAACAGCAGAGTACCGGCCGCTTTTTCTTTTTTGAGAAGCACCAAAACCCCGAAAACAGAGTCCAGAAAGGGGTGATGAGCGCGAAAAGGGCGGCAAATGTGCGGCCGCTTTGCGCCACGAGAGAGGCTATATGAAAATAAGGACGATAATCGGGAATACGATCGTGTGGTCCAGGCCCCATGTAACCGCCTGAGGAAAAGGGCAGGGCTAAGAGGAGCATGGAAACACAAAGGAGAGCAAAGGAGAAGGCAAGGCCATTCTTTTTAAAAAAAGCTTTTATTTTCATCTCGTCACCAATGTTCTATTGAGACCTTTCCTGCCCAATAACCAGAAATATATACGTTGTCGTATCCTTCCCAGCCCATATGGGCAATCAGGCGGTTTTCCTTATATCCATAGACAACAACAGTATGGTTTTTCTTTTCACTGTCACTTACGCCCTCCTTTTTGAGATACCCAAGTAAAATGACAGGCCGATTCCGCTTTAATATATTTATAATGTCCGTATTTGTAGGTACAAGAGAATAGGAGGCGGTAAGTCTGGAGATTTTTCTATTGTTATGTAGATAGGTGTTAATAGCATATGCCACATCATTTGGCCAAACACTGCCATTTCCGTCAGGATTAGAAGAACAGTATTTCCACAGATTATAGCTGAAAGTAGCTTTGTGTCCATTGCCTGCGCGGGTATAATCATTGGGGTCTCCGGCAAAGACATTATAGCCGTTGGATTTTGTAAAATAGGTATCATTGTCAATGATGTCCGCGTCAATATAGGTATCGTACCAAGCTAAGGTGATGGCCGAGGCAATGTACCCGCAAATACCACCGGTTCCACTGGGGCTACAGTAGGACATTTCGCTTTTCGTATTCATATTGTTGATTTGAAACTGCCCAACAATGTACTGCTCTTTCACGGTGGCGTTGGTGGAAAGAAGAGACGGCGTGTCCACTCCATTTTGAATAAAATCCAAAATAGCGGCATCCGATTCTTCCGCATAGAAATTCGATAATTCATCGGCAAACTCCCGTAAGGACTCTCCGTCCTCCGTTTGAGAAAGAGTTTCTCCGGTAATGGTATGAACGTAATTCTCTCCCTGGGCAATATAGTACTCGGTGGGGCCCGCGTAGTAGAGGTTTTCCTCATAGCCTTTGTATGGCGATGGGGCAGACATGCTGTATTCTGTAAAGTCCCCTGCGGCATCAGAAAAAATCATATACCCAGTCGGGAATATTTCTGTAACCGTATAGGTGTCCCCGTTAAAGCCAGCCGCTACTTTGATGGATTCAATTTGGCTGGAGGGGTCCATGTCCGCCGATTCAGTAGCGATCATTTCATCCAGTTGGTTTTGCAATACGGTTTCAAGCCGTTCCTGCACTGCCGCTTCAGAACGAAGATATGCGTCCTGATTCACGGCAACGGCGGTTGACGAGAATGTCAAAACAAAAGCTAAGACGAACGGCATCATGGAAAATGATTTTTTCATGATACATACACCTTATCACAACCTTTCGTTTTATTGAGACTACATTTCAATTATACCATAAAATTTCAAAAAGTCAATATTTTTTAAAAATAATGCCCAAAATCTAAATGCTTCCGCTATCAAACAGCCGCAGCTGTTCCTGTTCCCGTTCATAGGGCCGGCCGCTGCCCTGGCTTAGCCAGGTGGAGTACAGAAACATCTCCCCCACCGGGGTGCCGGTAACCTCCTCCATGGCATAGGCGTACAGACGCAGCTGGGTGTGGTACCGCAGCCAAAGTTCCTCCATGTCCTCCACCCGGTCGGTTTTAAAGTCGATGATGTGCAGCTTGCCCTCCTCCAAAAAGGTGCAGTCCACCGCCCCCTGCAAAACCACGGGCTCTACCCCTGGGGAAAGCCCGGGCTGGGCCATGTGGGCGGGCAGCACGGCGGTAAAGCGCCGCTCCTTTACCACCTGGGGCGAGGCCAGCACCCGCCGCCCCAGAGGACTTTGGAAAAAGGCCCTCACGCGGGGCAGCTCCACAGCGTCCGCCTGTTCTTCACTAAGAAAAGCCCCCCGGGCCAGCCGGGCCAGCTCGGCGGCAGGGGCAGCGGCAGCGGCGTGGAAGTCTGCAAACTGCATAAACTCGTGCAGGGCAATGCCTCGCTGGGCCGGGGTCATGCCCTGCTGACCCAGCCAGGCCGGGCGCGAGAGGTTCAGCTCCCGGCTGCCCCCCTGCTCCGCCGCCAGCTTAGAGGCAGACACCTTTGCGGCCACGTCCACGCTCTCCTCATGGGGATATACAAAGGCCGCTTGGTCCTTTAGGGCCTGGTACAGGGCCAGGTCCTCCTCTTGGGCCTGTAGGACGGGGTCTTGGACCCGAACCTCCTCTGGGGCGTAGGCTTCTAGGGTGATGTTCCAGGGGGTGTAGTCCTCCCGGCACAGGGGAATGTCCGCCCCGCCCGCAGCCTGGCGCAGAACTCCACCATCCGGGTGGCGCAGGGCGCAGGCCAGCAGCCAGTGGGTGGCGTTTTTGGCTCCCTGCACCGTAAAAGCCGAGGGCCGGGAGCCCACAGCCTCTAGGGCCGCCTTGTTCAGGGGGCTGGTCATGTCCTTGGCCGAGGACACCAGGATCAGCTTTTCCTGGGCCCGGGTCAGGGCCACATACAGCACCCGCAGTTCCTCTGCCCCGGCAGAGCGGGCGCTCTCCAAGGCAATAGCCTCCCGGGCAGTGGTGGTGTATCGGGCCGTACCCCCAGGGTCCCGAAGCTTCACCCCCAGGCCCAGCTCTGGGTGCAGCAGCACATCATCGGTCTGGTCTCCGGCAAAGTTCCGGCCGCAGCCCGCCACAATACACACCGGAAACTGTAGGCCTTTGGACTTATGAATACTCATAATAGACACCGCGTTCTGGCTCCCGGCCTGCACTTCGGCTCCTTGCAGGTCCTGGCCCCCGGCCATCAGCCGGTCTAAAAACCCCACAAAGCCCGCAAGCCCGTGGTAGCCGCTGCCCTCGTACTCTTGGGCGTAGCGGTGCAGCAGCCGCAGGTTAAGAAGCCTCCCCGGCCCGTCCTCCATCGCCTGAACCAGCTCTAGACAGCCGGTGCGGCCGTAGAGCAAGGTTAAAAGGGAGTCTGCGGGCATGGCGGCGGAAATCTGCCGCAGCCGGCGAATATCAGCCATAACCTGGGCACAGCGGGGGTCTGTTTCCCCTGCCCGGGTTAGGGAGACAAACACAGACACATCCCGGCTTCCTGCCCGCAGCCGGGCGACCTCATCGGCGGAAAAACCGTACAGGGGGCTCATTAGCAGGGCCAGCAGGGGAATGTCCTGGTTCGGGTTGTCAATGACCCGCAGCAGAGAGAGAACCATCTGAACCTCCGCCGCCGCGAAAAAGCCCCCGCTCACGGTGGCCCGGGCGGGCACGCCCAGGCGCTTTAGTTCTTGGGCATAGGCGTGGGCGTGTTTATTGGCGCTGCGCAGCAAAACGCAGAAATCTCCCCAGTGAGCCGGACGTTCGCCGCCATTTTCACTGACTGTAAAGCCGCTCTCTACCATCGCCCGAATTCGTCGGGCGATGAACTGGGCCTCTGCTACCTCTGCCGGGGCGTCTCCTCGAGAGAGAAAAGCCAGTTCGGTCTCACAGCCCGCCTTGGGGGAAAAATCCGCGCCGCACACCAGGCGCTCTTCCCCGGTATAGTCCAGATCCCCGGCTTCCTTGCTCATAAGCAGGGAAAACACATAGTTCACCGTGTCCGTTACCTGGGGGCGAGAGCGAAAATTCCGGTCTAGTACAATGCAGCCGGGGTAATTTGCCCGCTTCCGGTCAAACTTGGAAAAACGGGCCCGGCAGCCCAGGAAAATCTCTGGCATGGCCTGGCGAAAGCCGTAGATACTCTGCTTTACGTCACCTACCATGAAAAGATTGCGTTCATCTTGGGATACAGCCCGGAAAATGGAGTCCTGGACCTGGTTGATGTCCTGGTACTCGTCAATCATAATCTCGTCAAAGCGGCGGGCCACCTCCCGGGCAGCGGGGGTGGGGGCTCCGTCCTCTCCGCAGAACAGCCGGATGGCACAGTGCTCTAGGTCGCTATAGTCCAAAAAGTTCCGGTCCTGTTTTTTCTTGGCATAGCGGCGGGCAAAATCCAGGGTCAGGTCCGCCAGACTTCTTAATAAGGGCCCGGCCTCTTGCAGCTCGGCCCCCGCGTCCTCCCAGCAAGGGGGCAGGCATTTGCCCAGGCTGTCCATCACCCGCTTCACCTCCTTGCGGCAGGCCTCCAGCCGAAGCAGCAGGGGGTCCTCCTTGTCCACACCCCGCAGAATTCCCCGGCGCTTAGGGGCAAAGCCTCGCCATAGGGCAGAAGCGGCGTCCCTGTCCCCAGCTCCGGCGGCTTGGGCCAGCCCCAGGCAGGCGGCCCGGTCGGCAGAAAGGGCGGAAGAGAAAGCTTGGTTATACAGAGAATCCTCTCCTGCCTGGGAGAGGGCGTTTTCCAGCAAAGAGGCACAGTGGGCCGCGGCCCTGGCTACATGCTCCAAAATCACCCGCTCCCAGGGGCCGCTGTCTCCGGCAAAGTACATCTGCACCTTTTCTTCCAGCCATTTTTCTGGGAAGGGATGACTCTGCATAAAGTGGTACAGAGAAAGGGCCATGTGGCCCAGGCGCCGGTCGTCCCGCTCTGCGGTGAAAGCGTCGGCCAATGCCTGAATGCGGCCCTGGTCATAGGCCGCGGTAAGAGCCTCTTCCAGGGCCTGGGCGGTAAGCTCCGCCTCCCGCTTGTCCGAGAGAATGCGGAAGTCTGGGGAGATATTCAACAACTGAAAGAACTCCCGGGCCATGGCCCCGCAGAAGCTGTCCACTGTGCCAATATGGGCCTGGTGGACCAGAATGCTTTGGCGGCGCAGCAGGGGGTCGGTGGGGTTCTGGCGCAGCAGGCTGCTTAGGCGGCGCTCTAGCCGGGCACGCATTTCAGCGGCGGCGGCTTTGGTAAAGGTGACAATCAGCAGCTTGTTAGCCGGGGTGGGGTTTTGGGGGTGGGTGAGGCGGCCAATGGCCCGCTGGACCAGTACGGCGGTTTTGCCAGAACCGGCGGCGGCGGCCACCAGCACGGTGCCCTGGGTCGAGTCAATGGCATCCTGCTGGCTGGGGGTCCATTCCATGAATGAGGCTCCTTTCTAGAAGAGTAGCGGCTGGGGAAACGTCACAACCGTTGAAAGCGGTCTGTTTAATCTTTTCTGGTCATACTGCATGGGGGTTCTTTGCGATCCGTCAGGACTGCTGAGGAAAATCTCCTTGTCTGGCGAGAAAAACCCCGCCCTTCCAGCATCCTCCGGCAGTGAATACAGGTTCTTAGTCTTTATCCGTAAACAGCTGCTCACAATACCGGCAGCGGTAGCGATGGTCCTGGCCCTCGCACAGGTAAAACTCCTGGTCCACGTCCTCTATACTGGTAATGCACCGGGGGTTTTTGCACCGGATGATATTCACCAGCCGTTTGGGCAGCATGGGCTGCTTCTTCTCCGCCAGGGCCCCGTCCCGGATGAGGCATACTGTGGCATGGTCGTCGATAAAACCCAATACATCCAGGTTCACGTCTGTAAGGCCCTCGATTTTGATAATGTCCTTGCGGCCGAACTTACTGCTGCGGGCGTTTTTAATAATTGCCACACAGGTATCCAGCCTGTCCAGTTCTAACAGCTCGTAGACCTTCATGCCCCGTCCGGCGGTGATGTGGTCGATTACAATGCCGTTTTCGATACTGTCAATGTTCAGCATACCGCGCCTCCTGTGGTTTTCTCCAAAATTTCCGGCTCTAGGCCCAAAAGCGCCAGAATCAGCGCCATACGCACAAAAACCCCGCCCCTGGCCTGCTCAAAGTACAGGGCCCGGGGGTCGCTGTCTACCCGCTGGTCAATCTCATTCACCCGGGGCAGGGGGTGCATCACCGCCAGGTCCTTTTTGCCCAGCCGCAGCTTTTCGGGGGTAAGGATGTACGAGTCCTTTAGCCGCACATAGTCCTCTTCGTTAAAGAAGCGCTCCCGCTGCACCCGGGTCATATACAGCACGTCCAGCTGGGGCATAACCTCTTCCATGCGGCGTACCTCTTGCCAAGGGCGGCCAGAAGGCTGCACCACCTCTTTTAAAATATAGCCCGGCACCCGCAGCTCTTCGGGAGAGATAAAGACAAAGCGCACGTCCTGGTAGCGCACCAGAGACTTGATGAGAGAGTGCACCGTGCGGCCAAACTTCAGATCTCCGCACAGGCCAATGGTCAGGCCGCCCAGGCCGCCCCGAAAGCGCTGAATGGTGAACAGGTCGGTAAGGGTCTGGGTGGGGTGCTGGTGGCCCCCGTCTCCTGCGTTTACCACAGGAATGCGGGAATATCTGGCTGCCACAAAAGGCGCGCCCTCTTTAAAGTGGCGCATGGCGGCAAGGTCCGCGTAGCCGGAAATCATGCGGATGGTATCTGCCACGCTTTCGCCTTTGGCGGCAGAACTGCTTTGGGCTCCGGCAAAGCCCAGCACCTGCCCGCCCAGGCGCAGCATGGCGGACTCAAAGCTTAGCCGGGTGCGGGTGCTGGGCTCAAAGAACAGGGTGGCCAAAATCTTTCCATCTCCGCGGTGGGCATAGTCCTTTGGGTGATCCATAATGTGTTGGGCCAGCTGAAGCAGCCGGCCGGTTTCTTCCCGAGAAAGGTCCAGAGGGTCGATAAGATGCCGCATAGAGCAGCGCCGCCTTTCCTAAAATATTTGCAAAAAAAGCCGCGGGCAACATAACCCACGGCTGTGTTCATTATAAAATTATACTGTAAGAGGGGGAAAGTGTCAATGGGTGAGAAGAAAGGGAAGGATAAAAAGTCCGCCGCCAGACGGCTGCTCCTCTCTTTTTTCAAGTGGACTTGTCTTGCGGGGCGGCACATATGGCCGGCTGACCCCGGCTGTACAGGACAAGTCAAAAGAGGATGAAAAAAGCAAAAGAAGCGGGAGGCGAGGCACATAACCCCTAGGATGGACATAAAACTTGAAATTACTTAAGGCAACCCCGCACCATTCGCGGCTGGAGCCTTAAGCACCGTCTTGCTTGCAGATTTTCCGTGATAGGGCACAGCTTTCGCTTGTCAATCTGTACACTCTGAAGAAAAATCTGACTGCGCAATACGGTACTTAGAATTGTGCGGTGTTGCCTTAAAGCATGGTTCGTTCCATTACATCTATCGCCGGAGAAATCGCGCTGACGTTTTCCCTGTTTATTTCTGCCGGTGAAAGTACGGACTTAAAATAGATTTACTCCCACAGAAAAAGTAGGAGTATGTAATGCCGCCAATCCCACACAAAACGGATTTCTTTTTCAGATGGTAGCGGTCACGCTTGGATATACTTTCTCATTTCTTTTCTGCCTTAACCTTTTCCCTTGCAACCGAAACAGACTTCTGGACAGCAGAAGCGGTGCAATGCTCCATCCCGCCAATCTGATAAAAATTGAAATCATGCTCGTAATAGAGCAGGCGGCAAAGACCATGAACTTCCTGACAGAGTATGGCATCGACGCCTATCCTGATTTGGAAAGCCGGGTAGCGGAGATCAGCGCCGCCAGTGAGGAAGCCGCCGCCGCGCTGAAAACGGCGGCGCGGCGTTTGGGAGAAATGGCCGTGCTGATAAAGAACATCAGCACCTACAAGCAGACCCGACCCGTGGCGGTGGACAAGGCCCGGTTCCGGCAGGAGCATGAAAGCGCCCTGATACTGTACGATGGGGGCCGTGCCTTGCGAGAGGGCGGCGTGAAGAAACTGCCCGATTTGGCCGCGCTCAGTCCGTAGCCCCGGATCAGCATGGTGGTTTGGATCACCAGGAAATACCGAGGGGACAGCATACTGGCGTCGGCCAGCTCTGTGACCGAGGCGGTCCTGCTGCCGGTGATGATGTCCTTGGCAACCCCGAAGCAGACATAGGACATGGCGTCCAAATACCGGGGCTTCATGGCGGCGATGTCGATCTCGTTGGTACCGATGTGATTCTCAGCTTGGTGCCGGAGCCTGGGGTCAGCCATCAAAGCAACGGGCGTTGCCCTTATGCTTCAAAAGAGCCGCGGCAATCCTCAAAAAATGAATGATTCAGAAACAGGAATATTTCTGAATCTTGATCTTGGCGACTTGGCGAAGCCAACGTCGACAGCCCTTGTGGTACTTGATTTCTTTCTCAAACAGCACGCCGTGCTTATCGTTTCGGAAGATCATCCCTACGGCCCTTTTCCTCATCCTCTTTTAGTGCTGTAAATCGTATAGACGGTCTCACCATTGAGCCTTACAGAGGAAAGGATCGTGGTATTGGCAGGTGTATTCAAGGGAGCCTTGTCTACGGACCGCTCCCCGCCAATGGCCTGCCCATAGCCGCGGCTCTGCACTTGATCCGATCGGGTTTCCTGGGGCTTGCCAACACCTTTGAGCGCCTGAGCGGCACGACCGCCAGACTGCGGACGAAGATTCCTGATTTAGACAAGGCTTCCCAGGGTCGGGAATCTGTCAGGGACAGAATTCAGGGCCTGAAACGGCAGAGCGCTCCCGGCAGGACGCGGCAGATGGGGGAGGTGGAAATCTAAACGATAAACAAGAGGGCTGTGGGAAACCACAGCCCTTTCCCATGTCCCCGGCTGCGGGCGGGGGTAGGGGAAAGGGCTTGAACGCCCGAAAAGAAAGGAGAGATGTACATGAATATTCATTAAATGGGAGCACAGCGTTCTTTATAGGCAGGAAACCAGAGCGTATGCGCTTTGCGGATGGGAGAGAGGTTCTGTTAAAACATGGCGGCAGGCCATGCAAATGATTTTGCAGGACTGTAACGCTGACCTGGCCTGTCACGAAAATCTGTTGCGCCTGTGTGATACCAGCATGATCGGCGGAAGAAAGAGAGGCATTTTGTGCAGCGACCCTGCGGAAATGGACAGCCCTATGCAAATTGGTGATTCTCTCTATTTTGAGGGCCATTTCGGCACAGAATATCTACTGCTAATGACGCGCCGAACGCTGGAATGGGTTGGGTATGATTATACAGCCATACGCTTTCAGCTTAGAGAAAGGGAACTGGATTTGTCTTTATAAGAATCATCCGACAACTGCGATTTCCCAAAAGACGGTCGGTAAGCGGTAAAATAGATGGTAGCCTCCTACCGGCATGGGGGCTGTGGTAAATAAGATAAGGGAGTGTTGCATATGGTTTACGGTTACATCCGCGTGTCCAGTACCGACCAGAATGAGGACCGCCAGCGAATTGCGATGGAGGCAAAGAATGTGCCCAGGAAGAACGTCTACATAGACAAGCAATCGGGCAAAGACTTTGACCGTCCGCAGTACAAAAAACTGGTGCGCAGGCTCAAACCGGGTGATACGGTCTATGTCCTGAGCATAGACCGGCTGGGGCGCAACTACAAGGATGTGCAGGAACAGTGGCGAGTCCTCACGAAAGAGAAGGGCGCAGATATTTGCGTGATCGATATGCCCCTGCTTGACACCCGCACGGCGAAGGACCTGATGGGAACTTTTATTGCCGATTTGGTGCTGCAAATCGTCTCCTTTGTGGCGGAGAATGAGCGGGCCAACATCAAGAAGCGCCAGGAACAGGGCATCGCCGCGGCGAAAGTCAGGGGGGAAATTCGGCCGTGTCCGTGCCAGACAACTTTGTGGAGATAGTGCGCCAGTGGGATGAGCGGGTAATTACCACAAGCGAGGCCACACGGCTTTGCGATATGAGCCGGGCTAATCGTCTTGTTCCGCTGGAACCGCATCTATCCATCTGACGTGAAGTTCCCGATCAAGCTGGACCAGGGGCAATGGCACCGCGTTTCAACAGAGGATTTTCTGGGCAGTTCTCACGAAAAAATTACCATGGAGGTCTATGCAAAATGAAATGAAGTCTGAAATTCTTACTGAGCTGGCCCCGGAGATTGACAAAATGTTTCCCGACTACTCCATCTACCCTGAGTGCAACTATGCCATTGGCTATTTCACCAGAGGCTGTCCGAACCGTTGTAAGTGGTGCATCGTGCCAAAGAAGGAGGGCAATATCCGGCCCTATCGGGCATGGCAGGACCTGGTTCGGCCAGACACGGACAAGCTGGTACTCATGGACAACAATATTCTGACCTGCGAGTACGGTATAGAGCAGTTGGCGGGGCTGATCGGCAGCGGGGATAGGATTGACCTTAACCAGGGCCGGGAAGCACAATTCCCCAGCCCTGGTTTGCTCATTTATCACGATATCGTATCACCGAGCGTTGCCGGAATTTCTTTCCGATCTTCCGCCTCTCCAGCGCGAAAACCATATCGCCGGTACGCTCAAAGAATCCGGTTCCTTTCAGTCAGCTCATGCCGCATTTGCAATGGTAAAGCCCAATAAACAGCTGCGTCATTTTGCGGCTGCCATTCGGGCATATCCGCTGGGACGCGCCCACTATTCATCCATGTCGATGCAAAGTTTTTCAGCCACTTCCTCCGGAGAAAGTCCCGCTTCCTTGGCCTTTGTCAGCACTGCCCGCATGGAGATGGGATGGAGCAATTTCTGCTTTTGAGCCTCTAAGCGTTCGATTTCAGCTTTCTTTTTCGCGATCTTCCGCTCGATCCATTCAATGCGCTCTTCTTTTGTTTTTGCTGCCATGATTAACACCCCGTTAACGGATTTCCTACGTTATACTGAAGAAAATCTCAAAAGTAAATGCAAATATAGTGATAGAGTGTAAAAAGTTTTGGCACCGTTTGTATTGGCAAAAACATCCGTTATCTAGTACAATAGGCGCATTTATTATATAGAAATCGAAAGGAGCCCTACCTATGAACGCATACGGCTACATACGAGTATCAAGCACTGACCAAAATGAGGACCGGCAGCGCGTTGCGCTAAACGCAAAAGAGATCCCGCCACGGAATATTTATATGGACAAGCAATCCGGCAAGGATTTCAAGCGGCCACAGTACCAGCGCCTGGTCAAGGAATTGAAGCCCGGCGACCTGCTCTATATTTTGAGCATTGACCGTCTGGGCCGCAATTATAAAGAAATCCAGGAGCAGTGGCGCATCATCACAAAAGAAAAAAACGCAGACATCTGCGTGATCGACATGCCCCTCCTGGACACCCGCACCGCCAAAGACCTGATGGGAACCTTCATCGCCGACCTGGTTCTGCAAATTCTCTCCTTTGTGGCGGAGAGCGAGCGGGTCAACATCAGGAAACGTCAGGAGCAGGGCATTGCCGCGGCAAAAGCCAGAGGTGTGCGGTTCGGTCGGCCGGAGAAACCGGTACCCGAGAATTTCGGGGAAATTATTCGTAAGTGGGAAAGAGAAGAGCTGGAGCTAAAGGATATTCTCCAGCTATGTGATATGAGCGACGCCACGTTTTACCGGCGGCTGAGGAAGTTCCGGGCGGCGAAAGTAACAAAGGGTAGATGAAAAGGCTGTCAAAAAGTGTGCTTTTTGATAGTTTCTGCTCTCTCGGTTATTTTACCACGTATCCGCCTGGATTTCAATACCATTATTAGATTTTTGTTCTATCTCCTACATAAGAAATCTCCTCAAAACCACGAAATACGCCCAGTATCAAAATGTACGCCTTTTGCCGCTTGGGAGCCAATCTGGGACCCTCAGGGCAGGCGAGAGATGCTTTTCAGCAAAAGCTCTAGTGAGGTAGCAGGCCCCGTGGGTGTCTCCTTCCGTCAAGCTTAAACAGGCTCTATTTATAATGTAATGCGAGGAACCGCCTTACGGACCCGGTTACCACAAAAAAAGGAGGTGAAAGTTCACGGCATATGTCCTCATACCGCTTAGTATGCTATGGACTATGCTGCGGTGGGCATTCACAAGAGTGATAAGGCTGCCCAGCGAAAAAACAGAAAAATGGAGGTCCATCATGAAAACCAGTAGAAAACTGATTTCAGCTGTTTTGGCATGTCTCATGCTTCTGTCCATGTTCCCAATGGCGGCCTCTGCCGAGGATATGGACCCAGAAACCTGTACACATGCATATGAGCTGAAAAGCACACTGAAACAGCCGACCTGTACGGCGGCTGGCATTGGCAAGTATGTTTGCACGCTCTGTGCCCACAGTAAGTACGATTCTGTTCCAGCAGCGCACACAAAGCCGGAGACCGGAGTCACGACCACTCCGGCTACCTGCGGCAAGGATGGCTCTGAGAGCTATACGTGCGTAAAGTGCGGGGAAACTGTGACCAGTGCAATTCCTGCTACAGGTGAGCACACCTGGGAAGATGGCTATATTGATGCAACGTGCACAAAGAACGCCAAAGCTGGCGAAATGTGCTCGGTATGTGGAGCGCCAAAGGGTAATATGGAGGAAGTACCCGGTACCGCCACGGGCCATTCTTTGGTGCTAGACACCACCAATCCCAGCTACAAGGCAGTTACTTGTACCGAAGATGGTTTGAATACCATGAAATGTTCAAAGTGCGACTACACGAAGGATGAAGAAGTACGAGCGAACGGCCATGACTGGAAAGACAGCGAAGATCCAAACGATCTTGTTGAGGCTGATTGCGAAAATGCTGCCGGTATCAAGCAGTATTGCACAAAGTGTGATGCGACACAGGTGAACCCGTTTGAGGGCGAGCTGGCTGTCCCAGCAAAAGGCCACAAAGGAGTTGAGATTCCCGCAGTACCTGCCACTTGCACAGCAGGTGGGAAAAGCGCAGGAAAAAAGTGTTCTGTCTGCAACAAAGTTCTTGAAGCCCCCACGGACACACCAGCGCTTAGCCACGAATATGCAGCTGACGATGAGGGGCAAAAAAAGGATGTTGAAGCCGCAACCTGTATAGCAGGTGAGTCATACAAGCTCTATAAAACCTGCACCCGGTGCGAGGAGGAAATTCTTGTAGAGACTGTCGTTGGGGACGCGAGTGGTGCGGACCAAAACGCGCACAAGAAAGTGACAAAGGGCAATCCTTTGAAACCCGCCACCTGCACCACCTCCGGCATTGCCAAGTATGAGTGTGAACTGTGCCACAAGGATTTAGGTTATCAGACCCTTGAAGCCCAGCACACATATGGCAAACCGGTTGTGACAGACGCCACCTGTACTGAGGCTGGTTCTAAGGTATACACCTGCTCAAAGTGCGTGGAGGGTACGGAAGGACACACTAAAGAGGAAATGATTTCCGCCACAGGCCATAAGTGGGGCGAGACTGGAACGGGTACAGTGGTAAAGGCCGCAACCTGCGGCACAGCTGGCCAGGAAACCCTTTCGTGCCTAAACGGCTGCGGAGAAACCAAGACTGGCGAACTTCCCGCTACTGACGAACACAGCTATATTGAGACGACCACTCCAGCGACATGTACTGAAAAGGAGAAGGCCGGTTGGTTCTGTGAAGACTGCGGAAAGGCAAAGCCTGGTGAAGAGGTGGTCGAGTTTGGAGAGGCTCTGGGTCACGACATGCAGGTAGATACCACAAATGCAAACTACCAAGCTGCAACCTGCACCACAGGCGGTGCGGATACGCTCAAATGCTCGCGTTGTGACCACACAGAGACACAGACAACAACCGCTCTTGGCCACGCGTGGAACGATGGCGTGTATCAAGCCGCAAACTGCGAACATGCGGAGGGCGTTCTGAAGTCCTGTACACGTAATGGCTGTGACGACACCGAATTTGAACCCTTCCCCGATGATCTTGGTGAGGCCAAGAAAGATCATACTTTGGTTGACATCCCCGCAAAAAAGCCTACCTGCACAGAAACCGGTACCACAGGCGGCAAGAAATGCTCTGTGTGCGGGACTGTAACTGAAGAGCCAACAGAGGTAGAGGCCAAAAACCATGACTTCACTGGCGTTGAGGCAACGGAAGAAGTCGAGACACCCGCCACCTGCCAAGCCCCTGGTTCTAAGAAGGTATATAAAGTATGTAATACCTGCGGAGAAAAGGTGCAGCAAGGAGAAGCCCAAGAAATTGCTATTGATGAAAACGCCCATGATAAGGTAATGGTTGGCAGCGCTTTGAAAACAGCTAACTGTGCGACCAAGACCAACGGCATTGCCAAATATAAGTGCTCCATTTGCAACAAGGATTTGAGCTATCAGACCACTCCTTATACAGAGGCTCACCAGTATGGGGTTAATCCTGCTATAACTGATGCGACCTGTACAGCAGATGGTTCAAAAGTGTGGAGCTGCACCCTCTGCACCGCTGATGTGGAAGGACACACAAAGAGCGAAACCATCTCTGCCCTTGGGCATAACTATTCCGATACCCCTGACGCCTCAAAGAGTGAGGCTCCTACCTGCGGCGCGGCAGGCAAGAATGTATATGTCTGCGCGAATAACTGCGGGGTGGACAAGGAAGTTGAAGTTGAGGCCACAGGAGAACACACCTTCGAAGATGAGGTGATTCCTGCAACGTGCACAGAGCCAGAAAAAATTGGAGAGGTCTGCTCTGTATGCGGTGCCGAGGGCACAACTACAACGGTTGAAGGAAGCAGCCCCTTGGGACATGCGTTGGAAATCGATACCTCTGATCCCGATTACCAAGCCCCCACGTGCACAGAGAATGGTTCCGGCACAAAGAAGTGTACTCGTGAGGGCTGCGACTTCACAGAAACGACCGCCACAACGATTGAGAAGTTGGGTCATGATTGGGGCGACGACGAACTGGTAGAAGCTTCTTGCCAATCAGCCGCTGGAGTCAAGCAGACTTGTCAGCGTGAGGGCTGTGGTGAGACACAGGTGATTGAGTTCACAGGAGACTTGGCTGATCCGAAAAAACAACATACTCCTGTGAATGTGGAAGAAGTGCCTGCTACCTGTTCCGCTACTGGCACCTCTGCGGGCAAGAAATGTTCTGTCTGCGGCGAAGTGCTGGAAGGGTGTGAAGAAACTGAGAAGTTATCTCACACTCCTGGCGCAGCCGTTCGCGAGAACGAAGTTGCTCCTTCGGTAGGTGAAGACGGAAATACTGTCAACGGCAGTTATGATGAGGTAATTTACTGCACCGTATGTAATGCGGAAATTAGCCGTGAAACGACAGAAATCGTTCATGACGATGATAACCATACTTACACAAAGCTTCTGACTGAGCTTAAGAAAGCAAGCTGCACTGAGAACGGCATTGGCAAGTACCAGTGCTCCGCATGTACAGCTACCACGTATAAGACCGTAGAGGCTGGCCACGTGTGGGGCGAAGGAACCATTACCAAACAAGCCACCTGCGGTGAGGCAGGCGTGAAGACATTTACCTGCGAGCGTACCGGTGGTTGCACGGATTCCACTGCTGGCACAAAGACCGAGGAAGTGCCCGCGACCGGGGAGCACGACTTGGAGGATGTGACCACTGAGGCCGACTGCATTAATCCGGCTAAGGCTGGCAAACAGTGTAAAAACTGTGATTACTCCGAGGAGATGAAGCCGGTTGCTGGCTCCACAGCTCTTGGACACAATTGGGTGGACGATACGGATTCCAGCGAGAACCAGGCTGCTACCTGCATCGAGGGCGGCAAAAAGGCACAGAAGTGTACTCGTACAGGGTGCACGGAAACTCAAGTACTGGATACTGACGCTCTCGGCCATGAACCTGGTGAAGCGGAGTATGTCCCCGCCACTTGTACTGAGGGCGCAAAATCCGTTGTCAAGTGCACTCGCTGCAATGCAGCAGTCAGCGAAGATGACTTGAGCACTCTTGAACCCGCTACAAACCATGCAGGCACCACAGAGGAAAAGGCTGAAGTACCTGCCACCTGCACAACCGCTGGCACAGCCGCTGGTACTTTCTGCACCGCATGCAATCAGTTTGTAAACGGCGGCGCAGAAATCCCGATTGCCGAGGACGCCCATGATTGGAATGAAGGCGAGGTTACTACCGAACCCACCTGTACTGAAGCAGGCATAAAGACCTTTACATGCCAGAATAACTCGGAGCATACAAAAACCGAAGAAGTTCCCGCTGCCCATAAGTGGGGCGAGCCTGAGGTCACTAAGGAAGCTACCTGTACAGAAGATGGTGTGCAGAGCGTTACTTGCAGCGTTTGTGGCGCAAAGGATACCAGCCAAAAAATCGATGCTTTGGGCCATGACTTTGAAACCAATGAGCCTGAGGTCGTGGAATCCACCTGCACCGTAGCTGGCACCAGCACCATGAAGTGCTCACGCTGCGATGAAACGGATGTTACTAAACTGCCCCTGGCAGAGCATGACTTTGAAGAAACCTATCAAGAGGCAACCTGCACGGAGAATGCCAAAGCAGGCGAGATCTGCAAGGTGTGCAAGCAGGGCAAAGAAGGTGTCGGTTTGTTTGAGGTACCTAACTCTGCTCTGGGTCATAACTATGTTGTAGATACGGAACAGAGCACAGAGGCGACCTGTACAGAGGACGGTACAAAAGTCAGTGTTTGCTCACGCTGTGGTGACAAACAATCTGAGACTGTGACGGCAAAAGGTCATACACCTGGCACCCCCACTATGCAGGAGCCCACTTGCACTGAAAGCGGTAAGTCGATTACCAAGTGCACTGTGTGCGGTGAAGTGATACAAACAGAGGATCTGGGAGAGTTGTCGCCAGCCACAGGACACCAGAACACCACGCATAAGGACGCCGTCCCTGCTACCTGCAATTCCGTGGGCCACACGGCTGGTACCTGGTGCAACGATTGCCAGACCTTCACAGAAGGTGGCGCCGAAATCCCGATTGACGTAAATTCTCACGTTGCACAGATCACGAAAGTGTTGAAGCCTGCGACCTGCTCAGAAACGGGTATTGGCAAAGCTGTTTGCAAGTTCTGTGGTGCTGACATGAAGTATGTTCCCATAGAGACCATTCCTCACACCTGGGGAGCCCCTGTGACTGGCGCGGACGGCACGACAACTAAGACTTGCTCTGTATGCGGTGCTGTTGAAACTGTTACGGGCCAAGAGTGCCAGCACACAAATAAAGAGGTTATCCCCGCCGTTCCCCCCACTTGCAAGGACACGGGGCTGACAGAAGGGCTAAGGTGCGCCGACTGCAGTGAAACCCTTACCGCTCCGACAATTGTCCCCAAGACGGAAGATCATACCTGGGGCGCTGAATACACAGAAGAAATATTGGATGAAGATGGTCTGGAAGTAATTGGTTATGTCACCAAGCATACCTGCTCCGTCTGTGGGAAAATTGAAAAGGTTACAACCCGGTCCAGAGTTCCTGTACTTCAGCCCTCTCCTGCTGAGGAGCTGCCTGAGGAAACTTTCCCTGTGGAAGAGCTTCCCCAGGAAGATCCTGCTATAGAGGAAACTCCTACACTAGAAACGCCTTCTACCAATGAAAGTGTTCCGGAAATTCCGCAGGAGGAAGAAAGCCCCTCTGAGCTTTCTCCAGAAGAACAGGAAGCTGCATAAAGATCGACCATTTGCGTGGCGAACAGTAACCACGTATACTACGGAAATCGCGTTCGCCGGCGGGAAGTCCTGTCGGCGAACTGCGTAGTATTGGAGGTACTATGAACGGAAAACGGTTTGTGGCAATGCTTTTCTCGGCACTGTTTCTCCTCCTGGTATGCACAGCATGTCATACGGAAAATGCTGCGGAGGTCATTCCCCTTACAAGCGAAGAAAAGGATATCTTATCTCAGATGGGGGAGGACATACACGTAGTTTCTGACGAGGATTTCCCCCAAATTGTACCGGAAATCATAGCCCATTGCGCGGACTATACCGGACAGGTTTATCAGATGGAAGGGTTCTACACGGTAGAGAATGTGAACGGTGAGGAATCGCCCTATTTCTACCGAACCTTAGTAAACAATGGGGAAAAGACCATATGTGAGCTACCTATGAAGTATTTGGAGAAAGAGTTGCCCCTGGGGGCCTGGGTTCGAGTGACGGCCATTATCAATTTCAGCGATTTGGGCGGCGAGGAGTTCGCTACGCTGGAGGTAGTTGCCGTAGAATCTTTGGCTATGCCAAAGAAAACCGAATTACCCTGGAATGGCCCTAGCCACGAGCATGAACATTAGGGAGGTAACAAATTTGAAACCAAAAGGAATTATCAGAGTGCTGTCGGTACTTCTGGCAATTTTGCTCGTTTTGCCAGTAATACCGCTCCCACAAGGTATGGCCGCAAATGGCGATATCAAAATTACGTTTGATACCGTGAGTCAGATCACTGATGGTGAAAGAACGGAGCAACAAATAGCGCCAGGAAGTATTCCGTACGCGAAATTCAAGAGTTATCCGGTGGCAACCTTTGCAGGGAATGCCGCCTCATATCAGGGTAAAGAATGCGTCTGGAAAGAATGGCGGCTGTTATCAGAAAACCCTATTGCATTTGTGTACCCAAATGACAGGACTTTTGATGCAAATGTCACCTTGACACCGGGTTCCGTTAGCTTAAAGAGTGATGTCAACACAGTCACTTTCCAAGACGTAGACGGCCAAAACACCAACTGGACATTCTACCTGCTCAAGACAGAAAAAGATGGCTACAATGCCACTGCCTGGGCCCAAAAATTCCCCAAAACCACCTTGGCAGAGGGCGAAGTATGGGCCGCAAATGGCACTGAGGTAACTTCCAGCAGTGCGGTTCCTAATGCCGACGCCACCTACACCCGAGAGTATAAAGTGACCCTGGATAAAACGGCAATTAGTGGTGGCACAGAAACGGCTATTACCACCGGTAAGAAGATAACATTATCCACGCTGGATGCGATTACCGGCTACGATGTATCCTGGACCGATGCCTCCGGTAAAACAGTTTTTGGGGAGCAGACCATTGATAATGGCACTACCACCTTTAGAGCAGTCAAAACTCCAAAGCAGTACACCATTACCTGGAACGCTAACGGCGGGACTTTTGAAAATGGACAAACCTCCGCCACAACAAAGCAGACATATTATGCTGCTTTGGAATTCCCTGCAAACAACCCGACCAAAGAGAACTATACATTTGGGGGATGGTTTACTGCGGCAGAAAATGGGGAACCCGTTTCCAAGGTACAATATCAGCTTGCCGAAGATAAAACTTTCTATGCCCATTGGACTGATGCAAGTAAACCACAAATCAAGGTTACGATTGACCTGAACGATGGTACTTCTTCCACTTCGTCGTTTACTATTTCCAGCAACAATGATGCAAATTTTGCTCAAATAAAGGACCCTTCCCGAGAAGGGTACAAATTCCTGGGATGGAAATTGCAGCATGATGGAAGCGGTGACCCTCAAACAGAAAATTCGCAGGGAGTAATTAATGCGCTAAAGGTCGCAATTACTGCATTGGAATCAGGGATCGATAACTATACAATTACGGCCCAATGGGAACAAGAAACAACGGATCCATCGGAAACAATTACCATTACATTGAATCCCAATGGCGGCACAGTTACTCAAACCACAGTCACGGTGAAAAAGGGAGAAACATACCTGCTGCCCATTCCTACGTACACAGGGTACAACTTCCTGGGCTGGTACACAGATGAGGGCACTGAGGTGCCTCCAAACGGCACAGTTGGCGACACCATGCCAACAAAACTTACCGCGAAGTGGGAGCCCGCCAGCGTTGGAAAAGTAACAATCAAGGTTCCGCAAGGTGCTGTAATTGAAGATATTTATTTGCTGGACATCAATGGAGAACGTCCTAATCAGTCTCAGATTAAAGTGGATGGAACGAACGATGGTACTACCACTACGATTCCCGTTACCATCACTGCCTCAACCGGTGACTACAACCTGGTAGTCGAGGCCAAAAAGGACAACCAGACTTGGACAACTACCAAAAAGGTTACTCTGCCTTTGAAGCAGGCGGTGATTGATCTCGTTGACCCGAAACATGACATCCTCTTGAATATTGAGAGTCAGGGTGCCATTGTCAGTGGGCTAGAAAGTTTCTTGAGCGGTGTGTCCGGAGCGACTGAAATAGTGTTCACTGCAACCCAGAAAACCGAAAGTGCTCCCGGTGGTTCTGAAATTAAGCAAAAGGCAGCAGGAAAGAGCCTAAAGTTTATGGACTTTACCATAAAGAAGAACGATGCGGAGCAGAAAGAATCTCCCGAACTGCTTGAAATCACGATCAAAATATCCTCAGCATGGAAAAACATTGAGGTTTTCCGCTACCATAACAACCAGGTGGAAAAGCTTTCTGGCCAAGCCAATGGAGATGGAGAATTCTTCACCCAGAATGGCGATACGCTTACCATCCGTTCCAAGAAGTTCTCTACTTACGCCATTGCCTATAATGAGGAAACCGGAACTAAGCCCTCCAATCCCTCTCATGGTGGTACATGGTATCCCTCTGCGACTTACTACAGCGTAAAGACCGAAAAGCATGAGCATGGAACAGTAACCGCTAGTCCTAGCAGCATTTACTCCGGCGGGACTGTAACGTTGACAGTGAATCCGGAGAAAGGGTATAAGCTGGATAAGCTGGCAGTTACAGATAGCCAGGGTAAGACAGTGGAGCTGACTGAAAAGAATGGCAAATACATATTCAAAATGCCTAGCCGGAATGTGACCGTGAAGGCCGAATTTGTATCTGCTACCGCTCCTTCTCCCACTCCCACTCCAACCCCAACGCCTAGCGCTACGCCGGAGCCCACACCTACCCCTGATACCAGTCCAAGTCCTGCTCCAAAGCATCCATTCACAGATGTGAAGCAGGGGATCTGGTATGAAGAGGCTGTCCAATATGTGTTTACGAAAGGACTCATAAAGGGGACTACGGCCACCACATTTGGGCCTGATGTTCAGATTACCCGCGGCATGATTGTTACGATTCTTCACCGTATGGAAAACGAACCAAAAGTCAATTCTGCCAGTAAGTTTACAGATGTGAAGGATGGGAATTATTTCTGCGAGGCTGTAAAGTGGGCAACCGAAAACAAAGTAGTCAAGGGCTACGGTAACGGGAAATTCGGACCGAACGATCCGATTACCCGTGAGCAAATGGCGGCGATTTTGTATCGCTATGCGGAGTATAAGAGCTATGACATTAGCCAACAGGCCGATCTGTCCGCTTATGTTGACGCAGGTAAGCTGAGTAGCTATGCTGTCACACCTATGCGCTGGGCCAATGCCACAGGGCTGGTTAAAGGTATAACCAGCAATAAATTGGCTCCCGACGGGTTGACTAGGCGTTGCGAAGCAGCTACACTGTTTATGCGCTTTTCTCAAAAATTTGGAGAGAAATAAAAGCTGGCAATAACTTTGAAGCGAATCTTTGAAATACTGTGCTAAAGTGGATAGACTCTATCTGACTCATCGGGGCTGTCCCGAAATATGTGTAGTCGTGGTTAAGTGTGGAAAGACATATATGCCATGATTGCAATGTACCAAAGCAGGAAACCTTAGCAAGGGTGCGTTTTTCCGCCTCTACTGAGGTTTTTTGTTTTGCCATAATTCATTTGGCGTTATGGCAACACCGCACAATGCCAAGCACATATCTTTCCATCAGAAATTCCTCTCTGTCACCCGATCAAATAGGGCTCGCCGTCCAGCTGCTCCATGTCGATCATGGACTTCATGTGGTGGCCGTACTTTGTTTCCAGGTCTGCCTGGGCCTGGTCGAATTTGCTCATGGGATAGATCATGGTGGGCACGCCCTTGAAATTCCACGCGCCGCTGGCAAGCATTTCAGCGGCGTTGCGGGCGCCAGCGGCGGAAAGATCTGCCTGCCGGGGGTGGGTGGAGAGCATCTCAATGGCCTTGATGTTCAGCTGCTGCACATCCACCAGGCGCTTTTCTCCGGTATGGTACGCGCCCACACAGAGCTGGCCGCAGAAGGCCGTCAGGTTGATGGCCTCGTCCAGAGATTCATTGGTCTCTCCCCATTCCATCACCACTGGGAAATGGTCGCGGAATTTTTCCAGGGCTTCCTCTGGGGAACAGGCTTCGTCCGCGCCATACTTCAAAGCGTCCTGCCGGGAGCTCTCCCGAATGTCCACCGCTGCCACATAGCAGCCCCGGGCTTTCAACAGGCTGATGGCCCCGCAGCCCATGTAGCCGCAGCCCACCACGCATACCCGTGTGCCGGGCATGGGGCACTTCACCTTGCTCACGGCGGAGTACAGGCAGGCCAGGGGCTCCAGGGCGGCGTCGGTATCCTGCACGTTGTCTGCCAGCTTCACCACGGTTTCCGTTTTGGGGTTGGCCACGGCGAACTCCACCATGCCGCCCGCGCCGGGCAGGCTGCTGCCCCACAGTCCGGATACCCGGTCGCCCACGGCGTAGCCCTCCACATTCCTGCCCACTTCTACGATCACACCCACCGGCTCGTGGCCAAAGTTGCCGCCTTTATGCTTCCAGTCGTAGTGTTCTGAGTAGCACACGCCGCAATATTTCAGCTTGATCTTGACGGAATCGTCGTTCATACCGGGCTCGGCGACCTCTTTCACAAGGCTCTTTCCAGGTTCGATGGTAACGATTTTTTTCATGCTGGTCAGCTCCCTTTTCCATTGGATTTTTATAACTCCGGGGATGCCCGGCTTTTCTTTTCTGCCCACATTATAACAGGCGGCAGGCAGAAGCGGTGAGAACAAAACCAGCTAAAAAGGTGGACAAAGCCGACCTTTTGTGCTATGATGCGGACAGAAGGAGGGAGATGTATGGCCCTATACTCTATTGGCGTTTCCCACGGCACCATGACCCGTGCCCAGCTGCACAGCCATACCGCCTGGGAGATCGTGCTGAATACGGCAGGAAGCGGGACAGCAGAGATCAACGGGGAAAGGTATCCTTTTTCGCCGGGCACGATCATGTGCATACCGCCCGGGACCGTGCATGGGAAGGAGTCTGATGAGGGTTTCGCGGATCTATATTTTCACACCAATTCTGCAATCGCCGCACTGGTTCAGAATGGAAAGGGGCCGGTCATCCTTCAGGATGACCGCGACAAAAGCCTGGAAGCCCTGCTTCAGCTGATGGTGCGCCTGCATCATCAGGATCCCACTGTGAATCAGGGCACAGTGAACTCCCTGCACGCCGCCGCCATGCAGCTATTAAACAGCTGGCTGGCAAAAAAGCAGATGAATCCCATTGTGGAGCAGCTGCAAGCCCGACTGGTAGAGTCCTTTACCGACCCGGAACTGAACCTGGGAAAGCTCTTGGACGAAAGCGGCTACACGCCCGACTATGTCCGCCGCCTGTTCCATAAAGAGACCGGCATGGCTCCCGGGGAATACTTGTCCGGGCTGCGTGTCAGTTATGCAAAACAGCTGATGGATCAGCAGGCCCATCTGGGATTGTCTGTAGCGAATATCAGCCTCATGTGCGGTTATTATGACCCGCGCTATTTCTCCCGGTTATTCCGGCGCGCCACAGGAGTATCTCCCAGGGAGTATATAGACCGCCAGGCCGGGAAAGCACGGGATCCTGGAATAGATGAAGATATGTGAATGAATAAAGGAAAGCTGTTTCACTCACCAGACTGATACACTCACAATGCCAAAAGGTCATCATGAAATCTATCCATTTCTGGCTCCCGTCAGCCCGGTCCGGGCTGGAAAACAGTTCATTCACTCCCGGGAAGGCTTTGTCTGTGAGGGAAATGAGATTGTTTTGCAGCGCTGTTACGTTCTTCATGTAGAGGTTGTACTGACGGGAACACAATTTCAGTTGCTCACGGGTATTTTCCATAGGTATATATTCCCGCAAATCCACCCAGCTGTCAAGGGCATACTTGGCTATTTTCACGGCGTCTGCCTTGTCGGTTTTTACCTTGCGGATCGAACCACCGCCACTCTGCTTGATGAACAGTGGATTAATAACGCTGACCCAAACACCATACTTGCGCAAAGCCGCCGCTACCGGCTCATGATACCGTCCAGTAGCCTCCATCAGTACCCGCGTATCTTCCCCCAGTGCAAGGATATCCTGTGCCAAATGCTCTAAGCCTGTCCCGGTATGCAGGTACTCCTTTGGCTTGAGAACAACATAACCCATTGGTTGTAGCGCTGGCATCATGCTTTTATCTTTGGATATGTCTATTCCTACTGCGTTCATCTGTCCCTCCTGTATGATTGATATGGCTCCCGTCTCTATTTTCTCTCCGCTTGTTCAATCTCCTGTGTGACACCAACGCACCGTACAAGTTCGATGGTTCTACCTGCGCAAATCGAATACTGCGAATGAAAGAGACGGCTGACAGACTCCATAACGGGCGTGCCAGCCCAAGGGATTGTTTGTCAGGCCTTTTTCTCTCTCATTCTACAGTTTCAGCTTTGAGACAGCAAAAAGCACGGCTGGCTGCCGCGCCTTTTGCCGTTATTTATTATTGTAGGAGGGGTTACTGTGAATAACGATATCAACAATTCTGCCTTCGTCTACAGTGCAAATCTGCTCTGCCTGCTACTGAAAATGCAGCTCATCACGCAGGAGGAATACGAGCGGATTTTGGATATCAGCGCCGCCCACTACGGCACCGAAAAAATATATGTCTGAAGTGAAAACTCTGGCGGTTTGCGCTGGATGTATCTGATTTCATCATGGCATACCACTGAATACAGCATGGAGTAAAAACATCTCAACATTTCTTTCTGTATTCTGTGGGAAGCTCTGTAAACTTTGCTTTGAAAGCTGTCGAAAATTTGCTTTGGCTCTCATACCCGACAGCCTGTGCAATCGCGGCGATGCTCATATCCGTCTCCCGCAGCATTTTCGCCGCCTGCTCCATACGGTGTTCTTTGATATGCGCCGCAAGGGATGCCCCGTAGACGGCCTTGAACACCGATTTCAATGAGGTCGGATTGATTAAATACTGTTTGGACAGTTCCTCAATGGTGATCCGCCGCTCCATGTGCCGGAGAAGATGGCTGTGAATCTCCCGGGCAATTGCAACCTGCTCCGGCGGATATTCCGCCAGTCCGTTTTGGGGCGCAAAGTCCATCCGGGCGAGGTACAAAAACAGATCCAGGGCTTTCACCCGCTGATAGGGAAGCCTCAGCTTCTCCGGCTGGCCGTAAAAAGCCGCGAAGATATGCTCCGTCTCCTCATTCCCGGCCAGAAACGCAGGCGCGTGATTGGGACAAAATTTGTCCCGCGGCAGGCCAGGGAAAATTTTTGCCTCCGCAATCGGTTCGGGCGGGTGGGCAGACACCTCCTGTAAGTCAACAGAGATCGTGAGGCCCTGATATTTTCCGGTGGGGAACTGAACCGTAGAGTCTGCGCAGATGTCCAGCGTATGCAGGGAAAAATCTCCGGGGTTCAGAAAAATGCCGCCCCCATCCTTCATGTTCCACACGATTTGCCCAGCCCTGCAATAATTGATCTGCATGATATGTGCCAGCGCCTTATGCCGGTGGGAGAAGGAGTCGGAAACGATGTCGGTATAGGATAATTCAACACCGGCAAAGAGCGGGACGCGCTCCTGGCTGCTGCCCAGAGGTAGTTTTTCAAATTCATGTTCCATCGTATCCGCCTCACATCTCCGGGCAGGTAATTTCCATGACCCGCTCAATCATCTGGTGCAGCAGGCGGCACTGCTCCGTGTCCGCCGCGCGGTAGTAGACCTCTTTCCCCTCCCGGCGGCTGACGATCAGGCCGCTGTTTTTTAATGGCCTGAGATGGTGGGACACCGCCGGACTGGACATCTTCATCATGGTGGAGATGTTGAGAACACATTCTTCGCGGTGGCACAGCAGCCAGAAAATACGAATCCTGGTGGTATCGTCAAGCTGCTTGAATACCTCCGCAACCGTCTGAAAATAGTCTACACGGTCTAACTGCTCCTGTAATAAAGCGTTGTCCTCCCCGCCGCCATGATGATGGGGCAATTTGATTTCGTCCAAAGTATATGCTCCTCTCTACCGTTCATAAGTTTCGCCCAAACGGAAATACATTTCGCCCGTTTAGCAAGGAATGCTTGGAGGCTATTGACTTGTGCCTCTGATTGGATTATACTACAGTCATGATAGTTAAACAAGTACTTAATTATCAAATCTTAAATAATTTTCTGGAGGACCGCTGCTATGAAAAAAACCTATAAGATCGAAGTGGACTGTGCCAACTGCGCCAACCTGATGGAGGATGCCGCCCGCAAGACCGCCGGTGTCCAAACCGCCACCGTCAACTTTATGACCCAGAAGATGATCGTGGAGTTTGCCGAGGGCCAGGAGCCGAAGGCTGTCATGGGGAACATCCTGTCCGCCTGCAAGAAGGTGGAGCCGGACTGCGAGATCTTCTTATAAGCGGAGCGCCCCCCTCAAAATGTGTGGCCGTAAGTTTGAGGGGGCTTTTCAAAAGCGTATAAATAAACCATTAAGCTATCGTGAAAGGGAGTTTTTCCTATGCAAGAGCTTATTATCAACGGACTGCTTACCGTTGTCATTCTGACCGCCGTGATCCTGCGCTTCTTCATGGGAACAAAGGCGGACAGCGGCATGACGAAGAAGCAGAAAACCATGCTGGTGCGCATCCTGACCGCCGCCGCCATGCTGCTGGGCCTTCAGTTCCTCCCGGCGGAGGCGTTTGCCCAACTTGACGGCTACCTGTTCCCGTCTGCGGGCCGCTGGGTGCGGTTTGCCCTGTACTTGGTGGATTACTTCATCATTGGCTATGACATTCTGCGGAAAGCCATCAAGGGCATCCTCAACAAACAGGTGTTTGACGAAAACTTCCTGATGGCGTTGGCCACAGTGGGCGCGATGGCGTTGGCTATTTATGAAAACGGCGATTATCTGGAAGCCATCGCCGTGATGCTGTTCTATCAGGTGGGCGAGTGGTTCCAGGGCTATGCCGTGGGCCGGAGCCGCCGCAATATCAGCGAGCTGATGGACATCCGCCCGGACTATGCCAATGTGGAACAGGGCGGCAAGCTGGAACAGGTCGATCCCGATGAAGTGGGCATCGGCAGCGTGATCGTGGTGCAGCCCGGCGAGAAAGTCCCCATTGACGGTATCATTGTGGAGGGCAGCTCCAGTCTGAATACCAGCGCCCTCACCGGCGAAAGTTTGCCTCGCGAGGCCAAGGTAGGGGACGAGATTATCAGCGGCTGCATCAACATGACCGGCGTGCTGAAAATAGAGACTACCAAGGAATTTGGAGAATCCACGGTTTCCAAAATCCTGGATCTGGTGGAAAACGCCAGCTCCCGCAAATCCAAATCTGAGGACTTCATCTCCAAGTTTGCGAAAATCTACACCCCCGCTGTCTGTTACAGCGCCCTGGCGCTGGCTATCCTGCCGCCCCCCGTTCGTATGCTGGGCATGGGCCTGACTGCCGACTGGGGAACCTGGGTGTACCGTGCCTTGACCTTCCTGGTCATCAGCTGCCCCTGCGCCCTGGTCATCAGCATCCCTTTGAGCTTCTTCGCCGGGATCGGCGGGGCCAGCCAGGAGGGCGTCCTGGTTAAAGGCTCCAACTATCTGGAGATCCTGTCTCAAACCAAGGTGGTGGTCTTTGATAAAACCGGCACTCTGACCCAGGGCGTTTTTGAAGTGAACGGTATCCACCACAACGAGCTGGAGGACGCCAAACTTATAGAATACGCAGCCTTGGCGGAGAGTGCGTCCTCCCACCCCATTAGTAAGAGCTTGCAGCGGGCCTACGGCAAGGAGCCGGACCGCACCCGTGTCAGCGATATTCAGGAGATCAGCGGCAACGGCATTATTGCCAAAGTAGATGGCATAGAGGTAGCCGCCGGCAACGACAAGCTGATGAAGCACCTGGGCATCCCCTATATCGACTGCCATCAGACCGGCACCATCATTCACATGGCCATCAATGGGGCCTATGCCGGACATATCGTGATCTCCGACATTGTGAAGCCCCACTCCAAGGACGCAATTTCCTCTCTGAAAGCGGCGGGCGTGGAAAAGACCGTCATGCTTACCGGCGATGCAAAGAAGGTGGCCGATCAGGTAGCCGCTTCCTTGGGCATCGACGAGGTCTACAGCGAACTGCTCCCGGCAGATAAAGTGTCCAAGGTGGAGGAGCTTCTGCACATAAAAACCGGCAAGGCAAAGCTGGCCTTTGTGGGTGACGGGATCAACGACGCTCCCGTGCTGTCCAGAGCCGACATTGGCGTGGCTATGGGGGCAATGGGTTCCGATGCGGCCATTGAAGCGGCGGACCTTGTTCTTATGGACGACGATCCCATGAAGATTGCCAAGGCCATCAAGATTTCTCGAAAGTGCCTGGGGATCGTCTATCAGAACATCACCATGGCCCTGGGCGTCAAATTTGCCTGTCTAATTTTGGGCGCTGTGGGCATTGCCAATATGTATCTGGCCATCTTCGCGGACGTGGGTGTGATGATTCTGGCGGTGCTGAATGCCATCCGCTGTCTGTTTGTCAAAAAGCTGTGAGAAGGGAGGAGGGGGCCCTTGTCGGAGGAAGAGGGTTTGGATTTATCCGTACCCGGTGTGCCATCCCCAGAAAGACCCCTGGAATTCCGGGGGCCTTTTGCTATGCGGCGGGGTGGTTTCTTCCAGAAAGGCTTCACCTTTTTTCCGGACAGGCATATACTGAAGATAGGCCCTGGTTTATGCAAAGAGCCGGGGCTATACCATTTTTGGAGGTTATCCCAACATGGAAATGAAAATTTACTCGGGCTCCTCTGCTTCTGGCGATCGGTGTGGTTGTGGGGAGCTTGTGCCCTGTCCTCCTCCTTGTTGCCCGCCTCCCTGTTGTCCGCCGCCATGCCCTCCCTGTGGAGGTCCCACCGGGCCTACTGGCCCCACGGGTGCTACCGGCCCAGCAGGTGCTACTGGGGCCACGGGCGCTACCGGAGCCACGGGCAGTATTGGCCCCACAGGTCCTACGGGAGCCAATGGAAACACAGGTCCCACGGGGGCCATGGGCCCTACCGGAGCCAATGGCCTGGCTGGTCCAACCGGTCCTAGAGGGGATACCGGTCCCACTGGAGCACCTGGCGTTAATGGAGCCACCGGCCCCACCGGGGCCACGGGTGCTGCGGGAGCGGACGGAGCGGTTGGTCCCACCGGCCCCACCGGGGCCACAGGCGCAACGGGAGCGGACGGAGTGACGGGTCCCACCGGCCCCACCGGGGCTGCGGGCGCACCGGGAGCGGACGGAGCCACCGGTCCCACCGGGGCTACGGGCGCAACGGGAGCGGATGGAGTGACAGGCCCTACCGGCCCCACTGGGGCCACGGGCGCAACGGGAGCGGACGGCGTGACAGGTCCCACCGGCCCCACCGGAGCGGCAGGGTCCACGGGAGCGGACGGAGCCACCGGTCCTACCGGGGCCACAGGCGCAACGGGAGCGGATGGAGTGACAGGTCCCACCGGCCCTACCGGAGCGGCAGGGTCCACGGGAGCGGACGGAGCCACCGGTCCTACCGGGGCCACAGGCGCAACGGGAGCGGATGGAGTGACAGGTCCCACCGGCCCCACCGGGGCTGCGGGCGCAACGGGAGCGGACGGAGCCACCGGTCCTACCGGGGCCACAGGCGCAACGGGAGCGGATGGAGTGACAGGTCCCACCGGCCCCACCGGAGCGGCAGGGTCCACGGGAGCGGACGGAGCCACCGGTCCTACCGGGGCCACAGGCGCAACGGGAGCGGACGGAGCCACCGGTCCCACCGGGGCCACAGGCGCAACGGGAGCGGACGGAGCCACCGGTCCTACCGGGGCCACAGGCGCAACGGGAGCGGATGGAGTGACAGGTCCCACCGGCCCCACCGGGGCTGCGGGCGCAACGGGAGCGGATGGAGTAACGGGTCCCACCGGCCCCACCGGGGCCACGGGCGCAACGGGAGCGGATGGAGTGACAGGTCCTACCGGCCCCACCGGCCCTACGGGAACTTCCGTTACGGTAACCTCTATGAGCGCTTCTAATACCACAGGGCAGACCCTCTTAGTCATACTGGGCGGCACAAATGTGCCCCTGCCAAATGCCCAAAGCCTAGACGGTTTTACCGCCAATGGAACGAATACCGTCTTTACTGTGCCAGAAACTGGAACCTATTTGATCGCCTATCGGATCAATGCCACGGCAGCGGTGGCCATGTCCTCACAGGTGCTTCGCAATGGCACGGCGATTCCGGGTTCGGTATTTGCGCCTACTCTTGGCGTGGCAGGGTATAATGCCACGGTGATTACCCCGTTGACAGCGGGGGACACCTTGTCGCTTCAGGTGTCCGGGGTTGCGGCCTCTGTGGTGCTGCAAGGCGGCTCCGGCGCGTCGCTAACCGTGGTACGGCTGGCCTAAATCAGCAGATTCTTGTTTCTAGGAAAGCCTCTTGCTTTATAATAGGGGCTTTCCTCCCCTTTATATTATGTAATAGAAGAGAAGAGGAGGGGCCTATGAGCACCGTCAGCCTTTGCATGATTGTCCGGGACGAGGAAGAGGTATTGGGCCGCTGCCTGGAATCCGCGGCAGGCCTGGTGGATGAAATAATCTTAGTGGACACTGGCTCAAAAGACCATACCCGGGAAATTGCCCGGCGCTTTACGGACGCCGTCTATGATTTTGCCTGGATCGACGACTTTGCGGCAGCCAGAAATTTCGCTTTTTCCCACGCTTCCTGCGAATACTGCATGTGGCTGGACGCGGACGATGTAATAGCGCCCCGGGACCGTGAAAAGTTTCTTTCTCTAAAAGAAAGCCTGGGTCCTGGCGTGGACGTGGTGATGATGCCCTATTACACAGGGTTCGATGCCCAGGGCCGGGTGGCGTTTTCCTACTACCGGGAGCGCATTATACGAAACCATGCCGGAATGGTCTGGAAGGGCGCGGTGCATGAGGCGATTGAGACAAAAGGGAATGTGCGCTATGAGGACTGCGGGATTACACACCAAAAGCTGCGCTCCGCGGACCCGGAGCGGAATCTGCGGATTTTTGAAAAGCAGCTGAAGCAGGGGAAAAAGCTGGACCCGCGCCAGCAGTATTATTATGGACGAGAGCTGTACTACCATAAACGGTACCAAGAGGCTTTAAAAGTGCTGGTCAGCTTTTTAGAGGAGGGGCGCGGCTGGCTGGAAAATAACATAGAGGCCTGCCGCCAATGTGCCTACTGCTGGTATGCCCTGGGCCAGGAGGACAGAGCCCTGAAAGCGCTGTTTTCCAGCTTTGTTTATGATACGCCCCGGGCGGAGACCTGCTGCGACATTGGCCGGCACTTTTTTGACCGGGAGCTTTGGGACCGGGCGGCGTATTGGTATACCCGGGCTTTAGAGTGTGAGCGCCAGGACCGCCGGGGCGGCTTTGTGCTGCCAGAGGCCTACGGCTTTCTGCCGTGCATTCAGCTGTGCGTGTGCTGCAGCAGGCTGGGGCGGCAGGAGGAAGCCCGGCTCTATAACGAGCGCGCCGCGGGTTTTCAGCCAGACTCTCCCGCCGTGGCCTACAACCGGGCCTATTTTGCCAGCTTAGGGCTTGGGTAAACCATCAAAAACACTGGTTTTTTGGAAAAGTTCGCGGGATGGCCTGGCGCTTTCCCGCGGGCTTTTTTGCGTAAAAAGAATTTTTTTATTTCCCATCTTGACATTTATCCTCCTTTATATTATAATAATAACATCTTATGCGGGCGTAGCTCATCTGGTAGAGCGCCACCTTGCCAAGGTGGAGGTAGCGAGTTCGAGCCTCGTCGTCCGCTCCAAGTTTTCCAAAACAGCTTTTTCATACTATACACCTCCGCCAAAACAGAGAAGTGAGAGCTTCCCTGTTTTGGTTTATCTAGAGGATGTTTTAAGGAAGTGGTGCTGGTTATGACGCAGCCCAAGGCGCTGGGCATTATCAATGAGGTGCGCAAGGCCATTGTGGGCAAGGACACCGTGGTCTGCAAAGTGCTGATGGCCATTCTGGCCGGGGGCCACGTGCTGCTGGAGGACAACCCCGGCGTGGGCAAGACCACCCTGGCCCTGGCTTTTTCCCGGGCCATGAGCATGAGCTTTACCCGCATGCAGTTTACCCCCGAGACCATGCCTGCCGACGTGGTGGGCTATACCATGTATAACCAGGAGTTCGGCCGCATGGAGTACCGCCCCGGCGCGGTGATGAACAACCTGTTTTTGGCCGACGAGATCAACCGTACCAGCGCCAAGACCCAAAGCGCCCTTTTAGAAGTAATGGAAGAGGGCCAGGTTACAGTGGACGGGGTCAGTTACCGGCTGTCCACGCCCTTTGCGGTCATCGCCACCCAAAACCCCCTGGGCACTGCCGGCACCCAGCCCCTGCCCGAGTCCCAGCTGGACCGGTTTATGCTGCGGCTTAGCATCGGTTACCCGGCCGAGGACCAGGAGGTAAAAATTTTAAAGCAGACTGAAGGGGTGCGCCCGCTGGAGGGCGTGCTGCCTGCCGCCACCCTGGAAGAGGTGGAGCGGATGATTGCCGAGGCCGCCACGGTGTATATGGCGGACGACCTGTACCGCTATGTGGCCGCCCTGTGCGCTGCTACCCGGGAGGACCCGGCTCTGCGGCTGGGGGCCAGCCCACGGGCGGGAGCGGCCCTGGTGCGGGCCTGCCGGGCCTCGGCCTGGATGGGCGGGAGGGACTATGTGGTACCTGCTGACATCAACCTGCTGTTTTACGACGTAATGGGCCACCGGGTGGTGCTGGAGCCTCAGGCAAAAATGAGCGGCCAGTCAGCCCGGTCCGTATTGGAAAAAGTAGTGGGCCAGGTGCCCGCGCCCAAGCTGATATAAGGAAGGAAATAGGTTATCCGTTGGCCGGCGCCAACCGGTAGCCTTTTTTGTTGGACAAGGCGTCTTTTAGAAAGGGGAGAGGGGGATTTTTATGCTGAAAAACTGGCTGTGGTACCTGTTCCTTCTGCTGTGCACAGGGGCGTTTTTTGTGTGCTTTAACGGCTACCTGTCCATGTATGTGTTCCTTCTCTCCCTGCTTCTGCCCCCGGTTTCTCTGCTGGTTTCTCTGCCCGGTATGTTAAGGCTTCGGCTGGCCCTGGAAATTCCTGGAGAGGCGGGCCGTGCCCGTATGGCCAAAAGCATGTCTGTTTCGCTGCGCCTGCACGCGGCCACCCGCTGTGTGCTGCCCACGGGCCGGGTGCGGGTGACGCTTTTTGTGGAAAACCGCTTTACCGGCGAGACCCGGCGGGAACGCCTGGAGTTTTCCTCTGGGCGGCAGGCGGTTACCCTGGCCCATTCGCTAAGCTCCAACACCTGCGGGCTGGTGACCTGCCAGCTGAAAAGGGCCTGGGCCTATGACTTGCTGGGGCTTTTTTTTCTGCCGGTACGGCTGGGGGAAGAGGCCCAGTGCCAAGTGACCGTGCTGCCCACTGTGCACGACGCCCGGCTGACCCTGGAAATCGGGGCCGCTCCCCAGGCCGAGGGGGAACGGTATTCCCTTTATAAACCGGGCGGGGACCCTTCGGAGCTGTTCGGCCTGCGGGAGTACCGCCCCGGCGACCGGCTAAGCCGCATTGACTGGAAGCTCTCTCAAAAATCCCGGGGCCTGCTGGTGCGCCAGGCCAGCCTGCCCATTACCGACCAGGTGGTGCTGCTTACGGACCTTTCTGGCGGCGGGGCAGAGGCCGACGGGGCCATGGACGTGCTGGCCACTCTGTCGGACTACCTTGCCTACCAAGAGGTGGGGCATGTGCTGGCCTTTTCCAGCGGAGAGGGCTTGGCCTGCACCCAGGCCCAGACCCCAGAGGAAGCCCGCCCGGCCATTGAGGCCATGTTGGGTTTGGTTAGCCGGAACCCCCTGCCGGATCTTTCGGTGGCAGCGCTGCCCGAGGGCGTTGCCCACCTGATCTATATTTGTTCCCAGCCGGACCCGACCCGGCTGGGCCAGTTGCGGGAGCGGTATCCCCACGCCAGACTCACAGCGCTGCATTTTCTGCGGGCCGAAAGGGGGGGGCTTCAGGGCGCGCAGCTGGTGCGGGTGCGCCTGGGAAATATTGCGGAGGATCTGAACGGTCTGGCGCTGTAGCGCCTTAAGGCCCCAAGAAACGCCCCCTGCCCCCATCTTTCCGCCAGAAAGGAGTTCTTCCATGGACCATCCTCAAAACATCCTTTTGGACCGCCCGAAGCTTCTGCTGCCCAGCAGGCCCCAGATAGGGCGGTTGGCCTACTACTGTGTGGTGCTGCTCCTGGGCGGATTTGCCCCGTGGATCTGTTTTCTCACTGCCTTTCAGATTCAGGTGCATGGGTTCTCCCTGGCAGTGGCCGGGCTGGCAGGCTGTGGGTTTTCCATCTGGCGCAGGGCAGATTCCCGCAAGCGCTGGTGCTCCGCTACTCTGCTGGGCTGGGGGCTGTGGCTGCTGGCCGGACTGCTCCTGTTCGACCGCCTGGCCCACGGGGGCGTGCGGGTGCTGAACATCATGCTTAGCGCCTATGGCGCCAAGCTCAACTACCAGCTGCCTGCCCTAGCCCTTAGCTATACCGCTGCCGGGGCCCACCCTGACCCCGCGGCAGAGTGCACGGCCCTGATGAACCAAATTCTCTTTCCCTTCTTTTGGATCATGGGCCGGGGGATCTACAAATACAAAAGCCCCCTTAGCGCCTTTTTGCTCTCCGCGGTGGTGCTGGTACTGCCCATGGGCTTTTCCATTTTGCCGGCAGGCTGGGCCCTGGGGGCGCTGCTGCTTTTCTGGTGTCTTTTGCTGTTGACAGGGCGCGTGCTGCGGGGGCGGCAGGGACTGTTTGGCCGTGGACGCAAAGACCGCTGCGCTGTGCCTGGCGAGGCCTGCGCGGGGCCCGGGGCCTTGCTGCTGGTACCCATTTTGGCGGTGTGCATGGTGGGGCTGTACTTGGCCTACCCCCCAGAGGGCTACAGCCGCCCTGCCCTGGTGAACGAAATGCGTTCTGGCATTCAGCACGGCTTTGGGCTTTCGGCCCACCTGCGGGGGGGCCAGGGCAATGGGAACAGTCAGGTGAACCTAAACACCATGGGGGGCCGCAGCTACACAGGCGAAACCGTGCTGCGGGTGAAGTTTGACTGGGAGGCAGAAGACCGCGTACTTTCAGAAGGGAAAAAAGAGGTGGAAGCCCTTCTGGACCAATGGGGCCTGCCCCACAAGGAGTATCTGAAGAGCTTTGTGGGCAGCGTGTACACAGGCCACAGCTGGGAGCGCCTGGACCCAGAGGCCCAGCGGGAACTAAAGGACCTGGGGCTGAATGTGCAGACCCTGCCCGCTGGCTACAAACGGCTGCTGAACCTGGAGGAATTCGGCGTGGACCTTCCCCTAAGCTTCCAGCTTTCGGTGGAAAACATGGGCGCCAACCCCCGCTGCGTGTACATCCCCTACACGCTGGATACCCCCGACGCCCGGCTGGGGCAGTTGGGCATTCAGCGGGTGGACGATGGTTTTGCCAAGTCGAGTTCTCTGCTGGCCGGCACCCGGGAGTACCAGGTGGAGGGCTTTCCCAGTTTAGGGGGCGTCGACTATTATACCCGGGTGTTCTACAAAGTGGCCTCCGCATACCAGGAAAACGGCCAAAGCACCCCCATGACCATTGAGGACAGAAACGGCGCTTTGGTCACCATACCGACCTACAACAGTGAACTGGTCGGCCGCTTGTCAGCCAGCATGATCGCCCAGCTGGACGCCGGGGGCCCCCAGTGGGATGGGGGGAACCAGTGGAAGCTGGAAGAGGACCTCTCCGGCGTACTGGGGGGTGAAGCCGCCGCCCTGCTGGGTCAGGTAGAGGACTACACGGAATTTGTCTATCAGCACTACGCCCAGCTGCCGGAGGAGCTGAGCCAATACTTGACCGGCTACCGGGAGGCCATGGGCCTGGAGGGCGTCCATACTTTCGATGATGGCTATACGGCCCGCGTCCCGGTGGACCAGTTCATCACCCAGATCCAGGACCTTTTCAGCCAATACTATACCTACTCCCTCAACCCGCCCCAGCCCCCGGAGGGAGAGGACTTTGTCCGCTTCTTTTTGGAAGATTCCCGCCAGGGCTACTGCGTGCACTTTGCCACGGCGGCTGTGGCGCTGCTGCGGTCTGCCGGGTACCCGGCCCGCTATGCCGAGGGGTATGTGGCGCCCTCTACCCAAGAGGGGTGGGTGGAGGTGCCAGACTATAATGCCCACGCCTGGGTAGAGGTGTATGCCGGAGGCAGGGGCTGGGTGCCAGTGGAGGTGACCCCCGCCACGCCGGACGCCCCGGCGGTATATGCCGACGCCACCGTGCCGGAAGAGGACAGTGCCGGGGCCCTGGCCACCCCCCGGCCCATTGAGGCTGTGCCCACCCTGCCGCCCCAGGACTTTGAGCCCACGCGGCCCCAGGACTGGGAGCCCAGCTTCCAGCCCAACACAGTGGCCACCCCCCGGCCCACCCAGAACCCCGGGGCGGCGTCCTCCACAGAAGGGGCTGTGACCATAGCTTTGGCCGGGATTTTACTGGTTTTGCTGATGGCGGGCGCGCTGGGGGGCCGGGTGCTGCGGCGGCGCCTGCGGAACCGGGCTTTTGCCCAGCCGGACCGGGACCAGGCAGCGCTGCGGGCCTATGCCTGGCTGCAAAAACTCTACCGCTGGGAGGCGCTTTGCGGCCAGCGGGAGCCCGAGCCCACTTTTTGGAAGGAGCTGGCGGAAAAAGCCCGGTTTGGCCGGAAGATGCTGGGGGAAGAGGAACTGGCCCAACTGACGGAAGAGGTGGCCCGGCTGGAGGGCAAGCTGCGGCGTCAGTTGCCCAAAGGGCAAAAGCTGCGCTGCTGGCTGGCCGGTTTGCTATAGGGGGGCAGCAAAAAATCTCCCCAAGTATAGGGCTTGTTTGAAAAATCGAAAATGTCGTCTTTTTTGCCATAAGAGGCCACTTTCTACGTCGAAAATCCTCGTCAATCGCCAGAGTGACGTAGTTAGCGCAGCTAACTACAGCGGTTCTTCTCCTTGAAATTGTCCCCTTCTGGCCAAAAATTCGTCATTTCCTCTATTTTCAAACAAGCCCTAGCCCCTTGATTTTTCCCAAAAACCAGATATAATGAAAAGCATATCAATTCTATAGGAGGTCCTTTTATGAATCAAACCATCACCGCCGAAAACGCCCCCGCCGCTGTGGGGCCCTACTGCCACGCCAAGCTCTGCGGCAACACCCTGTATACTTCCGGCCAGCTGGGGCTGGTTCCTGCCACCGGCCAGCTGCCCCAGGGGGTAGAGGCCCAGGCCACCCAGGCCCTGGACAACCTGCAAGCCGTGCTGGCTGCTGCGGGCATGGGCCTGGCCGATGTGGTAAAGACCACGGTATTTTTGGCGGATATGAACGACTTTGCCGCCATTAACGGCATTTATGCCCAGTATTTTACCGGCGAGGCCCCGGCCCGCTCCTGTGTGCAGGTGGCGGCCCTGCCCAAGGGCGCCCTGTTCGAGATTGAGGCCGTTGCCGTAAAGTAAGGAATGCCGCCCGCCGCCCAGCCTGGGTTTCTTCAGGCCGGCGGCGGCTTTTTTTACCCTGCGGGCCCTGTTTGCCGGCACCTGGGAGATTGGCAGGGAAAAGGCGTCTTTCGCAAAGATGGAAAGACGCCTTTTTTGATTTTCTATTAATAGACACGCGCTGCCCTTACCGGCAGCCTGGCCTTAGCCAATGGGTTCGAATTCCGCCGCGCCGTGCGAGCATGGCCCAAAGGGCGCGGTGAACCCCAGAGGCCAACCTTAGCCAATAGGCTCGAAGTCCGCCGCGCCATGTTTGCATAGCGGGCACACAAAGTCCTCGGGCAGTTCGTCGCCCTCGTAAACATACCCGCATACTTTGCACACCCAGCCCTTTTTGCCCTCGGTCTGGGGCTTGGGCTTTACGTGGTTTTGGTAATAGGTGTAGGTCATGGTCTCCACGTTAGAGAGCACCCGGGCCTCGGTAACGCTGCAAATAAACATGCCGTGGGTGTCCAGGTCCACATACTGCTCTACCTTGAGGGACATAAAGGAGTTGATATACTGGGACAAAAACACCAGGCCGTTGTCAGACCGCAGCACCTGCTGGCCCGCAAACTTGTCCGCAGTGCGGCCGCTTTGGAAGCCGAAATTCTCAAACACCGAGAAGGGCGCGTCCTGGGAGAGACAGTTGATGTTCATTTTGCCGGTCTGCTGAATGATGTGGTGGGAGTAGTTGTCCTTATTAATCGCCACAGCAATGCGGTTGGGTGTGTTGGTCACCTGGGTCACAGTGTTGACAATGAGGCCGTTGTCCTTCTTCCCGTCGTTGCTGGTCACCACATACAAGCCGTAGCCAATGTTGAACAGGGCGGTCAGGTCGTTTTTGTTGGCTGTGTCGTCCATGCGGGCCAGGTAGTCCTGGCAAAGGGTATTGGCCAAGGCCTCCAGCTTTTCGCCGCTTTCCGCGTTCAGGGCCGAACGGATGGTTACCGTGGGCTCGGCAATGGTCAGCTTCTTGCTGTTTTCCAGCATTTTCTTCATCACCCGGGCGGCCATAGGGGCCCAGCTGCCGTTTTCAATCATGCCCACCGTGCGGTTCTGGAAGTTCCGCTCGGTCAGGTGGTTGATAAAGGTGCGCATAAAGGGGAAGATTTCCGCGTTATAGGTGGTGGTGGCCAGCACCAGCTTGTTGTAGCGGAAGGCGTCCTCCACCGCCTCGGCCAGGTCGCAGCGGGCCAGGTCATGAAGCACCACCTTTGGGCAGCCCTTCTGGCGCAGCTTTTCGGCGAACTGCTCCACCGCCCGGCGGGTGTTGCCGTAAATAGAGGTATACGCCACCACAATGCCGTCGCTTTCCGGCTCGTAAGAGGACCAGGTGTTGTACAGGCCCAGGTAGTGGCCCAGGTTTTCCTTTAGCACAGGGCCGTGGGTGGGGCAGATCACCTGAATGTCCAGCCCGGCGGCCTTTTTCAGCAGGGCCTGCACCTGGGCCCCGTACTTGCCCACAATGCCGATGTAATACCGGCGGGCCTCGCAGTCCCAGTCCTCCTCCACGTCCAGGGCCCCAAACTTGCCGAAGCCGTCGGCAGAGAACAGGACCTTATCCGTGGAATCATAGGTAACAATCACCTCTGGCCAGTGGACCATGGGCGCGGCCACAAAAGTAAAGGTATGCCGCCCGGTAGAAAGGGTGTCGCCCTCGGCCACCACCATACGGCGGTCCTCAAAGGCGGTGCCGAAAAACTGACCCATCATGGCAAAGGCCTTTTCGCTGGAGACAATGGTGGCCTCCTTGTACATTTGCATAAAGTTGGCAATATTGGCCGAGTGGTCTGGCTCCATGTGCTGGATAATCAGGTAGTCGGGCTTGCGGCCGTTTAAGACGCCCTCGATATTGTCCAGCCACTGGTGGTTAAACCGGGCGTCTACAGTATCGAACACCGATACCTTGTCGTCCAGCACCACATATGAGTTGTAGGCCATGCCATTGGGCACCGTATACTGGCCCTCGAACAGGTCCACCTGGTGGTCGTTTACTCCTACGTACTGAATGTCACGGGTAATTTCCATACAGAAAGCTCCTTTTATTGGGTTGATGTTATTTCCATAGGGTTATTATATCAAGGAACGCGGGAAAAAACAAGCCTGGGAAGAAGATTCCCGGCCAAGGACCGGTCCGCTATGCCAGCCAAAACTTCCGCTTTTCCTCTGCCTCCCTCTTGACTTTTCCCCTGCCCTGGTATATAATATTTCCCATAAAAATAAAAATGCGGAGAAAAGGACCCCGGCGCTGACCGTCCTCCCAGAACAGAGAGCCCCCGCTGACCAGCTGAGAGCGGGGACACAGGGAAAAGCGCCGGCCACCACCTTGGAGCAGCCGCCGAAAGCGAAGTTTTTTCGCCCAAGGCTGGACGGCAGGCCCCGTTACAGGCCGTTTTTGAGGAAGAGGCCGGGCCTGTACCGTCCTTTTTGAATCCGGGTGGAACCGCGGTGCGCCTTAAATTTATGTGGAACCAAGGTCGCGTCGCCCCAGAAGAGAGCCAGCACATGTTTGCGGGTTCTTACGCTGAGGGCGGCGCTTTTTTGCCGTTCTTCAGAGAAAGGAGCAACCCATGATTACCATCAACCTAAAAGGAAGTCCCAAAGAGTTCGAGGCGGGCATCACCCCTGCCGAAGTGGCCAAGTCCATTGGCATGGGCCTGTACAAGTCCGCCTGCGCCGCCCGTATCAGCGGCCAGGTCCGGGACCTGCGCACCCCTATTACAGAGGACTGCGACCTGGAGATCCTCACCTTTGACGACGCGGACGGCAAGCGCGCCTACTGGCACACCACCGCCCACATCATGGCCCAGGCCATTGGCCGGCTGCACCCAGGGACCAAGTTTGCCATTGGTCCCGCCATTGAGAACGGCTTCTACTATGACCTGGAGCTGGCCTCTCCCTTCTCTCCGGAGGATCTGCCCAAGATTGAGGAGGAGATGAAAAAGATCATCAAGGAAAACATCCCCCTAAACCGCTTTGAGCTGGAGCCCGCCCAGGCCAAAGAAAAAATGGCGGGACAAGACTATAAGCTGGAGCTCATTGACGAGCACAGCGGAAATGGGGAGAACATCAGCTTTTATGAGCAGGGGGATTTTACCGACCTGTGCGCCGGCCCCCATCTGATGAGCACCGGCGGGGTGAAAGCCGTGAAGCTGACCTCCATCACCGGGGCCTACTGGCGGGGGGACGCCAACAATAAGATGCTCACCCGGGTATACGGGATTTCCTTCCCCAAGGCCTCCCAGCTGGAAGAACACCTGCAAATGCTGGAAGAGGCCAAAAAGCGGGACCACCGGAAGCTGGGCCGGGAGCTGGGCCTGTTTATGCTGCGGGACGAGGGCCCGGGCTTCCCCTTCTTCTTGCCTCGAGGCATGGTGCTGAAAAACGCCCTGCTGGAGTACTGGCGGCAGGTGCATAAGCGCTACGGCTATGTGGAGATTTCCACGCCTATTATGCTGAACCGCCAGCTGTGGGAGCGCAGCGGCCACTGGGACCACTATAAGGACGACATGTATACCACAGAGATTGACGAGACCACCTTTGCCATTAAGCCCATGAACTGCCCGGGCGGCATGCTGGTGTACCAGAGCGAGCCCCACTCTTACCGAGAGCTGCCTATGCGGGTGGGAGAGATCGGCCTTGTGCACCGCAACGAGCTCTCTGGCACCCTGCACGGCCTGTTCCGGGTTCGGTGCTTTAACCAGGACGACGCCCACATCTTCATGACTCAGGACCAGATGGGGGAGGTAATTCAGGAGACGGTGCGGCTCTTTGACGAGGTGTACTCCACCTTTGGCCTAAGCTATACCATTGAGCTCTCCACCATGCCCGAGGACCACATTGGCACCGTAGACCAGTGGGAGCGCAACCAGGACATCCTAAAGGAAGCCATCACTGCCATGGGTAAGGACTACGTGGTCAACGAGGGCGACGGGGCGTTTTATGGCCCCAAGCTAGACTTCCATATTGCCGACAGCCTGGGCCGCACCTGGCAGTGCGGCACCATTCAGCTGGACAGCCAGCTGCCCGAGCGCTTCCAGCTGGAGTACACCGGCGAGGACGGCCAGAAACACCGGCCCGTGATGATTCACCGGGTGGTGCTGGGCTCCATCGAGCGGTTCATCGGGGTCATCACCGAACACTTCGCGGGCAAGTTCCCCCTGTGGCTTAGCCCAGTGCAGGCCGTGGTGCTGCCTATTTCAGAGCGCCACCACGCCTATGCCAACGCCCTGACCGCCGAGCTGGAAAAGGCCGGCCTGCGGGTGGAGTGCGACCTGCGCGCCGAGAAAATTGGATATAAGATCCGCGAGGCCCAGGTACAGCAGACCCCGTATATGCTGGTGGTGGGAGATAAGGAAATTGAGACCGCCAGCGTCTCGGTGCGGCACCGGAAGGACGGGGACCTGGGGTCCATGAGCGCCGGGGAGTTCATGGAGAAAGCGAAAGAGGAGATCAAGAGCCTGGCTATAAAGTAAAAAGGGAAGAAAAAGACGTGCCGGGGGGCAGAAGAGCCCTCCGGCACGTTTATAGTTGAAAAGGATCGCCAGTGAGAAAGGGTCCAGGGAATAGGTTCCCTGGCGAGGTCCAGGGCGAGAAGCCCTGGCCGCCGGAGGCGACCTTGCCCTTGGCGGCGCGAAGAGAGAAAGAGTGGGTCCCCAAACCCGACCCCCGGCCCACCCATGAAAAAAGGGCCCCCAGTGAGCGCCGCCAAAAAGCAGCGCCTTGTAAAAATCAGCGAAGCGAGATTTTTACAACAGCGGCCCCCCAGCCCCCAGCCCCCAAGAGAAGCGCCCTTATCCCCAAAGCCCGCCGTGCGGTCCTGCCGTTGGGATAAGGGCCCGCCCGGGGAGGCTTTCTGCTGGCGGTCCACTGTTTCGGTGGGTGTCTGCCTCTGGGGAGCTGCTCTGGTGGCGGTCCGCTGTTCCGGAGGGTGTCTGTCTCTGGGAAGCCGATCTGCTGGCGGTCCGCTGTTCCGGAGGGTGTCTGTCTCTGGGAAGCCGATCTGCTGGCGGTCCGCTGTTCCGGCTTTGCCGGAAAGCGCTGCCTTCTGGGGAGCGGCGCTTGCCTGGCGGTTCCGTTTTTTCATGGGTGGGCCGGGGGTCGGGTTTGGGGACCCACTCTTTTTCTCTTCGCGCCGCTTAAGGTCAAGATCAAGACCGTGGGACTCTGTCCCACACTCTGCCGGGGGAAATAATTCCCCCCGGGCCCCCCTTCTCGCTTCGCGTACTTCTGTTTTCGCCTGGTTTCTTACTCCGCCGCGTTTCCTTTATCTTCAAACAAATTCTCTCGGGTAATATTCTTCAGCCACTTCCCGCTGCGGTAGTGCTTAATCACCCACGGCCACTTTACAAACTCGTCTGTACACAGCAGAAAATACACCCACAGCACCGGCAGTTTGAACACAAACGCCGCCAAAAACCCTAGCGGCACCGCATAGACCCACATATCAATAACATCGCAGATCAGCCCAAAGCGGCTGTCGCCCCCCGCCCGGAACGCCCCGGCGATTAGGGTTGTGTTCACCGCCGCGCCCATGACGTAGTAGCTGTTGATCAGCAGCATCACCCCCAGGTAGCCCAGGGCGGTCTGGGTAAAGTCCCCGCTGCCCGCATACATCAGCACAAAAGGACGGGCCGCCAGGATAATCAGGCCCCCCACAGCCCCCGCCGCCACAGTCAGCCACAGCAGCCGCCTGCCGTCGGCCCGGGCCTCTTCCAGCTTGCCCTCGCCAATCTTCTGCCCCAGCAGAATGCCCCCGGCGCTGGCCAGGCCAAAACAGAGGATGGTGCCGAAATTGCGCACTACTGTGGCCAGCGAGTTGGCTGCCACCGCGTCGTTGCCCAGGTGGCCAATGATTACGGAATACACCGAAAAGGCCAGGCCCCACACCACATCATTGGCCATGGCGGGCAAAGAGAGCCTGATAAAGTCCCGGAACAGGGTTTTGTTGTTCACAAAGATAGCGCCCAGCCGCAGCTTTACCTGCTTAGAGCGGGCTGAAACCACAAAGCACAGGCCCAGCTCCACCAGGCGGGAGAGAGAGGTGGCCAGGGCCACCCCCTCCACGCCCATTTTGGGCGCGCCCAGCCAGCCGAAGATAAACACCGCGTTCAGCACCAGGTTCAGCCCCACGGCCACGCTGTTCAACACTGTGCCCACAGCCACCCGGCCCACGCTGCGCAGGATAGAGATGTACACCTCGGTAACGCCCCAGCACAGGTAGCAAACGCTAAGAATGCGGATATATTTTGCGCCCAGCTGAATCAAATCCTGGTCGTCGGTAAAAATCAGCATCATATACTCTGGCACCGTTAAGGCCAGAACCGCAAAGGCCAGGGCCACAATTAGGGAAAAGCGCAGGGCGATGCCCTGGACCACCTCAATGGCACGAAAATCCTTTTTGCCAAAATACTGAGCGCAGAGCATGGTGGCCCCAGTGCCCAGGCCATAGAACACCATAAAAAGGATGTGGGCGTACTGCCCGGCCAGGCTGACCGCGGAAATGGCGGACTGGCCTACAAAATTCAACATGATTACGTCCGAAGAGCTTACCGCCGCGCTAAGTAGGTTTTGCAGCACAATGGGCGTAACCAACTTGACAATCTGCCCGTAAAAGGGGCTTGCAGGTTTTTTCATGATACCAATACCTTCCCTTATTTCACATGTTCCTACATAGTATCATGAAGGCGAGAGATTTACAAGATGATTTTTTTGGGGGGAACAAAATCCCCAAGAAAGAACCTGGCCCCAGGGGCAAACCGTAAAGGTTTTCTCCTCACCCCAGCCGCACCGGCTGCCGGATCACTGTCCTTAGCCGCTCCGGCCTGCATTTTCGCGGGTCGCTCAGGTAGATCTCATGGTGATACCGCCCGCCCCCCTGGTCCAGCGCGTACCCCTGGCCCTGGACAAAGGCCCCCATTTTTTCCAGTGTGGCGGGTTCGTTGTCATAGGGCCCCAGGTGCATACACTGCACGCAAAGGCCCTCGTCATAGGCAAAGAATTCCGCCCGAGAAAAGTCCCCGCCCTTCTTCGCCTGGGCCTCCTCCACAGCCCAGTCGAACTCCGCCCGGGTCACAAAGTCCGGCAGGCGGATCATGGAAATCCACTGAAAGTCCTCCTTGCGGGCATAGTCGATCCCTGCCCGGCCCTCTTGCCACCAAAGGCCCTCCAGGGGCGGGGCCACATAGTCGAAGTACCCCTCTATTCGGTGGCTGCCCAGCTTGCTCATCTTAATGGTAAACACCACGCCGTACAGCAGACCCATGGCCTCTTTGTACAGGCCGTCCTCCCGGTTGGGGTCGCCCTGGCCCCGCACCGCCACAAAGCGCATGGGCGGTACGGTCACCAGCCCCGGCTGGCTCTTGGGCTGGTAGAGCTCCTTATACTCTTTTTTATAGTCAAAGGCCATGCCGCTTTGCCACCCCTCTCAAATTCCCCATCCGCTGGGCAATATTTTCCTCAAAGGCCTCGTCCGAAAAGCTGGGGTCCCGGGTGGCCCGCCAAATGGCGCAGGGGGCCTCGGGACAGGCGGCGCAGGTGGCCAGCTTTTTCTTCTGCACCGAGCAGGCGTAAATGGGGCAGGGCTTTCCGGCAGGGGCATGAAAGACCTTTCCATCCACTGCCGTGCAGCCCGGACACATGCTGCCAAAAGCGCCGCACTGGCCGCAATCTGTTCCGCAGCAGCTAAGGCCCAAAATTTCCCGCTGGCGCTTTTTGGAAAAGCCCCCCAGCACCAGGGCATAGGATTTGTCCAGCATATCCTTCAGCAGCTGGTCCGGCACCGCGCCGTCTGGCTTAATGGAATTCCAGTGCTGCTTATTGGAATAGTAGCCGGGTATCACGTCCTCATATTCCTTTCGGTAGAACTCCCCCTCCATAGGCTCCAGCTTCAGGTTGATGTAGTAGGGCACGTCGTTTTCATCCAGACAGACGGCGGCGAACATTTTGCCGCCCACATGGTAACGGACCCAGTTCCAGCTCTCCTGCAAATCTTTGGTGACGCCCCGTTTTGCCAGCAGGTATTGGTCCAGCCAGGTGTAGCGCATGGTAATTCTCCTCTCTTTGGGGTACAAGTTTCCCCCAGACCCCTGCCGCGTTCTGCGGCTTATAATCCTTTTTCTATATTCTACCACCCTATTCACGACAGCAGTATGTCATGAATCCAGATATTTTTCCCGTATTCCCTCCGCAAAGGCCAGCATATCCCCCCGCAGCGCCGCTGGTTCTAAAAGCTCTGCGCCGGGGCCAAAGGAGGCAATCCACTCCACCAGGTTCATCCGATTGGTGAACCCGGCCGAGAACAACAGAGTTCCCTCCGGCTCCTCCACAAAGCTGGCGGGGCCGAATTCCTCCACCAGCCGCCACCGGTATTCCGGGGCGATCCGGGCCTTGACCTGGTAGGTCTCTGGAAACACCCTCTGGTCCGAAAGGTCCGGCAGCGGAACCCGCCGCTTTTCAAAAGGCTCTTCCAGGCCCAGGCCGGTCATTCTGGCCAGCTTGAAAAGCCGAAAGTCCTCCCGGTCCTGGCACCAGCTCCACAGGTACCAGCTGGCCCACTGAAACACCAGGTCATAGGGCTCCACCCGCCGCTGGGACTGGCCCTTGGGGGCAAAGTAAGTAAAGGAGACCTTGCGCCCGGCCTGGATGGCCTGATGAAGCAGCTCAATTTTTGGGGCCAGGTCCGCCTTGTACCAAGAGGAGAGGTCAATGAGGATATGCGTGGAGAGCATTTGGGCCGAACCCGCCGAAAGCTTTTCCATCAGCTGGGCGTAGCGGTTGGTCCCGCTGACACTGTCTAGGCTCCGCAGCCCGGCCAAAATGGCCTGCATGTCGGCTTGGCTTAGCAGGGCCCGGTCTATTTTGTACCCCTCCATAATGGAGATTCCCCCCTTTGGGCCCACTTCTGTTACCAGGGGAATACCCGCCATGCTAAGGGCCTCTATATCCCGGTTAATCGTGCGGCGGGACACCTCGAACACCTGGGCCAGATACGGGGCGGTCACCTTTTTCTGCTGCAATAAAATAGACAGAATTCCAATCATCCGGTCCAGCTTCATGGGGAACTGCTCCTTTCATCCACGCAAAGGCGCTGCACAAGTATAGTTGCCAGCCCTGGTAAAACCAGCCCAGGGACATAATTGGAGTTTTGGACAAAAACAAAGATGACTGTCTTAACACAAAATGTATCAAAACAATCATCCTTACTTGGTGCAGGTAACAGGACTTGAACCTGCATGAACTTGCGCTCATATGGACCTGAACCATACGCGTCTGCCAATTCCGCCATACCTGCGTACCATTTGCTGGGCTATCGCCTCAACGAGGACTATTATAGCACTCCCCGCGGAAATTGTCAATAGGTTTTTTTAGAGATTTTTTGCAGCGTAGGTTGTAATATTAAATGCGAAAGAACACGAAGCCCCCAAAGCGGGGCGGGAGAGTTCTTCCGCATTTATTTTTTATACCATGAAGCGCGGAAAATGTCAATAAGAGGGGTGAAAGCATGGCGGGGAAGTATAAATACCTGACGTTTGAAGATCGGCAGAAAATCGAAGTATGGCACGCCCGCGGGGATCGCCCGCTTGAAATGGCCGCGCGGCTTAAACGGGTTTTCCGCGACTTGGATAAAAATAAATTGCAGACCGTGGAAAGCTTGATAAAAAACGCCGCGTTGGTAGATGTTTCGCTGGAAGAGCAATAAGAAATGCTCAACGCCGAGGGTTGCACCGTCGAGAATCAGAAGGGGAGCGACGCAGTAAAAATCTATACTGCAATGACGAAAAATTATGCTTCGGTCATAAAGCAGCTAAGCGGTTTTGTGCCGCTTGAAAAGAAAAAGGAAAGCCGCTTGCAGGCGTTACGGGACGAATAAACGCCGTTTGCAAACAAGCCCTACATTTCCGAATATTTTTCAGGCGGGAAAAGATTCGGTTGGCAAGTGGGTTTGGCCGATTTAAGCCGCACCCCAAAAAAATAGCCCTTGCGGTTTGCCTTATAAATTGCTATACTAAAAATATGGGCCCGCGGGCCTTTGGGCCATATTTTTGGAAAACCCCATATTATCATGAAATGAGGTACATCACAATGTCTGTCACCGCAACCTTTTACGACCACGTTTTAGACGCCGCCCGCCAGGAGAAGATTTCTATGGCAGAGGCCCTGGCCGAAACCCGGGCCATGGGCTTCACCCTGCTGGAGACCTCCTTTACCAATGTCCAGGGCCGGGTGCGGGAGGCGGGCCGAGAGCTCTCTGCCGCGGGGCTGGGCATTTCCGCCATGCCTGCCTTTTTCAACTTCGGGGTGGACCCGGACGTGGAGAAACAAGCCCGGCCGGTGATTGACGCGGCCAAAGAGCTGGACGTGCCCACCCTGCTGGTTATCCCGGGCTTCATCCAGGAGGACCAGGGAGACCCCGAGGCCCAAACCCTGGCCATGATTGACGGCGTAAAGCGGCTGGAAGAGCTGGCCGCCCAGGCGGGCCTGGGCATGACCATGGAGGACTTTGACGGTATTGCCGCGCCTTTTTCCACCAGTGGGGGCATGCTGCGGTTTATAGAGGCCTGCCCCAGCCTGACCGCCACCTTTGACACCGGGAACTTCCGTTTTATGGCCGAGGACGAGCTTTCCGCCTACCAGGCCCTGCGGGGGCACATTGCCCACGTGCACTTAAAGGACCGGGCACTGGCCGCGCAGTTCGGCCAGGACATTCTGCACGCGGTAGACGGCGTGGACCTGTACCCCTGCCCAGTGGGGGCGGGGAGCATCCGCATTCCGGAGATTTTGGACCTGCTGAAGGCGGACGGTTACCAGGGCATCTATACAGCGGAGCACTATGGCGCGGACCCCATGCTGGAATGCCTGCGCCGCTCCGCCCAGTGGCTAAAGGAGCACTTGGCATAAAAAAGGCAGCGCAAGCGCTGCACCGTTAGCCGCGGGGGCGTTCGCTCCGGCTCACTCGTCGGTGTAAACCGTTAGCCGAGCCAGCGCGTTCCTCTGGACGCTTCCGGGGTGGGCTCTCTTTATATCTCTCTTTAGCCAATACGGGCCCCACTCCATCGGCCCCTGTCCGCGCCAGCACAAGCGCTGGACTAACGTCGCGGAGGCGTTCGCTTAGGCTCACTCGCCAGTGCGAACCGCCAGCTTAGCCAGCGCGGGTAGAGGCCACACATCGCCGGAAGCGCCCAGAAAAACGCGCTGGCTATGCTAACGGTTACCACCCAGGGAGGGCGTAGCTTTGCCCGGGGAAGGTCGCCAGTGGCGACCGTTCTGACCCGACCGAGTCCAGCCGATTTCATCGGCAGACGAGACCTCCGCGACATTGGATGCAACGTCACGTTGCTGTGTTGCGCGTTGCGGTGTGTTGCGGCTTTTACCTATAGTTATAACAATATACACTTTGTACACGACTTTATAAAACACCGTAACACAACACAACACGCAACACATCAATGGCAGTGTGACGCTGCCGGGGCCAAAGGGAGGGGGCCCGTATTGGCTAAAGCAAAAAAGAAGGAGTCACGCCGGAAGCACCTAAAAAACCGCGCTGGCTGGGCTGGCGGTTTACACCGGCAAGTGAGCCGGAGCGAACGCCTCCGCGACTAATGGTCCAGCGCTTGCGCTGGCTGGGTGCTGGATAGGTGACAAAAGTGTAAGATTCTGCTAGCCTTTTGTAAGCCGGTCTTATGGATTTTGTAAGAATGTGGGGGTATAATGGGGGTACCGAACAGGAAAGGATGCGTGAACCATGAAAAAGAAACGGACCGGCGTGAAAATTTTTCGAAACACCCTTTTGGTACTTCTGGCAGTATGTTTCTGCGCTGTCGGGGCCCTGGTTCTGCGGGGCTACGCCCTGTACACCCAGGCCCTGGAAGCCCTGCCCACTGCCCGGGCTGTGGAGCAGGTGCGGGCCAAAGAGGGCTTTACCCCCATTGGGCAGCTGCCCGCCACCTATTTGAACGCTGTGGTGGCCACAGAGGACCACCGCTTTTATGACCACGGCGGGGTGGACCTAATTGCCATTGGTCGTGCTGTCTATAACGACCTGCGCACCCTCTCCTTTGCGGAAGGGGGCAGTACCATTACCCAGCAGCTGGCCAAAAACCTGTACTTTACCCAGGAAAAGGAGCTGACCCGCAAGCTGGCCGAGGTCTTTATGGCCTGGAAGCTGGAGGCGGACCTGACCAAGGACGAGATTTTGGAGCTGTATGTAAACAGTATCTATTTTGGCAGCGGCTGCTACACGGTGGGAGACGCCAGCCGGACCTATTTTGAGAAGGACCCCGCCGCCATGACAGACTGGGAGGCTACCCTGCTGGCGGGTATTCCCAACGCGCCCTCGGTGTACGACCTTAACGAAAACCCGGACCTGGCCCAGCAGCGCCAGCGCCAGGTGGTGGGCCTGATGGTGAAATATAATGTGCTGGACCAGGACCGGGCCCAAAGCATTTTGGCCGGGGAGGGTGTTAGCCCTAAGGTAGAGCTATGCTTGGCCAGCTGATGGACCGGCTGCGGGAAATTACCCCAGAAGAACAGCGTATTTTGGCCGGGGGCGGGGTAGAGCAGGCGCTGTACGCCTCTGGCCGGGAGTTTACGGTGGACAGCGCCAAGCTGCTGGCCCGGGGGCAGCTGATTACCCTGCGGCCCCACACCCGGTTTGCGGCTTTTCCCCCCCACAGCCACAACTATGTGGAGATTATGTACATGTGCACAGGCAGCACCCGGCACCAGATTGACCATGGACTGGAGGTGGAGCTGGAGGCCGGGGAGCTGCTGTTTTTGAACCAACACGCCCGCCACCAGGTGGAGGCCGCTGGCCAAGAGGACGTGGGGGTAAACTTTATTGTGCTGCCCCAGTTTTTTGACTATGCCCTTACCATGACCGGCACGGAAAACGTGCTGGCCCGGCTGCTGCTGGACGGCCTGCGCCAGGGGGGCGGGGACCAAAGCTGCCTGCACTTCCACTGCGGGGAAATGCGGCCAGTGCAGAACCTGGTGGAAAACCTGCTGCTCTGCCTTTTCGCCCCAGGGGGAGGGCAGAAGATTGCCCAGGCCACCATGGGCCTGCTGCTAATGGAGCTGCTGGGCAGCCCCCAGGGGCTTTCCAAAAACACCCCAGGATATAACGCCGGGGTGCTGGCGGCCCTTGGGGAAGTGGAGGACAACTACCGGGACGCAGACCTGACCCGGGTGGCAGAGGAGCTGCATGTGTCCCTCTCTTACCTAAGCAGCAGCGTAAAGCAGGCCACGGGCAAGACCTTTAAAGACCTGTTGCTGGAAAAGCGGCTTAGGGTGGCGGCTGGGCTGATGAAGAGCACCAACCTGCCAGTGGAAGATATTATAGCGGCGGTGGGATATGACAATACCAGCTTTTTTTACCGAAAGTTCCGCCAGTACTACGGGGTTTCGCCCAGAGAGTGGAGAAAGGCCTAGGCGTAGGCTCTTCCGCTTTACTTGTGTCTCTGGGGTTTTGGTGCTATAATAGGAGAAGACTCGCCCCGCGCGTTCCCATTTTCCAGAAAGGACCTTCTCCCATGAAAAAACTCCTTCTCATTGCCACTGGGGGCACCATTGCCTCTCAAAAAACCGGGGGAGCCCTGGCCCCGTCCCTTTCCCCCCAGGAGCTTCTAGGCTATGTGCCGGACGCGGCCTCTTTTTGTCAGATACACGCCCTTCAGCCCCTAAACCTGGACAGCACCAATATTGCCCCCCAGCACTGGCTTTTGCTGGCGGGGCTTATTGAGGAAAATTATTACCGGTATGATGGGTTTGTCATCTGCCACGGCACCGACACCCTGGCCTACACCGGGGCCGCCCTGTCTTACCTGGTGCAGGGCTCTGGAAAGCCCATTGTGCTCACCGGGGCCCAAAAGCCCATTGACCAGGAGGACACCGACGCCCGCCAAAACCTGCTGGATAGCCTGCGCTATGCCTGCCTGGGAGACGGCGGCGTAGATATTGTCTTTGGCGGCCACGTCATTGCGGGCACCCGAGCCCGGAAAACCCGCACGAAGAGCTACAACGCCTTTTCCAGCCTGAACTTCCCGGACCTGGCAGAAATGCGGGGCCAGCGGCTGGTGCGTTTCATCCCTGCCCCTGCGCCGGGGCCCCTTACGTTTAGCCACCGGCTCAACAGCCGGGTGGTGCTGCTTAAGCTGATCCCAGGCCTGGCCCCCGGGGCTTTTGCCGCGGCAGGGGCCCTGTGCGACGGCATGATTATTGAAAGCTACGGGGTGGGGGGCATTCCAGACGCCTACCTGGAGGAGCTGGACCGCCTGGTGCAGGAGGGCAAGACCATTGTAATGGCTACCCAGGTGCCCCAGGAGGGCAGCGACCTTTCTGTGTATCAGGTGGGCCACCGGGTAAAGGAGCGCTACCGGCTGCTGGAGAGCTATGACATGACCCTGGAGGCCACTGTGACCAAGCTGATGTGGGCCCTGGGCCAGTCCCAGAACCAGGACGAGATTCGGCGGCTGTTCTACACCCCGGTAAACTTTGACCTGCTGCAATTGGAGTAGGGCTTGTTAGAGAAACCCGGGCGCTGCGCCCCCTGGCATAGCGGCGTCTTTTCGGCCCCAGCCGCGGCAGTTTTTTATTGAAAATAAAAGCCCCCAAGAGGCGTCTGCTCTTAGGGGCCTATTTTTTTGGGACAAAACACTGGGAAAAACCGATGGTTCTCGCGGTTTGTCAAATTTTCTGCCCGTCCCTATAGGGGCTTTTAGGCCTGTGGCGGTTCAGAGGGCTCCTGTGGCGGCGCGGGGGGCTCCACAACAGGGCTGCCGTCTGGGTATTGGGGGGCCTGCTGGACCTGCTGCGCCCCTGGCATAGGCGGCTGGCCATACATGGGCTCAACCGGAATGACCGGAACAGCCGGTGGATAGATCACCGCGTCCATTTCCTTGCGGTAGCGGCTAAGCAGCACAGAGGCCAGAATAAGCCCCACGGCGTTGGCCAGGGTGGCTACGGCGGACACCGGGGAGGTGAACAGGGCGAAGAAGCTGGCGAGAATGTTTAGCCCTGCCACAATGCAGTTCATGGCAATCAGGTAGCCAGAGACCCGGTTGTCCGGGGTGCCGGTCTGGGCGCTGATTTTCGTGCGGTTGATCATGCGGATAATGCTGGCCTGGTAGGTGATGGCCAGCACCATGAAGAAGCTGAAGAACAGGATGAATATCCCCAGCACCATCACAATGGCAAGAGCCACCTCTTCGACGCTGGAGCCGCTATAAAAGGAGCTGGAGCCGCCGTAAAGGGAACTAGATATGCTGTCAAGCCCGCCGCTGACAAAGAAAAGAACCAGGATGACGCCCACAATGACCAGCATCACGGTGACAAGGCACTTACCAATCATGCTGATATAGCGCAGCACCTTGCAGATGGTGAGGCCAGCGGTGGAGATGTTCCCGCTTTTTGTGCTGCGGCAGGTGCCGTAGTGAATCCACATAGCCACAGCCAGCAAAATAGTGGGGATGGAGCCCAGAATGGCCCGGGGGATGGAGGTGGAGTACATGGCGTCAATCAGGCTGCCCAAGGTTTCTACATCCAGGCCCATGGAATAGCCGTAGTAGTACAGGTTCATCATAACGTCTCCCATGGCTGCGGAGGACAAAATGGTGAACAGGGCGGAAACCGAGAACAGAATGGCTATGGCCAAAAACAGGCCGGAAGAGCCCAGGCGCTTGATAACATTCACCGCCGGGTTGGTGGACAGGGGCACGGCCCCTAGTATGGGTCCGGGAGCTTCAAAAGAGCAGGGACACACCGTGCCCTGCGGGATGTCCCGGCCGCATTTAGGACAAATCATTGAGTAATACCCTCCTATACTATGTATAAAGATGTTCAGGGAAGATTCCCTGTTACAATATATATTACAAGAAAGCGGAGAAAAAAGCAAATACTATTTTTTATGTGGTTATTTCTTTTTCAAAACTTTTTCCTGGCCTAAAAAAACTGGACATCCTTTCCCATTCGTGTTATAATTACAAAATAGTTACAAACCTTGAAAGGAGATTTCCTGTTTTGACCAAATTATTCGCTTTTCCAAAGCGCCGTTTCCGGACCGCGCTGTGCCTGGCGCTAGTTTTTTCTCTGCTGTGCCTGGGGGCGCCTCTGCCGGCCCGGGCAGTGCGCTTTTCCGACGTGCCCAGGGGCTGCTGGTACGAGGCCTCTGTAACAGAGCTGGTAAACCGGGGGGTGCTAAAGGGCACCACCCCCACCACCTTTTCCCCTGGGGGCACCCTGACCCGGGCGGAGTTTGCCACCATGCTGGCCCGTACCGCCCTTACCGAGCAGGAACTGGCCCAGTACAACTATAGGGGCGATTTCTCCGACGTGGCCCAGAACCGCTGGTACAATAAGTACATTAACTGGGCCTATGAGGCGGGCGTTATCAAGGGCCAGGGCCAGGGCAAGTTCGGCCCCGGCCGGCCGGTTACCCGCCAGGACATGGCCGTTATGGTGATGAACTTTGCCACAGCCACAGGCCAGGTGCTGCCCGCCCGGGTGGCCTCCGCCAGCTTTTCCGACTACGGCTCCATCTCCGGCTACGCGGCCTCCAGTGTGATGAAGTGCCAGCGGGGCGGAGTGATTAATGGCTACAAGGACGGCACCTTCCGGCCCAAACGCACCGCCACCCGGGCCGAAGCCGCCAAGCTGTACGCTACCTTTTTGGACTATGTGGAGTCCGCTGGGTACAAGCTGGTCCACAAGCGTATAAATGGCACATCGGTGGCCGCGGTGGAGTTTGACCCCAAGGACTTTACCCCTGGGGTGACGATGGGCCACAACTATGTGCGGGGCGGAGAAAACGTGACCTCTGTGATCAACCGTACTGGGGCCAAGATCTTGGTAAACGCCGCCTTTTTTGACATGTCCACCTATGACCCCTACGGCACCCACATCCAGGACGGAAGGCTGGCCACGGTGTACAACGATTTCTCCCCCGCCAAGTCTGCGGTGACCATGGATGGCGGCGGAAACTTCTCCATTGAAAACTTTTCTGTGGACATTTCCGCCACCCTTACCCGGGCTGACGGAAGCCAGTCTACCGTCAGCAAAGTGGGCTGCAACCGTTACCCCGCGGACCCCAAGGATGGCACCCGGATGGTGTTTACCCGAGAGTGGTGGGGCCAGAGCCTGGGCTTTGCCCCCAAATATGCCGCTGTGGTGAACTCGGACGGACTGGTGACCGCTGTCTATAAGGATACGGACGTCAGCCTGCCCCAAAGCGGCTTCGTGCTGGCCCAGCGGGGGGCCCGGGGCCCGGATGATGACTTTTTAACCACCGTGAAGGCCGGAGACTGGGTTGACCTGGAGATCTATTACAATGGCTCTAGCACCCAGGACATCCAGATGGCGGTGGCTGTGGGGCCCAAGATTGTAGAAAACGGACGGCCCTATGGCGACGAGAGCACCTACCGGGCCGAGGGCTTCCGGGACCCGGGCATTATCTACTATGACGCGCGGCGCGCGTGTGTGGGCATTAAGCCAGACGGCAAGCTGGTGATTCTGACCGCATACACGAACTTAAGCGGCCTGGCCAACATCATGGTGGCCATGGGCTGCGACAGCGCCGTGAACCTGGACGGGGGCGGATCGACCAACCTGTATGTAAACGGCGTGTGGCTGTATGGCCCCCAAAGCAGGCCGCTGAACAGCATCCTTTACTTTAGATGATGGGGCGTCTGGGACTTTCCTACGTAGGAGCGGTGTATTTGGCCATGCTGTTCATCCCGAATATTTTGTGGAGCAGGACCCGGCCCAAGGACCATAGCGCCCAAAGAGAAAACTGGGTGCTGCGGGTTCTGGAGGGAGCGGGCCAGGCGGGGTGCACCTGCTGCGCCCTGGTGTTCAGCGACTTTAACCTGCGGCCCTTCTCCCCCTGGAGCCTGTGGCTTTTGGCCTCTTTTGGGCTGATGGTCCTGTACGAGCTGTGGTGGCTGCGGTATTTTAAAGGCCCACGGCGGCAGGCGGACTTTTATAGCAGTTTTTTGGGAATACCCGTGGCGGGGGCAGCCCTGCCCGTGGGGGCCTTTCTGCTGCTGGGCATATATGGCCGGGTGATTTGGATGGTGCTTTCTGCCCTGGTGCTGGGGGTGGGGCATATTGGCATTCATCTGGGGCACTGGCGGGAGATGGAAAAATAAACCGAAGGACAGGAGCAGAGTGCTTCTGTCCTTTTTTCGTGGTTCTTTGGCAAAGGCTGCGCCCGGTGTGCGTGATCATTTGTCCATCTGATAACACTAGTACCCTGAGCTGTGAAGAAAGCTTCTGAACAATATTCTTCATTGAGGACCACAAGGAATGCAATGGGGTTTACTTTTTTGTTGACATTATTGTGTTGGCGTGATATAATGGAAAAAACTAGAAAGGGGGCGGCTTTAGAATAAATCACATTAGGAATTTGTTTTAAAATGAAAGGGAGTAATGTCGCATGAAAAAATGTTCGCTAAAGAAACGTTTCACGTTGACTGTCGCCGCGGTCGCTATGCTGGTAGCCTCGTTTACGATTCCTGCCGATGCGGGCAGCGAGTTTGCAGGCTGGAAGCTCTATAAAACGCTGACGTTCTATCCGTACATTTCCATTGGAAGTACTTCATTGGACCATTTTAATGAGGCTTTTTGGAATTGGAACAAGGAGAACAGCACCTACAAATTGAAGCGTGCAACGGCGCCTGTGCACTACAAGACAAACTTTTACGAACTAAATGACAGCAAAGATGATGGTACCAGCAGAGTGTACAAAGTATCCAATCCTCAAAAAGAAGCTCCTGGGTCAAGTTATACATTTCGAGATAAGACATCAGGAAGGATAGTAAATGCGGCCGCGATAAATCTAAACCCCGCCAGGCCCTTATCCAATGGAGCCAAAAAGGGAACCTACGATGTGTGGACGGTCTTTATTCATGAGGCTGGCCATGTGCTTGGTCTTGAACATCCGAAGGATTGGAGCACAGACTCTGTAATGAATGTGTATCCTGTGGACACAATAAAGAGGACCTTGACATCTTATGATAAGGCCAAGATAAAACAATTATACAATTGATGAAGGAGGGACGGAAAATGAAGAAGAAACTAGTGGCGGCTGTTTTAACAGTGCTTGTGCTGTTAGGGGCGGCAGGCTTAGGCGTTATGTGGAGCGATACCCATGCGCTGCCTGTGGATGCAACAAAAGGCGTTCTTCCTATCGAGGATGAGGCTTCCACACCTACAGTGGAAGATGTGGCAAGCCAGGACCAGAACTCTTATGTAGTGGTGTCTGAATATGAGGCGGTATACACCACCGAGCAGCTGATGGACGAGTCCACCCTGGTGGCCCGGGGAACAGTGACAGAACAGTCCGAACCCTTTGTGGTGCGGGGCGTGGGGGAAATTGGCGAACAGGTGTTTACAGACTACACCGTGGAAATTCAGGAAGTGACAAGAGGTACGGAAAGGCCGGGGGATTTCGTAACAGTTCGCCTGGAAGGAGATCCGGCCGATACCTCCGTCGTCTATAGCAGCGCCCCGGTTTTGGAAACAGGCGGGGAATATCTGCTGTTTTTGCGGAAGTCTTGTATGGGCGGCGGCTTTAGCACCCCGGGGGATTATTACTACATTGTGGGAAACCGCCAGGGGGTTTACGAGCCGGAACAGTCCGCCGTAGCCCAAAAGGCCGCGCTGGGCCAGGAAGCCTTTGTTTCCCAGCGGCTTTTGCTCCACATGGATACAACGGGAAATGTCCCGCAGATCCGTCATAATAAGCTTAGCCCCCAAGAGATCAAGAATGCGGAAGAAAACGGCCAGGATATCGTAACCCTAAGCGCTTTACAAACCATAGCGCGAGCGGCAAGCCCTGTAGACGAGGACTGGAAGCGCCAAGAGGTAGAGGCTAACTATAAGACAAACCTGGAGACCGGTATTCTGACAGAAGAGGAATATAATACCTTAATGGCAGAGCTTAATCAATATGGAGAAATTATAGAATAAACTTTTCCGGAAAACCCGGGCGAGGAAGGCACATCTGGCCTCTTTCGCCCGGGTTCTATATTTAGACGGCATTTTGGCAGAGAGGGGGCCGCTGAAAAAATCTGTAGAATTATTTTGCCCCCAGGTATTGACATGTGGGCCCAAGCGGATATAATTTTCTTTGACCTGTTATTGAATACAGAGGAGATAGCATTTGCTTATGAAAAAATTTTCTTTCCTCCGGGCTTCCGCTGTTTTGGACTCCACAGGCCGCCAGGCCCTCATCTTGGCTGGGGTCAACGGCATTTTCTGGTTTGCCTGGTCCTTTGGCTGCTACCAGACCGTTTACCTACAGACCATCGGCTTTTCCGCTTCATCCATCGGCATACTAAACGCGGTCTCCTCTGGGGTGGCCATTGCCTCGGTCTCCTTCTGGGGCATGGCCAGCGACAAACTGGGGTCTTTGCGTAAGGTGCTGATTACGGTGCTGCTGGGGGGCGCGGGGTTATACGCCCTGGTTCCCCTGATCCCCACAGGGCTGGCGTTCTCACATATGCTGCTGCTCTGCTATTTCCCGGCCATCAATTTCTTCCGGGCCTCCATGTCCCCCTTTGCCGAAAATATTCTGGTGCGCAACTGCAACGAGCTGCGGCTGAACTTTGGTATGCTGCGCAGTGTGGGGTCGATTCTCTTTATGATCGGGAGCTTTGCTATTTCTGCCTGGCTGCCCAGCCTGGGGGTGGAGCATACCTTTTGGCTAACAGGACTTTTTATGCTGATTCCTGTGGTTCTTACCTTTTTCGCCCGGGAGCCCGCGGCTAAAAAGCCTGAAAAGCCGGGGGAGCGGCCGGAAAAAAAGAACCCCCTCAACCTGGGGGAGCTCTTTCAAAACCAGGCCTATGTGGCCTTTTTGGTGTTTGGCTTTTTGTTTTATATTGCCAATGCCTGCGAGGGCAATTTTATCCCCTACTTTATGAACAGCATCGGGGTGGACTCCCAGCAGTACGGGGTGCTTTTGGCGGTTCGGGCCCTTATGGAAGTGCCTTTTCTGCTGCTGATGGTCCGGCTGCGGCGGCGGCTGCCTTTGCGGGTGCTGGTGCTGGGGGCCGCGTTTTTTATGGCGGTGGAGTGCCTGGGGCTGGGGCTCATTGCCAATTCCCTGCCAGCCATGGTGGTGTTCTCGGCCTTCTATGGTCTGGGGAACGGCCTGTTTTTGGGCTCCTCCCTAAACTATGTGTATGAGCTGGCCCCCGCCCATCTCAAGGCCAGCGCCCAGGCGTTTTTTACGTCCGTGGCCTCGGTGGCGGGCATTTTGGGAAACCTTCTGGGCGGCATGGTGTTCGACGCCATTGGGGCCAAACCCTTCTACCTGGCAGTGATGGCCATATACCTTGCCAGTATGGCAGTGTTTTTAGCTTCCTTTCGAACCAAAGGGAAAAAGGAGAGTCCCGCTCTCTAGGGCTCGTTTGCAAAAAAGAACACGCTGTCTTTTTGCCCCAAAAGATCGCCTCTTCTTTCATGGCCAAAAACACAGCGCTTTCGATTTTTTTATATTTCTTTTCGAAACAGCCCCACCGCTACGTCGTTTACATTGGTGCCCGTGGCCCCGGTAAAGATCAGGCCGCCAATGGCCTGTAGGGCATGGTATGCGTCATTTTCCTGTAGCACTTGGGAAATGGAAAGCCCCTTTGCCGCCAACTGGGCCGCGGAGTCAAAGTCTACATAACCCCCGGCCGCGTCGGTGGGACCGTCTGTGCCATCGCTGCCCACCGAGAATACCGCCGCGCCTGCCAGCCCATGGATGCCTTCTGCTGCGGCCAGGGCCAGCTCCTGGTTTCGCCCGCCCAGACCTTTGCCGGTAAGGCGAACCACGGTCTCGCCTCCGGCGATGAAGGCCCAGTTCTCTCCGTCTCCTCCATGGGTGCGCAGAATATTGGCCAAAAAGCTGCCTGCCTCTCTGGCCTGGCAGCTCAGCTGGTCGGTGAGCAGAAAGGTCCGGTAACCCAGCTGGGCGCAGGCCTGCGCCGCTGCGGCGCACAGCTGCCGCACGCTGCCGGTGATTTGGGTGGACACATTGTCCAGGGCCTTTGGGGTTTCCTGGTCCAACAGCGCCCAGGCGGCGGAAGAAAGTCCAAGGCCATATTTTTTTGCAATGGCGCGGGCTTGTTCCCGGGTGGAACGGTCTGGATAGGCGGGCCCGCTGGCAATCATGTCCAGGGGATCGCCCAGAATGTCGCTAAGGACCACGCTGAACACCCGGGCCGGGGCGCATGCCTGGGCAAAGCGGCCTCCTTTTACCCCAGAAAGGCGCTTGCGCAGGGTGTTTATCTCTACAATGTCCGCGCCGCAGGCCAGCAGCTGGGCGGTGATGTCTTGCAGTTCCTCCCCGGGAACCAGGGGCTGTTCAAACAGGGCGCTGCCGCCCCCAGACAGCAGAAACAGCACGGTGTCCTCTGGCCCCAGGCCGCGCACCAGGGCCAAGGCCCGCTCTGTGGCGGCAAAGCTGTTTTCGTCTGGCACCGGGTGCCCGGCCTCTAGGCAGAGGAGCCCTGGGAGCGGGCTTTTGACATGGTGGTACTTGGTAATCACGATCCCGGTTTCTACCTGATAGGGGGTGGACTCCAGGGCCTCTAGAGCGGCTTTTGCCATCTGCCACCCTGCCTTTCCCACAGAGATCAGCCGGATCCTGCCCGTTCCCGGGTGGAAGCTCTCCAGGGCCCGGGCCACGGCCTGGTCGGGCAAAACCCCCCGGATGCTGGCGGAAATAATGGCGTCCGCGTCCTGGCGAAGCCTGTCTCTCATAAAAATGCCTCCCCTGCGTTGTAATGATTTTTATCATATGTGGAGCCGGCCATCCGCCCCAGGGTAAAGGCCTCTGCTGCCCCTTGAATATTGCGGGCCGCAATGATTTGGTTCACCAGCTTGGCGGTATTGCCCGCGCCGATTTCCCCGCAGCGCACCACAGAACCCATAGCCGCCAGCTCCCGGCCACAGCGGGGCGCACTTCACTTTTAGGCGTTTTTCCTAAAGGGCGTTGGGGTTCAACGGGCTTTCCCCATGAAAAACCGGCACGGCCCAAAAGGCTATGCCGGTTTTTTTGGAATCATTGGAAAACAGCTTTATGAACCTTGCCCTTAACAAGGGCGTTTATGCAGGGCACGGAATGTTTTTACTCGTGGTTTTCCGGCTCCTCGGGCTGGGTAGGCGCTACCGGCTCCTCTGCGGCGGGGGCCTCCACGGCCAGCTTAGCGCCGCATGTACTGCAATATTGGGCAGTGTTTGAACACTGCTTACCGCAGCAAGGGCAAACCAGCTTGTTCTGGCGGTCGCTCAGCTCCTTGGCAATGGCCATAGCCTGCGTTTTCAGCTCATCGATCTCTGTCATTTTACCCAGGGCCTCTGGGTCGGCGGCAATAGAATTCCGGCAGTTTTCGTAAACATACTGGCCCAGGCTCTCGTAGCGCTTGGTGATTTCAGCGTTGACCTCAGCCGCGCCAATGCGGAGCTTGGACACGTCTACAATCTGCCCGGCCTTGCGGCCCACTGCCTCGGCGGCAGACTTAGCATTTATCACAACGTCGTCAAAAATTCCCATTAGAAATCCTCCTTTATTAGGTTCACTTGATGTTTCTATTATAACAAGTTAACAGGGGAATGTAAAGCGCATTTCTCTTTCGAAATAATTAAGAATCCTTTAATTTTTTGCCCGTTAGGATTTTTGCCTTCTATATTAAAATTAAAGGGGTTCTGGACGCTTTCCCAAAAATTCCCGCAGCATCGAGGAATCCGGCACCAGGTCCAAGGGGATTGGCTCGAAACGCATCAGGCGGGACTCTAAATCTCTAGCTTTTTTATAATAGAGACTATCTGCGGCAATGGCACGCAGCAGGGGAATGGCCAGGGTACGCAGGACACAGGGTTCGTAAATGTGAATAGAGTTTACTGTATAGTCCGCGCTCATACGATAAGGGCGGATATACCGGTTTTCTCCCTCCACCACCTGGGGCCACATGGAAAGGGTCAGCTCGGCCGGGGCGTTCCGAAATTGGATGTCCCGGACAATCCGGCGGACCAGGCGCAGGTCCCAGGGGGAGATCACTTCTCCATTGGCGTCCTTAATCTGCTGCTTTACGCTGACATATAGCTTTAGGCAGGCCTCTTCTGGCAAGTCCCGGGTAAAAATGGGGTTCAGCCCGTGAATTCCCTCCACAATGGCCACGTCCCTAGGCCCCAGCTCATATTGCCGGTCCTCACCTTCCGGGCGGCCTAAAGTAAAGCTGTACTGGGGCACAGAAAATTTTCCTGTGGCAAAAATATCCTGAAGGCAGGCGCAAATCCGCTTTTCATCAAGGGCGGCTACGGTTTCAAAATCCGCGCTGCCATCCGGCAGCCGGGGGACCCGGTCCGCGCCCAAGTAGAAATCGTCCAGAGAAATAATTACGGCCCGCACGCCAAAATCTCCCAGATAGTCCCGAAGCAGGTGGGCCGTGGTGGTTTTTCCGCTGCTGCTGGGCCCCGAGAGCATGACAATGCGTACAGGCGTCCGCCGCTCGGTGATGTTCCGGGCAATGTTACGCAAATGCTCCCGGTAGGAGCCCTCCACTTCCTCTACCATTTTGGCGGGAGAGGCAATGGCTGCGTCGTTGATCTGTTCCAAATGGTTAATATACTTAATATAACCGCTAGCAAAATTGCTCATAAAGCTCCTTGATGCCATCCTTTCTTTCCAGTATTTCGCCGAACCGGGAGATGTATTCGTAGGGGTATTTAAAGTTGAAGATGCGGGTTAAAGCATCGGAAAATGGGTCCTTAATTTTGCTGATGGCCCCGGCGCCGCAGGCGATCACCGTAAGGCTTTCGTCCATGGTGTAGATGTTGTACCTGCATGCGGTGCCTGGCAGGGCCCATCCGGTGTTTTCCAAATTTCCCGCCATCCGGGTCTGCCGGTAGAGATAATAGGGTTCAAACCCCCAGGAAGAGAGCTGGTGAATGGAGTGGTCCACCATTTGTGCGGCTAAAGCAGAGCCCTTATGGGAGGAAAGTTCCTGGTTCACTACGATTTCCGCACTGCGCTTTAGCGCCAGGGAATGTACTGTAATATTGTTGGCCCCCAGCTGGTAAACACCGTCTAAACTTTTACAAAATCCTTCATAATCGTCCCCGGGCAGACCAACAATCAGGTCTGCATTAATATTGGTGAATCCAGCGGTATGGGCTAAATCAAAGGCTGTCTGCACATCCGCCGCGTTGTGCATTCTGCCGATATTCCTCAGGACCTGGTCGGACAAGCTTTGGGGGTTAATGCTGATTCTCGTTACCCCCGCCTTGCTCAGGGCGTCCAGTTTTTCTTTGGTAATGGTGTCGGGCCGTCCGGCCTCCACAGTGAACTCGGCGCAACGAGAAAGATCGAAGCGCTGGGAGATCTCCGAGCAAAGGCTTTGAAGCTGCTCTGCGGATAGAGTAGTTGGCGTTCCGCCGCCTATGTAAATGGAAATGGGGGAAAGCCCCAGCTGCTTGGCCAGAGAACCCACGTGACTTAGCTCAGTGGAGAGTAATTCAAGATATTGTGGAATCAACGCGCCCGCCCGCTGGATATCTTGTGATACAAAGGAACAATAGGAGCAGCGGGTGGGACAAAAAGGGATGGAGACATAAAGGCAAAAGTCCCGGGGAGTGAGAGCGGACACAGGCTCCAGCTGGGCAGAAAGTGTGCGTTTTGCCAAGTCCGCCTTGGCCTCGCTCACGGACCATTTCAGGCGCAGGGTATCAAAGCCCCGCTGCAAACTAAAATCCTTTGGTCCCTGGCAGCACATACGCAGCAGCTTGATGGGGTGTACACCGGTGAGCATCCCCCAGGCGGGCTGTAGGCCAGTGAGTTTGCAAAGTGTTTGAAAAAGCAGCCGGGTTACGTCATACTCGCAAAGATTTAGGGCCTGACAGGCTGCGCTTTCCACTGTTTGGCCATCGCTGGCCCGCACCTGGCAGGCATCAAAATTGTTTTGGTGGGATACCGCCACCCAGGCCCAGGGTTCGCCCGCGGGCTGTTCGGGCAGGCTGGTTACCCGCACCGGGCTATAGGGGAAGAAGAGCCGGCACAAATTTTCACATTCGTACCGATAGGAATGCCCTGTTAACCAAAGCTTCATAAAAACCACCCCCAATCATCTGCGAAAACGCACAAGTGAAATTTGCCAAAAAATTTAGAAAGTTAAGTCCTGTCAATAGAGAAAACGCCCCGGACACGAGAGATTTTCTCAATAATATTATGAAGCTGCGGAAGCCCGCTGATGGAAATGGTAGCGGAAATCACCGCGTTTACGCCGCCCTTTTCCTGCCGGCAGTTTAGAGAATGGATGAAAATATTCATGCTTGAAAGCTGCTGGGTTACGTCGGCCAGCAACCCGGCCCGGTCCAAAGCAACAATATGCAGGGTCGATTTGAAGTCATCCTTCACCTCTCCCTCCCAGTGGGCGCTCACCCACCGGTCCGGTTCCGGGCAGTCGGTCAGGTCCTGGGGCACGTTGCGGCAGCATCTTTTGTGAATGGATACGCCAAAGCCGCGGGTGATGAAGCCCACGATCTCGTCCCCGGGCAGAGGATTGCAACACCGGGAAAGCTTGATAAGGCAGTTGTCCTGTCCTTCTACCAGCACACCGCTGGCTATTTTTTGCGGACGGGAGGGGGTGGGTTGGGGTGGAATATTTTGTGGATCAGAAGATCCTTTTGTCATTTTCTGGTATTCTTCCCGGACGCGGGGCATTACCTTCCAAAGCTGTATCCCGCCGTAGCCAATGGCCGCATACAGGTCGTCGGCGGTACTGCAATTGTGTCGTTTGCCCACGCTCTCTACCATGTAATGCATCAGCTCTGGTGTCATGGCCACGCCGCTGCGGCGCAGCTCTCGTTCCAGCTCACTGCGGCCTTCCACAATGTTTTCTTCCCGCCGCTCCTTTTTAAACCAGGCTCGAATCTTGCTTCTGGCCTCGCTGGTGCGCACCATGGTCAGCCAGTCCCGGTTGGGGCCACGGCCCACCTCTTTGCTAGTGAGTATTTCGATAATCTCGCCGGTTTTCACCTTGTAATCTAAGGGGACAATTTTTTTATCCACCTTGGCGCCTACCATTCGGTTGCCCACCGCGCTGTGGATTGCATAGGCAAAATCGATGACGCTAGACCCTTGTGGCAAATTGACCACATCCCCTTTGGGTGTAAAGACGAAAACCTCCTCTGGGATCAGATCGCTTTTGATGGAATGTACCAAGTCGGTAACATCCTCTGTGTCCGCCTGATTTTCCAGCATTTGCCGGATCCAGGCCAGCCGGTCATCCAAGGAACGGTTGTCGGCCTGCCGGGCAGACATGCCCAGCTTATACTTCCAGTGAGCGGCAATACCGTACTCGGCGGTTTGGTGCATCTCCCAAGTGCGAATCTGCACCTCAAAAGGCACCCCAGCCTTTGTAATCACTGTGGAGTGCAGGGACTGATACATATTAGGCTTGGGGGTTGAGATATAATCTTTAAAACGGTTGGGCAAAGGTTGAAACATATCGTGGATAATGCCCAAAACATTATAACAATCTTCAATGCTATCCACAATGACGCGAATAGCAAAGATGTCATAAATTTCCTCAAAATCTTTACCCTGTATAAACATTTTTCTGTAAATACTGTAAATGCTCTTGACACGGCCCTCAATAAATACACCGGGAATTGCGGGGCGAATCCGAGTTTTGATCTGCTCTCGCAGCTGGTCGATGAACTGGTTTCGAGTGTCGCTTCGCTGGGTCAGCAGGTCGTCGATTTCCTGGTAGGCGGCGGGGTCCAGGTATTTTAGGGAAACGTCCTCCATGCTTTCCTTGACGGTGCGGATGCCCAGACGATGCGCAATGGGTGCATAAACTTCCAGGCATTCTCGGGCTTTATCCCGCTGTTTTTGGGGAGAAACAAATTCCAAAGTGGAAAGATTATGCATCCGGTCCGCAAACTTAATAATGATGACCCGAATATCTTGGGCCATGGCCATCAGCATTTTACGCAGATTTTCCGCTTGCTCTTCCTCTCGGGATGAGAAGGGGATTTTGTCAAGTTTGGTCACGCCGTCAATGAGCAGAGCCACATCCTGGCCAAACATCTGGGAGATCTCTTCCAGGGTGCACTCCGTGTCCTCCACCACGTCGTGAAGCAGGCCGGACACAACAGATTGTGTATCCATGCCTAAATCCACCAAAATAGAGGCAACAGATAGAGGGTGAATAATATATGGTTCTCCCGAGCGGCGCTTCTGGTCCCGATGCATCCGGTCAGCCAGCCGGTAGGCCTGGCCAATGAGGACCCGGTCATAGTCCTTTCCGCTTTCCTGCACGATACTTTGTAGCTCTTCATAGCTGCTGATCTGCCGAACGACTGGCATAAAATCGCCCCCTTGATAAGGAAATAAATGGGATGATGTACAAAAACTTTTTTGTCGATTATACCGGCTCCGCATTCTCTTTGTCGCCTAACTGTAGCAGCGGAGAGGACATAATATCCACCTTTTCATTGGTCTTAAAAAGTTCGGCACGCAGCCGGTTGCGGTCGAATTGAAATATAGCCAAACCGCGCTCTTGAAAAATGTCTAGAGAAAGCAGCAGCTTTCCTAAAAGAATCTGCTGGGAAAGCAGCTCATATAGTAGGGTCTCTATATCTACCCACAATAAATGGTGCCTTTTTAGACATTTATAAATGGCTACCAGTTCCTCGCGGCTGGGGGGCAGCTCTTGGGCGGCAGGTGGGTTTTCTCCGCGCTGGACAGCTTCATAGGCCTGGCAGCTGTCCATATTTGCTCTGGCGTCTAGGCCGGAGCGCCGAATATCCCGTAAAATTAGGCTAAGCTGTTCCACTCCCCGGTAGGTATTCAGGTCCATATTTAGGGCCAGGTCGACAACAGCCCCTACTGGATACGAAAAATCTTTGGGCGCTACACCGAAGCGCAGGCATTGAAACGTGCAGCCGTCTTTGGCACAGACCAGCTTTGTGTGGCTGTGGCCAGCCCCCAACGGAAGGAGTTCTTGAATGGTTACGCCAAAAACACCGAAAACCGGCTGGGCGTTTCCGCAGCCAAAGGGCTCTAAAGGCCGCAGAGCCTGGGCATTCTCCAGGGTCAATTGGTGAGGCTCCAGGCAGCAGTCCAGACTTAGCTTAGGCAAAGGCATGGACTGGGCGTGGCTTTGGGCATACTGGTTTACCATTTCCCGGAACTTGGCCACATGTTCCTGGGGCATGGTCACCCCGCCGGCCATGGGGTGGCCGCCGTATTGGGTAAGCAGCGGGGCGCAAAACTGTATGGCGTCAAACAAAGAAAAGCCTTCTATGCTGCGCCCGCTGCCCCGGGCCACCCCGTTGTTTACAGAGAGTACAAAGCAGGGCTTGCCGTAGTACTCGGCAATACGGGCCGCCACAATGCCCACCACCCCGTGGTGCCAGCCCCGGCCAGCGGCCACAATGATTCTGGCATGGCGGACCTGGGGTGTTTTCTCTATCCACCGCACCACCTGGCTAATGATCTGCTGCTCTACGTCCTTCCGGCGGGCGTTGTCATTTTGCAGCTCCGCAGCTAAAGCCTCGGCCGCGGCTTTGTCCTGGCAGGTAAGCAGACGGACGGCCCGGCTGGCAGATCCCATGCGGCCGGTAGCGTTGATACAGGGCACCAGGGAAAAGGCCAGGCCGGTAGAGCTCATTTCTCCTTTGGTCAGGCGGAGCAAAGCCTCCAGCCCGGGGCTGTGGCCAGCGCCATGGTTCTCCATGGTGAGAAGTCCCAGACGCACAATAGACCGGTTTTCTCCAAAAAGAGGCACTACGTCGGCAATGGTTCCAATGGCCGCCAGGCCGGAATATTTTTCCATGGCGTCCAGTTCGGTCCCCTGAGAAAGAGCCGTTACCAGCATAAAGGCCAGCCCGGCTCCAGAGAGTTCGCGAAAGGGGGAGTCATCCCCGGGCTGGTGGGGGTCCACCAGAGCGCAGGCTTTGGGTAAGCGTTGGTGGGGTAGGTGGTGGTCTGTAACCACCACATCCAGGCCCAGCTCGTTGGCGTAATCAATTTCTTCCACAGCGGAAATGCCGTTGTCCACTGTAATAATCAACTCTACGCCCTCTCGAAACAGGGTGAGAATGGCGTCTTTGTTCAGCCCATAGCCGTCGTCCCGAGGAGGGATATAAAAGCTAACCCGCCCACCCACGGACTTTAAATAGGTATAGAGAATGGCGGTGGCGGTTACACCGTCCGCGTCATAATCGCCATACACCGCAATATTTTCATAATTTTTCAGGGCTTCCTGAACGCGGTTTACTGCCCCTGCCATGCCCTTAATGGTAAAAGGGTCGGAAAGAGATTGAGGACTTAGCAGCTGCCGGACCTTTTCCGGGGTATCAAACCCACGCAGCTCCAGCAGCTGGGCCAGTAGAGGGGAGAGGCCCGGTGGGGCGGCAAAACTGCCGGAAGCTTCCGAAACGGCCCATTCGCGAATAAACAAAGCGTACCTCCGCACAAAATGTATATATAAATATACTATACCACAATTTATCGTGGTTTGCAATAGCTAATAATAAATATTATTATATCGATACAGGCCATTGCCCGTACCCTGGGGTGCTGGCCGCTGGATTGCCTCTCAAAGTCCAGGCATTGACAAGCATTGGGGAAAACTGTATGATAATACTATAAACCTTAGAGAAGAGAGGTGTTTTTATGCCTGATGTTTATAGCCGCGTCCAATCCTGCGTTCAGGACATCCGCAGGGTCACCCGTTTTGTGCCCCAAACAGCCCTGGTGTTGGGGTCGGGCCTAGGGGGGTTTGTGGAGGAGATGGACGTAATGGCACAGGTGGACTACGCCCAGCTGGCGGGGTTTCCGGTGTCCACCGTGCCGGGCCACCAGGGGCGTTTTGTGTTCGGCACGGTAGAGGGGCGGCCTGCGGCGGTGATGCAGGGCCGGGTCCACTACTATGAAGGATACTCCATGGAGGATGTGGTGTTGCCCATACGGGTGCTGGCTGCCCTGGGGGCAAAGGAACTGCTGCTTACCAATGCCGCTGGGGGCATTACCCCAGAACCCGGAGACCTCATGCTGATTACTGGCCAAATCGCCAGCTTTGTGCCCTCGCCCCTCATTGGCCCCAACGAGGACCGTCTGGGCCCCCGCTTTCCGGATATGAGCGGGGTATATTCTCCCGTCCTGTGCCAGCGGGCCCGAGATGCCGCCGCGGGGCTGGGGTTTGAGTTGAAGGAGGGGGTCTACCTGCAAACCACGGGCCCCAACTACGAGACCCCGGAAGAGGTCCGCATGTTCCGGCTGCTGGGTGCGGACGCGGTGGGCATGAGCACAGCCTGCGAGGCCATGGCCGCCCGCCACGCGGGGCTGGCGGTGTGCGGAATCAGCTGTATTACCAACAAGGCGGCGGGCCTGGGCGGCCGGCCCCTGGACCACCAAGAGGTGCAGGAGACCGCCGCCCAGGTGGGGGAGCGCTTCCGGCGGCTGGTGTGGGAATATTTACGGCAGGGGGAGGCTTAAAGGGGCGCACTGCCCAATAGAGATAGGAAACAGCCCGGCGGGGGAAAGGCCCCGCTGGGCTGTTGATGTACTTGGGTGGATTCATAACATGTAGTTACTGGGCTAATGATTTAACCAAGCGGAACGTTTTTTCCATCTAGACGGATTCTGGCGGAAGCGTTTGAAATATTATATACGCTTGTACGGAAACCGCACCAAGTAACCGTGTTACCATTGACCGTATAATGGTATCTTTCACCGGCTCTTGCATTTTTGTGCCAGGCCAATGATTTGGGAGTTGGACCCGATAGATCTGTTAAACCTAAATTAATAGTGGTGCAGTTCTGCAAGCTTAAAACAGTTTCGTAAAACTCGCCAGTGACCCCTCTGATAGTTCCTGTAGTATAGAAATATCCGGAGATTACGCCCTCCTCATATTTGGGCACAGAAACTGTACCGTTAAACCGGGTGGTAAAGGTATCGCTAGATGTGGGAATGGCGGTTTCACCTATATCCACATCTGGTTCTGTAGGTACATCCCAATCGGGGAAAAGCTCACTAAACTTCGGCACCTCTTGATAGGTTTTTGACTCCTCATTCACGTTAACGGCATACACGCCGCCCTGGTCATCATACCATCCTTCCGCGCTGAAAATAACCTCATTCCGCGCGGCCAGAATCTTTTCCTGCTGGGCAGGGGTAGCCTTTTCAAAGTCCGCATAGGCCAAGGCCCGGGTCTTGGGGGCTACATCGATGCTGGCCAAAGAGGATTGCTTGGTTATGGGCGCGACCTTAGTGTAGCCCTGCTCGGCTAGGTCCTTCTCCAGCGTAGCCTTCAATTCCTCTTGGCTGGTCTTTACGGGCTCGGTCGCCTCCTCGGTGGGCACGTCCCAGCCGGGGAACAGCTCGCTAAACCGGGGGCTGGATTTCCAGGTCTTGCTTTTGGGGTCAATTTTTGCGGAATACACCCCGCCCATATCGTCGTACCAGCTGTCAACCTGGAAGATGATCTTGCGGCGGGCGGCCAGAATCTTCTCCTTTTGGGCCGGGCTGGCGTTTTCCAGGTCGGAATAGGCCAAGGCGCTGACCTTGGGGTCGATTTTGGCTTTTTTCAGTACCTCGGCGGCAGTGGTCTTAATCTCGGTGTAGCCGGCGGCTTCCATTTCTTCCCGCAGGGCCTGCTCCGCCTTAGCGATAAAATCCTCATAATAGCGCCGTTTTTCCGCTGCGTCGTCAGTTTTTGCGAAAGCAACACTGGGCACGGCGGCAATGAGCAGCACGGCCAAGAGCATAGAAACAAAACGCTTCATGATTGTAACCTCCTAATTACTTTGTACTTCATGGGCATGCTGTGAATCCACCCTGAGTACAAATTTATTATATACCATTTATTGGTAAAAATCAACAAAAGAATTATTTTTCTTATAATGAATCAAAAGCAAGCTAAAATAAGGATGTAATGCAATATATAAACAAACGTCCCCGGCAGGAGGAAAATCCCGCCGGGGGCGTTTGGTTTTACTCTATTTTTTCTGATACGGGCTTCCCAGCTGGCCCCAACCACCCAGGTCCTGGCCAAAGAGGTTCATATACCGCTCTTCTCCTGGGGCGACCACAGGCGCGGCCAGCCGCAGCCGGTCTATAAAGGGCAAGGCCTTGTCTGTCAGCCGCTGGTCTATTAGCACGTTGGCTATCTCGCACAAAAAAAGCGTGCTGTTTGCCTCTTGGCCATTGTCTCCCAGACGCCCTCTGGCCAGGGACTCTTCCTTTAGCACCCTTAACTCAAAGGATACGGGACTTTCCACAATAGTGGGTACTTTTAGCACCCGGCCGGGCTCCACGGTGGGCAGGTGTGTCATTTTTTCGGGCACATCCCGGCCGCTGGTGCAGCCGTAGTAATCGGCCAAGGGTAATAGGGGCTCTGTAACCAGGTTGGCGGAGAACACGCCGGTTTTGCGGATCAGGTCCTTGGTAGTTTTTTCTTCGCCAATGCAGGCCATTGTCCCCAGTTTGCCGTTGCCCTCTCCCAGCCAGCAGTAGCTAAACCAGCAGAACAGCCCAAAATGGGGCGTGCCGTTTTCTTCGTAGTTGCCATAGAGGAACAGGGCCTGGGGGCAGAAATCATTGCCCAGGGAGCCGTTTATTTTTGCCATGCGAATCACCTTTCATCTTTTGCTGCCGGAGCTCTGTTTCGCAGGTCTCCAGATTGGCCAAAACCTGGTCTAAGAGACCGTCCAGCAGGGCGGCGTCTTCTTGGGTCATGCCCTGGTAAAATAGCCGGTTCATCTCTTGAGAGAGCTGGTCATAGGTCTCTTGCAGCCCCCGGGCCCTGGGGGTTACAAAAACCAGTACCTGCCGCCGGTCGTTGGGGGAGGGGCGGCGGGTGATGAGCCCGGCGCTTTCCATATGTCCCAGCATGGTCGTTAAGGTGTTTTTTGCCAGCCCGGTTTTTTGCACCAGGGTAGAGATGGGCACAGCGTCCTGCTGCCAAAGTACATAGAGAATCGGCCCCTGGGGGCCGCTAAACTCGGACACGCCGCTCCGGGCTAAAAGCCGCTGAAAAACCCGGTCTTGTAGCCGCTTGACCTGCGAAATGAGAAACCCGGTTCTGGTTTCGATGAGGCTCACCTCCTAAACATAGTACCATATAGAACTAATATTGTCAAGAAAAACAATTCTCTGCCTTGAATATACCATGGGGGACAGGCGGTGTCAAGCGGCGGCTACGCACAAATCCCCCGCAGCCACATATTATAGCAATAAGAACCAGGGGAAATCACCCCAAAAGGAGGAGATACTATGCCGGATAACGAAAGCCTGCCCGAGTTCGAGAGCCGGGATTGCTTTAAAGAGGCTGTGTGTATTGAGGCTATGAGAATCTATGATTCCTGTAGTGCCAAGGACTGTCTCGAAGACCTTCGGGTCCTGTTTCCTGCGGCCCGCCAGCCCATGATCGACGCCGCAACCAATGTGCGCATCAAGGACGTTTCGGTGATTACGGTCTATACCGACCTACAGCCCATCCCGTTTAATAAGGGCTTTTATTCGGTAAACATGACATTTTTCTTTGACGTCACCGTAGAGCTCTTTGGGGGGCCGGCTGCCTGCCCGGCGCCGGTCAGCGGTGTGGCTGTGTTTAACAAAAAGGTGGTGCTATACGGCAGTGAGGGCAACGTGAAGATTTTTTCTTCTACCCAGTGCGCTGAGGAGCCCGAACCCATTGACGACGCCCGTTCCCTGCCCAAAGCCACGGTGCAGGTGGCCGAGCCGGTGGCCCTTTCGGCCAAACTGTGCGACTGCTCCTGCCGCAACGAGCCCTATTGCCGCATCCCCGAGAGTATTTGCCAGCGCTACGGGGGAGAATTTGATTCCGCGCCCCAGCGGAACAATGTGTACGTAACCATTGGCCTGTTCACCATTGTGCAGATCGTGCGCAGTGTGCAGATGCTGATTCCCGCCTACGACTTTTGTGTGCCAGAGAAAGAGTGTGTGACCACCACAGACAATCCCTGCGAGCTGTTCCGGCGCATCGATTTTCCCACCAGCGAGTTTTTCCCGCCTCGGGTGGGGGACGTGAACGAGGGCGGCTGTGGCGGCTGCCCAGGTGGGCGCTAAAAGAGGGATTCCATAAAATAGAACAGCCCCCGGGCGCTTTGCCTGGGGGCTGTTTGCTTTATTCTATGCCTAGTACTGTGTAGTCCTGGGCCTCCACGGCCTCTTTCAGGGCGCTGTCCTCCAGGCTGTCGTTCAGGGTTACCGCCGCGGTGCCGGTTTCGTGGCTGACCTGGGCGCTTTCCACCTGGGGCAGGGCCTCCAGGGCCTTCTTCACCCGGGCCTCACAGTGGCCGCACATCATACCTTCAATCTTCAGGGTCTTTGTCATTGTGTGATCCTCCTTTAAAATGATAGAATTTTCCTGGCTGTCTTTCTGGATGGAATGACCGGGGGCCTGGTCTATACTATTATAATGATAAGAGCGCTGGGCCCCTTTGTGGTCTCGCCGCCCGTCGTACAGCTTAAACCAGTTCAGCCGCAGGGCGTTGCTTACCACGCAGAAGCTGGAAAGGCTCATGGCCGCCGCTCCAAACATGGGGTTTAGAGTTAGGCCAAAGGGGATGAACAGCCCCATTGCCAGGGGAATGCCCACGGTGTTGTAAAAAAAGGCCCAGAACAGGTTTTGGTGGATGTTCCGCAGAGCGGCCCGGCTCAGGCGGATGGCGGCGGGAACGTCCAGCAGGCGGCTCTTCATCAGAACCACATCTGCCGCGTCTATGGCCACGTCCGTGCCCGCGCCAATGGCGATGCCCAGGTCTGCCCGGGTCAGGGCCGGGGCGTCGTTGATCCCATCTCCCACCATGGCCACCTTGCCCTGTTCCTTCAGTCCGCGGACTACGGCCTCTTTGCCGTCGGGCAGTACTCCGGCAATGACCTGGTCCACCCCTGCCTGCTTACCAATGGCCTGGGCGGTACGGACATTGTCCCCGGTAAGCATGACCACCCGCATCCCCATGGCTTGCAGCTGGCGAATGGCCTCTGGGCTGTCCTCCTTTATAGGATCTGCCACAGCGATAAGCCCCAAAGCCCGCCCAGCGGCGGCAAAGAACATGGGGGTTTTCCCTTCTGCCGAAAGGGCCTGGGCCTGGGGGGCCAGACCGCTTAGGTCCACGCCGGCCTCCTCCATCATGGCTTGGTTGCCCCCCAAAAAGACCTGGCCGCCCATCTCTCCTTGCACACCCCGACCGTGCACTGCCTGGAACGCTGCCGCCTGGGTCACGGGCAGCTGCCGCCTTTTGGCCTCTTCCACAATGGCGGAGGCCAGGGGGTGTTCAGAGGGCTCCTCCAGGCTGGCGGCGGCGCACAGCAGGGCCTCTTCCTCCATGCCGGGAACGGGTACAATATCTGTTACGGCAGGCCGGCCGCTGGTAATGGTGCCGGTTTTATCTAGCACCACAATTTGTGTGCGCCCAGCGGCTTCCAGGGAAACAGCAGTTTTGAAGAGAATGCCGTTTTTAGCCCCCAGACCGCTGCCCACCATAATAGCCACCGGTGTGGCCAGGCCCAGGGCGCAGGGGCAGCTGATCACCAAAACCGAGATGCCCCTAGCTAGGGCAAAACCTACCCCTTGGCCCAAAAACAGCCACACCAGAGTGGTAACGGCCGCTACGGCGATCACCGCGGGCACGAACACGCCAGAGACCTTATCAGCCACCTTTGCAATAGGGGCCTTGGTGGCTGCCGCGTCGCTGACCATCTGGATAATCTGGGACAGGGTGGTGTCCTGGCCCACCCGGCTGGCCCGGCAGCGCAGGTAGCCGGAGCGATTGATGGTAGCGGCGGAGACAGGGTCGCCAGGGGCTTTGTCCACAGGCAGGCTCTCCCCGGTTAGGGCGGATTCGTCCAGGGCGCTGGTTCCCTCCAGTACCACGCCGTCCACAGGCACACTTTCTCCAGGGCGTACCGCAAAGATGTCCCCGGCCTGCACCTGCTCCACGGGCACCTGGCCCTCGCTGCCGTCCTCTCGTACCAAAGAGGCGGTTTTGGGGGCCAGGCTCATCAGGCTCTTCAGGGCGTCGGTGGTGCGGCCTTTGCTTTTTGCCTCCAGCATTTTGCCCAGGGTGATCAGGGCCAAAATCATTCCGGCTGACTCAAAATACAGCTCCATCATCCAGTCCATGGCCTCCTGGCCCGTCTGGGCAAAGGTCATGGCAAAGAGGGCATAGGTGCTGTAGATAAAAGCCGCCGCCGCGCCCATGGCCACCAGGGTGTCCATGTTGGGGGATCGATGCCAGAGGCTTTTGAAGCCGCTAATAAAAAACCGCTGGTTGATTACCATAATCATGCCTGTCAGCAAAAGCTGAATGAGCCCCAAGGCCACGTGGTTGTGGGAAAGGGCGGGGGGCAGGGGCCATCCCCACATCATGTGGCCCATGGAAAAGTACATGAGTACTAGAAGGAAACCCAGAGACCACAGCAGGCGCTTTTTCAGCCGGGGGGTCTCCTTATCCTCCAGGGACTCATTTTTTTGTTGAGGTTGGGCTGCGGCGCCCTTTTCCGCCGCACCGTAGCCAGCGGCTTCTACAGCGGCCACCACCTGGGCGGGGTCTGCGGCGCCCTCCACGCCCATAGAGTTGGTGAGGAGGCTGACGGAACAGCTGGAGACTCCGGGAACGCTAGAAACAGCCTTTTCTACCCGGGCACTGCACGCGGCGCAGGTCATGCCGGTAACGGAATATTGTTTCATGGAAACACCTCCAAAGAATTAAGGAAGAGCAAAAAACAGCAGATAGAAGGAGAGACAGGGGATGGTTCCCCTAGCGGTGTATGCCAGCGACCGAAGATCTTGCCCTAAAAGGGCTGCGTAATGTATAAGCGGAAGCTATAAGCCGCCTTAAAAGCAAGGGCCAAAAGGACACAAAGGCGTGCCCAAAACAAAGTACAGCGCTCTCCGGCCAGGAAGCTTTAAACAAGCAAATCCTATTTCAGCAGTTTTTGCAGGGCTGCGGCCAGCTCTTCCACCTTATCCTCGCTGCCCTGGCGCAGGTCGTCGGCCACGCAGGTGCACAGGTGCTGGGCCAGCAGTTCTCGGGAAAAAGCGTTTAGGGCTGCGTTGACCGCGGCCACTTGGGCTAGAATATCAATGCAATAGGCGTCCTTTTCCAGCATTCCCCGAATGCCCCGGACCTGGCCCTCAATACGGCTCAGCCGGTTGACCAGCCGCCGGTATTCTTCTGTAGAGCGCTCTTTCTTTTGGCAGTCGCATTCTTGGCACATAGGAGCCTCCCAATGGATGTGATTCCCTGCCGGTAAGGGAGACAAAAGGTCCCATAATACCCGGAGGGGGTATCTTGATTATATACCCGTGGGGGGTATTTGTCAAGGGGTTTTTTATTGCCGGAAAATTTTGTACCCTTACGTTTTGCCAGCTCCTATATAAAAACGCCGCTGGGTTGAAAAACCCGCGGCGCTTTGGGGGGACTTTATGAGATTTTTTAGGCTTTGCCTACAGAGCCGAATAGCTCCATCTTTTCCTTCACGGTAGCCTTGATGGCCTCAAAGCCTGGGGCCAGCAGCTTGCGGGGGTCAAAGCCCTTGCCCTGCCGGTCCTTGCCGGCCTCAATGTACTGGCGGGTGGCTGCGGCAAAGCTTAGCTGGCACTCGGTGTTTACGTTCACTTTGGAGACGCCCAGGCTGATGGCCTTTTTCACCATCTCCTCGGGAATGCCCGTGCCGCCGTGCAGCACCAGGGGCATGGTACCGGTTTTCTCCTGAATCTTCTCCAGCACCTCAAAGTTCAGGCCCTGCCAGTTTTCGGGGTAGACGCCATGGATGTTGCCAATGCCCGCGGCCAGCATGGTCACGCCCAGGTCGGCAATCATCTTGCACTCATCGGGGTCGGCCACTTCGCCGCCGCCCACAACGCCGTCCTCTTCGCCGCCAATGGCGCCCACCTCGGCCTCTACCGAAATGCCTTTTTCGCCGGCAATGCGGATGATCTCTTTGGTTTTCTCAATGTTCTCGTCAATGGCATAGTGGGAACCGTCGAACATGACGGAGGAAAAGCCGGCATCGATGGCTTTCATGGCCCCGTCATAGCTGCCGTGGTCCAGGTGCAGGGCCACGGGCACGGTGATGCCCAGGGTGTCGATCATGGCTTTTACCATAGCGGCCACGGTGTTGAAGCCGCACATATACTTGCCCGCGCCCTCGGACACGCCGAGGATGACAGGGGAGCTGTTCTCCTGGGCGGTCAGCAGAATGGCCTTTGTCCACTCCAGGTTGTTGATGTTGAACTGGCCCACAGCATATTTGCCGGCCTTAGCCTTTGTAAGCATTTCTTTTGCGGAAACTAACATTGACGATTCCCTCCGTTTTGAAATTTCCGGGCCCAGCAGCAGGGCGGCGGGCCGGTGTCTATTAACAATTATAGCGCAAGCCGGACGAAAAAGCAACCGGAATTTGGCAATATTTTAGGTGATGCGCCCGGCGGGCACGCAACGTGATTTATTTGGGCTTTACAAACCCATGATTTTCATGTACAATGAGCATGGAATTATATAGCAAAGCCCTCTGGCTCCCGGCTGGAGCGGCGGAACGGAGCGTGGTAACAATGTCGCTGAAATACAAACGTGTGCTGCTAAAGCTGAGCGGAGAGGCCCTGGCCGGACAGGCTGGGCACGGCATCGACTTTGACACCGTGGTGGAGATCTGCCGCCCAGTCCGGCAGATTGCGGAAATGGGCGCTCAGGTGGCCATTGTAGTGGGTGGGGGAAACTTCTGGCGGGGCCGCAGCAGCGGGAACATGGACCGCACCCGGGCCGACCACATTGGGATGCTGGCCACAGTGATGAATGCCCTGGGCGTGGCCGACGGCCTGGAGCAGCTGGGCCTGGATGTGCGGGTGCAGACCGCCATTGCTATGCAGGAGGTAGCCGAGCCCTATATCCGCAACCGGGCGGTGCGCCACTTGGAAAAGGGCCGGGTGGTGGTGTTCGGCTGCGGCACAGGCAACCCCTTCTTTTCTACGGATACGGGCGCTGCCCTGCGGGCGGCGGAGATTGACGCGGACGTGATCTTAAAGGCCACTATGGTAGATGGAGTGTACGACAGCGACCCCAAGAAGAACCCCCATGCAAAGCGCTACGACCAGTTAACCTTTATGGAGGTGCTGAACCGGAACCTGGCGGTAATGGACATGACGGCGGCTTCCTTCTGCAAGGACCGGGGCATTCCCTTTCTGGTGTTCAGCATGGCGGACCCCCAGAACATTGTGCGGGCAGTGAGCGGCGAGCCCGTGGGCACGCTGATTGTGTGACAAGAAGAGGACGAAAGCAGGGATGCGCTGCCCGGTGAAGGTGCGAAGCGGTGGCCAAAGCCAGCGCGGGGCCCCGCCCTTGGGCGGGGTGTCTGGCGGTGCCAAATATGGGACGGTGCCGGCGCGGCCAGTGCCGAACCAAGAGCAATGCCTTTCTTTCACCGGCGAAACACCGCCGGGACAGAGGCCTGCCGCCACCCAAGCCCCGGTAGGTCTCCAATAAAACAGTACGATATTACGATCAAAAAGAAACTATGATTTTCATCTATTTTAGAAAGGAATATTATCATGGCGGAAATGAAAGACGTCTTTCAAAAAGCAGAGTCCAAAATGAATAAGGCCATTGACCACCTGAAGGAAGAATATGCGGCCATTCGCGCCGGCCGGGCCAATCCCGCGGTGCTGGATAAAATTATGGTCAACTACTATGATACCCCCACGCCCATCAACCAGTTGGCAGCGGTCTCTGTTACCGAGGCTCGGGTGCTCACCATTCAGCCCTGGGACGCCTCTGTACTGCGGGGCATTGAAAAGGCCATCCAGACCTCGGATCTGGGGGTGAACCCCCAGAACGACGGAAAGATGATCCGCCTGGCTTTTCCGCCCCTGAACGAGGAGCGCCGCCGGGAGCTGGTGAAGGAGACCAGCAAGCTGGCGGAAGAGGCCAAGGTGGCGGTGCGGTCTATTCGCCGGGATGCCATTGAAAAGCTGAAGGACATGAAAAAAAAGAGCGAGATCACGGAGGACGACCTGAAGCAGGCGGAGAAAAAGACCCAGGACCTAACGGATAAGTTCGTGAAAAGTGTAGACGCCTGCGCGGCGGCCAAGGAGAAGGAGATCCTGGAAATTTAGGAGACGAGGTCTTGAAACCATGCCAGATAAAAAGCTAAGCCCCCCTGCCCATGTGGGCATCATCATGGACGGAAACGGCCGCTGGGCCAAAAAGCGCCTACAGCCCCGCACCATGGGCCACCGGGCCGGCGCCCAGAACTTCCGCACCATTACCCGGTATGCCGCAAAGATAGGGATACAATACCTGACCATTTACACCTTTTCCACAGAAAACTGGTCCCGCCCTGCCGAAGAGGTGGGGGCCCTAATGCGGCTTTTTAAGGAGTACCTGCAAGAGGCCCTGCGGGACTTTATGGAGGAAAATATTCGTGTCCGGTTCATCGGCGACAGAAGCGGCTTTTCCCAGGACCTACAAGCCTTGATGAAAGAGGTGGAAGAGGCCAGCGGCGTAAAGACCGGCATGGTGCTGAACCTGGCTATGAACTATGGGGGCCGGGCGGAAATTGTCCGGGCGGCCAGGGCCTTTGCCGAAAGGGTAAAGGCGGGAGAGGCCGCGCCGGAAGAGCTGACCGAGACGGCGTTTGAGCAGTACCTGTACACAGCGGAACAGCCCCCGGTGGACCTGATCATTCGTCCCAGCGGCGAGCAGCGCTTATCAAATTTTCTGTTGTGGCAGGGGGCCTATGCGGAGTTTGTATTCTTCGACATCCTCTGGCCGGATTTTCAGCCCCGGGATCTGGACCGGGCCGTGGAGATCTACTGCTCCCGGCAGAGAAGGTTTGGAAATGTGTAGCGGAAAGTTTTCTGCTCCGGCGTAAAAGCTTTTAAAGAGTCTTAAAGGGGTTTTTTCCAAGCGTTTCTTAAGAAGCCGCCGGAGGCCGCTCCCCATGAAACTAAAATGAAAAGCACAATTTTCGCTAGCTATGAGCTAGGAAAGGCGGGATTTACCATCATGAAACAGCGGGTTTTGTCAGGCGCTGTCCTGACCCTGTTTTTGGCAGCGGTCGTGGTGTTCAACCAGATTTTTCCTTTGGCGCTAAATATTGCCGTGGCCGTGATCTCTTTGGCCGCCGTATGGGAAGTGGGCAAGGCGCTGGGAATGGAGCGCAAGTGGTTTCTTTTCGCGCCGTCCATGTTGGCGGCCGCTGTGATGCCCTTTTGTGTGGATGAGATGCAGTTTTTTGTCTACTGTGCCTACACGCTGCTGGTGTTTTCCGCCATGATTCTCTACCACAGGGAAACCAGTTTTAAAGAGGTGGCGGTGCTATACAGCATGGTGGTGCTTATCCCGTGCGCCCTAAACACCCTGGTCTCTCTGAGAGAGCTGAACCGGGGGCATGGCATGTTTTATGTGCTCATCGCGGTGCTCTCTGCTTGGGTGGCGGACGTGGGGGCTTTTTTCGCGGGCACCCTGTTCGGCAGGCATAAGCTGTGCCCAGAGATTAGCCCCAAAAAGACAGTGGAGGGGGCCGTTGGCGGCGCGGTGGCCGACGTGGCCGTTATGCTGCTGTGCGGGGTGTGGTTTTCGGCGGTATTTTACCAGGGCCAGGTGGAAGTGAACTATTTAGCCCTGGGGCTCATCGGGCTGTTCGGCGCCCCCATTTCCATGCTGGGCGACCTAAGCTTTTCCCTGATCAAACGCAGCTGTCATATCAAGGACTTCGGTCAGGTGATCCCAGGTCACGGCGGTGTGCTGGACCGGTTCGACAGCGTCATATTTACCGCCCCGTTTGTGTATTTATTGGTAACGTTTCTGCCTCTGGCTGGGGCATAGGGAAGAGGCGGCCCCCAAAGGGGAATAAATCCGCCCTCTTCGCCTCATAATTTTAAAAAGGAAGGGGAGCGTTTTGCCCCATGAAAACCCTGTCTGTTTTGGGGGCCACCGGCTCCATCGGCACCCAGGCCTTAGAGGTGGTCCGGGCCCAGCCCAAAGAGTTTCAAGTGGCTGTGCTGGCCGCCCATTCCAATGGGGAGCTGCTGGAGCGCCAGGCCCGAGAGTTTCGGCCTCGGGCTGTCGCGCTGTTTGACCCAGCCGCTGCCCGGGACTTTCGCCTGCGCACCCGGGACCTGTCCCTCACGGTGCTGGAGGGCATGGAGGGCCTTTGTGAAGCCGCCGCCTGGCCAGGGGCGGATCTCACCCTGAACGCGGTGGTGGGTATGGTAGGCCTACAGCCCACCCTGGCGGCGGTCTCGGCCAAAAAGACCGTGGCCCTGGCCAATAAGGAGACCCTGGTGGCCGGGGGCGGGCTGGTGATGTCCGCGGCCCAAAAGGCAGGGGTGGCCATTCTGCCGGTGGACAGCGAGCATTCCGCTATTTTTCAGTGCCTGCAAGGCAGCGGGCCAGTAAAAAAAATTTTGCTAACCGCCTCGGGCGGGCCGTTTTTTGGGCAAAAACCAGAGCAACTGGCCGCGGTAACGCCCCAACAGGCCTTGGCCCACCCCAACTGGAATATGGGGGCCAAAGTAACCATTGACTCCGCCACGTTGATGAACAAAGGCCTGGAGGTGATCGAGGCCGCCTGGTTGTTTGGCGTACCCGCCAGCCGGATCCAGGTGGTGGTGCACCGGGAAAGTATCATCCACTCCATGGTGGAGTTTGTGGATCATTCCGTGATTGCCCAGTTGGGCGCGCCGGATATGCGACTGCCCATCCAGTACGCCCTTACCTACCCCCAACGGCTGCCCTGCCCGGCGGCGGAGCTGGACCTGTTCCACGTGGCGAAGCTAAGCTTTTACCAGCCGGACCTGACCGCTTTTCCCTGTCTGGCCATTGCTTTAGAGGCTTTAGAGCGGGGCGGGCTGGCTCCGGCGGCCATGAACGCGGCCAACGAGGTGGCGGTAGCTGCCTTTTTGCGGGGGGAGATGGGCTTTATGGACATTCCCCGGCTGGTGGGGGAGGCCACCCGGCGGCAGTCCAGCGCCCCAGCGGACAGCCTGGAGGCCATTTTGCGGGCAGAGGAGGAGGCCAAGGCTTTCGCGGCTGAATGGGTGGCAAGGTGAAAAAGGGGCCCGGTACCCCTGGACCGCGTCTGTTTCCATCATTTGGAGCTATATCTATATAATATGAAGGGGTGGAGAATTTGCATATCCTTACTGTGGCGCTGTTAATCATCATTGGGGTGCTGCTCTTCGGCTTTGTAATCTTTTTTCATGAGCTGGGCCATTTTCTGCTGGCCAAGGCCGGAGGTATTAAGGTAAATGAGTTTGCCCTGGGCATGGGGCCAAAGCTGCTATCCTTCCAAAGGGGCGAGACCACCTATGCTCTGCGGCTGCTGCCCATTGGCGGATACTGCGCCATGGAAGGCGAGGACGAAGAGAGCGGCGATAGCCGGGCCTTTGGCAATAAACCTGTGTGGAAGCGCTTCCTCACTGTGGCGGCGGGGGGCGTGTTTAATATTGTTTTGGGCTTTGTCCTTATGCTGGCGGTACTGGCTCCCGAAGAGGTTTTTGCCACCACCACTCTTTCGAAATTTACAAAGAATTCTCATATCCAGGCAGCGGGGGCCCAGGTGGGGGACCGGATTGTGGAGATAGATGGCTACGCGGTGTACACCAGCAGGGACCTTAGCTTTGCTATGGCTATGGCAGACCCCGAAGGGGTGAATATGGTGGTAGAGCGGGAGGGCCAGCGGGTGGACCTGGGCAGCTTCCCTATGGGCACCCAGACCCTGGAGGATGGGACCACCGCTGTAGCCCTGGAATTTTATGTGGAGCCAGAGCAGCGCAGCTTTTTGGGCCTGGTGCGCCGGGCCGGGGCGGACACCTTCTCTATGGCGCGCATGGTGGTGGAGAGCCTGAAGGGCCTGGTCACTGGGCGTTTTGGTTTAAACGAGGTCGCGGGGCCGGTGGGCACGGCCCAGGCTATTTCTCAGGCGGCGGGGGCTGGTCTTAGCCAGGGCTTTGGCCAGGCGGTAAGCAATATTGTGATGATGATCATTATGATCACGGTAAACCTGGGCATTGTAAATCTGCTTCCTCTGCCCGCTCTGGATGGCGGACGCCTGTTGTTTTTGATCTGGGAGGGAGTTACCCACAAGCCCGTGCCGGCCAAGTACGAGGGCTATGTGCACGCAGCGGGCTTTATTTTGCTGATTGGCCTGATGATTCTGATTACCGCCCATGACATTTTCCGTATCGTCACAGGGTGACGATTGGTCACAGGGTGACGATTTGTCACAGGGTGACGATTGGTCACAGAGGGGCGGAGAGGGCAAAAAAGACTTTGTCTGTGTAGATTGCCATCGGCTTCTCCTTATTACGGGCGGTCTATGTCAGATTCAGGCAAAGGGGCAGGCGGTTGTCTTGCCCCACATACCGGCTCTGTTGCCCCAAAGGAGCTGCTGCTGGTTTCGCGCCGCTTGGCAACTTCTTCCACTTCAAGAGGGAGATAGCCTCTTCGCTGCCTGTTGCCGGAAGGCCGATGGTTGTGAAGTAGTAGGAACAGAAATGTAAAGAGCAAAGCCTTGTCAAAAAGAGATACATAAAAAGGACGATCATCCCATGCAGAGAAAGAGAAGAATTTCAAAACAGGTCATTGCGGGTGGGGTCAAAATTGGCGGGGGTGCGGCTGTTACGGTGCAGTCCATGCTCAGCGCCCCGTCTACGGACATCCCCGCCAGTATAGCCCAGGCCGTGGCTTTAGAAAAGGCTGGATGTCAAATTCTGCGCATCGCCATCCCGGACATGGACGCGGTGAAAAATCTGATCCCCGCCATCAAGGGGGCGGTAACCATTCCCGTGGTGGCGGACATCCACTTTGACTATAAGCTGGCCCTGGAATCCGCCGCCGCCGGCATTGACAAAATCCGCATTAACCCTGGAAACATCGGTGGAGGCGACCGGGTCCGCGCGGTGGCAAAGGCCTGCGCCAGCCGGGGCGTCCCCATCCGGGTAGGGGTCAACGACGGCTCGCTGGAAAAGCATATTTTAGCCAAGTACGGCCACCCCACCCCCGCCGCCCTGTGCGAGAGCGCCCTGTACCACGCCTCGCTGCTGGAACAGTTCGACTTCGGGGACATTGTGCTGTCCATGAAGGCCTCTTCGGTGGAGAATACCATGGAGGCCTACCGGCTGGCCGCCGGGCAGTGCCAGTATCCCCTGCACCTGGGCATTACCCACGCGGGCACCGCCCGCATGGGTCTGGTGAAGTCCGCCATTGGCATCGGCGGTTTGCTGGAGCAGGGCATTGGCGATACGCTTCGAGTGTCTCTGGCAGCGGAGCCCACAGAAGAGATTGCCGCTGGGACGGACATTCTCCGGGCCCTGGGTCTGCGCCGGGGGCCCAGGCTGATTGCCTGCCCCACCTGCGGGCGTACCCGTATTCATTTGATTCCCCTGGCCAACCAAGTGGAAGCAGCCCTGGCTTCCTGCCAAAAGGACATTACCGTGGCAGTGATGGGCTGCGCGGTAAATGGCCCCGGAGAGGCCAAAGAGGCAGACATCGGTATTGCCGGGGGCAAGGGAGAAGGCCTTCTGTTTAAGAAGGGGCGAGTTTTGCGCAAGGTTCCCGAGGACCGGCTGCTGGATGAGCTGCTGGCGGAAATCGACAAACTATAGCAACTATGAGAGGAAAAAGTATGACAGAAAAAATGTACGCTACCCCTTCCGGAGAGATCCACTACTGGGTGAGCCCAGGACAGAAGGACAGGCCCTGGCTGGTTTTTTTGCCGGGGCTTACAGCGGACCACCGGCTGTTTGATAAGCAGATGGAGGGACTGGGCGGGCGCTTTGGCTGCCTGGTGTGGGACGCCCCCGCCCACGGGCATTCCCGGCCCTTCCGGCTGGATTTTTCTATGGACGATATGGCCCGGTACCTGGGGGAGATTTTAGACCGGGAGGGGATAGAGCGGCCTGTGCTGGCGGGGCAGTCTCTGGGCGGGTACGTCTCTCAGATGTTTATGGAGCTGTACCCGGGCCGGGCGGCGGGGTTTGTGTCCATCGACTCCTGTCCCCTAAAGCGGGAGTACTATACCGGCTGGGAGCTGGCCATGCTGAAACACACCTACTGGATGTACCGTCTGTTCCCCTGGAAGCTGCTGAAAATGGTAGGAGTCCAGGGCACGGCCCGGTCCCCCTATGGCCGGGAGGTGATGGGGGCCATGATGGAGAGCTTTTCCCCCAAGGAGTACTGCCTGCTGGCAGACCACGGCTTTCGGCTTTTGGCCCAGGCGGTGGAGGCGGACAGGCGGTACGAGCCCGGCTGCCCGGTGCTGCTGCTTTGCGGGGAAAAGGACGGGGCGGGCTCGGCCAAGCGCTATAACCGGGAGTGGGAAAAGCGGGAAAACCGCCGCCTGGTGTGGCTCAAGGGCGCGGGGCATAACTCCAATACGGACGTGCCAGAGGAAGTGAACCGGCTGCTGGAAGCGTTTGTGGAGGGGCTTTAGATGAAACAGATTATCACCATTCAGCACTGCCAGTCCCAGCATCATGTCAGCGGTATGATGGGCGGTTGGAACGACTGGGAGCTGACGGAATGGGGCCGGGAACAGGCCCGGCGCATTGGCGAAAGGCTGGGCAAAGAGCTGCGGGACACATCAGTGAAAATATTCTCCTCTGATTTGAAACGTGCTGTTCAGACGGCCGCTCCCTTGGCGAAGAAGCTGGGGGTTGTGGTGGAGTACCGCCAGGAACTGCGGGAGCGCTGCTGGGGGCCAGAATCTATAGGCAAAAGTAAGGCGTGGCAGCGGGAACACCAGCAAAACAGAGGCTGGCTGGTGGACCAGCGTCCCCTGCCCGGGGCGGAGTCCAAGCGGGAGATGTACCAGCGGCTAGAGTCAATGTGTGAGGAGGCCATAGTCTGCCCAGAGGACACAGTGGTACTGGTGTCCCACGGAGGGCTGCTCAGTGTGTGGAACATTCTGTGGCTGGGCCTGCCGCCGGAGGTTATGGACCACTGCGGCATTTTCGGAAAGCCAGGGGCCGTGGGGGGATTCGATGAGTTTGAGGGTTGGGAGCGGCGCGTTCTGCGCATCTGCGACCTGTCTTATTGCGGGGAATGAGGAACAGGGATATGGCAAATAGGTCCCTGCGCCCTTTAAAGAGGACGTTGGTCTCCAGCGTTTACAGACCCGGCGGCGGAGACCGCGAAACTTTTAGCTTGTGCCTGGGGGCGGAAGCATTTGGCTCGAATTTTTTTAGGGAGGCGGCGGTTTGCACAGTATTGGCGAAATATTTCAAAATGAATTGTCTGGCGAGGAGTTTCCCCGCCCTTTACTAGAGGGGGAGGTTCTGCGTCTTACCGTTGACCGGGCGGCACGGGCTATAGAGCTCTCCGCCCGGTTTGGTCGGTTTATAGAGTATTCTCAGCTGCAACGTTTTTCCCGCCAGGTAGGCGGAGCCTTGGGAGCCCGGATGAGCCTGCGGCCCCGGTTTCCGGCAGAGGATTTTTCCGCCGGCCGCCTGGATGACCTGGCCGAAGCTCTGAAGGAACAGGAGGCCAGCCTAAACGGCACTTTCCGCCAGGCCCAGGCCATGCTGGCGGGGAACGCTCTTACAGTTAGTCTGGCTCACGGAGGCTATGAGCTTCTGGCCGCCCGGGGTACTGCCCAGAAACTGGAAGAGTTGATCCAAGACTGGTTTTCAGTGGATTGCACGGTACGCTTTGACGGCAAGCTGACAGTGAAGGAGGGAGACGGCTCCTTACTGGAGCAGACCCACCACAAGGAAGAGGAAGAGCGCAGGGCGAAAATTACCCAGGAAATGGAAGAGTACCAGGCCGCTATGGAGGACCAGGCCAGCCGGCGGAAAATCAGCGTGCGGGAAGGGGAAAGCCTGCTGCCCCAAATCATCCCAGAGACCGCCAGGGCCCTGCTGGGCCCTGTGCCAAAGGCCAAGCCCCTGCCCCTTAGCGAGCTGACCCTGGACCTGGGCACCGCCACGGTGTGGGGGGAGATTTTCAGCATTGAGAGCAAAGACACGCGGGATAAGTCTAAGAAAATATATAGTATTGATATTACAGATTACACCAACTCCACCACACTCAAGATCATTCAGGACGCGGGCCAGTGCAAAGAGCTGGACAAGCTGAAAAACGGGACCTCCCTGCTGGTGCGTGGGGCCCTGGAATATGACAAATATGATCGGGAAAACGTGCTGCGGCCCCGGTCCATTGCCACGGTGGACCAGGTGCAGGTGGTGGATGACGCCCTGGAAAAACGGGTGGAGCTGCACCTGCACACCAACATGTCCGACCTGGACGGCATGACTCCTGCCGGGGACCTGGTGAAACAGGCGCACCGCTGGGGCCAGCGGGCCATTGCCATTACAGACCACGGGGTGGCCCAGGCCTTTCCCGACGCCATGAACGCCGAGGCTGAGGTGCGCAAGGAGAACCCGGACTTTAAGGTCATCTACGGTATGGAGGCCTACTTTGTCAACGACCTGGTGCCCGCCGCTGTGGGCGGGGAACAGTTCCCCATTGACGGGGACTTTATCTGCTTTGACCTGGAGACTACAGGCCTTTCGGCTAAGAAGGACCGCATTACAGAAATTGGTGCGGTACGGGTGCGGGGGGGCCGGGTTACAGAGCGTTTCGATACCTTCGTCAACCCCGAGCGGCCTATTCCGCCCAAAATCACCCAGCTGACGGGCATTACGGACGAGATGGTGGCGGACGCCCCCAACGAGGCGGAGGCGATAAAGGCCTTTTATGATTTCTGCGGAGAAGAAACCGTGCTGGTGGCCCATAACGCGGGGTTTGATACAGGCTTTCTCAGGGCCAGCGGAGAGCGGACTGGGCTAAAGCTCTCCTATCCATACATCGACACTGTGCCTATGTGCCGGTCGCTGCTAAAAGACATTAAGGACTGCAAGCTGGACACTGTGGCCAAGTACCTAAAGCTCTCGCCCTTTAACCACCACCGGGCGGATGACGACGCGGCGGTGCTGGGGGAAATCTTTACCAACCTGATCCGGCGGTTGAAGGAGGACCAGGGCGTGGCCACCGTGGGCCAGGTAAACACTGCCCTGGCCGGGGGCGACCCCAAAAAGCTGCGCAGCCACCACATGATTCTGCTGGTGAAGAACAACACCGGGCTGAAAAATTTGTACAGGCTTATCTCCAACGGCCACCTGCAAAATTACTACCGCCACCCCCGCACCCCGAAAAGCCTGCTGAACCAGCACCGGGAGGGGCTGCTGGTGGGCAGCGCCTGTGAGGCGGGGGAGCTGTTCCAAGCTATGATCAAAGGCGAGAGCTTTGAAAACTTGTGCAAGATTGCCCAGTACTATGACTTTTTAGAGATACAGCCCATTGGCAACAATATGTTTATGGTGCGCAACGGCGACACCGACGAAGAGGGCCTGCGGGAATATAACCGCACCATTGTACGCATCGGCGAAAAGCTGCACAAGCCCGTAGTGGCCACCTGTGATGTGCACTTTAAGGACCCCAAGGACGCGGACTACCGCCGGGTGATTATGCACGGCTTTGCCGACGGCGACCAGCAGGCGCCCCTGTATATGCACACCACCCCGGAGATGCTGAAGGAGTTCGCCTATCTGGGGAAAGAAAAGGCCTATGAGGTGGTGGTGGAGAACACCAACAAAATTGCCGATATGGTGGACCGGGTGCGCCCTGTGCCTAACGGCAACTTCCCCCCCTTCATCGAGGGGGCCCAGGAGCAGCTGGTGGATATTACCTGGCGGCGGGCCAAAGAGCGCTACGGCGACCCCCTGCCGGAGATTGTGGAGGCCCGGCTGAACAAGGAGCTGGGATCCATTATCAAGCACGGCTTCTCGGTGCTGTACATGACCGCCCAAAAGCTGGTGGCGGATAGCGAAGAGCACGGCTATTTAGTGGGCTCCCGGGGCTCGGTGGGTTCCAGCTTTGTGGCCAGTATGTCTGGTATTTCCGAGGTGAACCCTCTGGAACCCCACTATATCTGCCCCAGCTGCAAGCATAGCGAGTTCATTACCGACGGCAGCTACGACTCCGGCTTTGACCTGCCCCCCAAGGACTGCCCCCGCTGCGGCACGGCCATGGACCGGGACGGCCACACCATCCCCTTTGAGACCTTTTTGGGCTTTGATGGCGACAAGGTGCCGGACATTGACCTGAACTTTTCCGGCGAGCAGCAGAGCAGTTCTCACCGGTTTACCGAGGTGCTCTTTGGCCGGGACAACGTGTTTAAGGCCGGCACCATTGCCACCGTGGCGGAAAAGACCGCCTTTGGCTATGTAAAGGCCTATGCCGAGGAGCGAAGCCGCACCCTGCACAATGCCGAGATGAAGCGGCTGGCCATGGGCTGCACAGGGGTAAAGCGCACCACAGGCCAGCACCCTGGGGGCATGATTGTTATTCCCCGGGGCATGGAGGTCTATGACTTCTGCCCAGTGCAGCACCCGGCCAACAAGCAGGACAGCGATAATATTACCACCCATTTTGACTTCCACTCCATCCATGACAATGTATGTAAGCTGGACGAGCTGGGCCACGATGTGCCCACCATTTACCACTATCTGGAGGAGTACACGGGCATCCCGGTGATGAAGGTCAGCATGAGCGACCCGAAGGTGATGAGCCTGTTCGAGTCCCCGGCGGCCCTGGGGGTGACCCCAGAGGACCTGGATGGGGTAAAGACCGGTACCCTGGGTTTGCCGGAGCTGGGCACCCCCTTTGTGCGGGGAATGCTGGATGAGGCCAAGCCCCGCACCTTCGCGGATTTTTTGCAGATTTCGGGGCTTTCCCACGGCACGGACGTGTGGCTGGGCAACGCCCAAGAGCTGATCCACAACGGCACCTGCACCATCTCAGAAGTTATTGGCACCCGAGATAACATTATGGTCTATCTTCTTAACAAGGGCCTAGAGCCCAAGATGGCCTTTAAGATTATGGAGATCGTCCGTAAAGGTAAGGCGGGCAAACTGCTCACTGAAGAGCATATTGCTGCCATGAAAGAGCACGACGTGCCCCAATGGTACATCGACAGCTGCTATAAGATAAAGTATATGTTTCCCAAGGCCCACGCGGCGGCTTACATGATCGCGGCTCTGCGATTGGCCTGGTACAAGGTGCATACCCCGGTGGAGTTTTATGCTGCCTACTTCACAGTGCGCAGCACAGACTTTGATGGGGTTACCGCCTGCAAGGGCCATGAGGCGGTGCGCCGGAAAATGAAGGAGATTGACCTGAAGATGAAGAACCGGGAGGCCAGCCCCAAAGAGGCCAGCGAGTTCGACACCCTACAGCAGATCAACGAGATGATGGCCCGGGGGGTCCAGCTGCTGCCCGTGGACCTGTACCAGTCCCATGCCACCCAGTTTAAGGTGGAGGAGGGAAAGATTCGCCTGCCCTTTTCCAGCCTGGGCGGCGTAGGCGAGGCGGCGGCGGCCAGTCTGTGGGAGGCAGCCAGCGATGGGGAGGAATATATCTCGGTAGAGGACCTGCAAAGCCGCTCTAAGGTCAGCAGCGCGGTGATGGACATTCTCCGGGAGGTAGGGGCTCTTAGCGCCCTGCCTGAGAGCAGCCAGGTGACGTTGTTTTAGGGGAGTGGCGGGTGACTAACCCCGCGCTGTTCCGGCGGGGGAACAGAAAAGGCCCTGTCGGCAGGCGAGACTCAGAGCCCAAGAGTTGGCAAAAACGCTCCACAGCCGGCGGGGGAAGCGCCCCGGTTACTTGACAAAGCCAAGTAATGGGACCGTTCTAACCTGACCGGGCCCAGCCGGTTTTATCGGCAGGCGAGACCCCAAACATTGTGAATAAATACTTGTTTGGGACGCCTTCTAAAACATATCAGAGGGAAAATATGCGTACACTCATCAAGCCCCAGCGCCTGCGCCGGGGAGACACGATAGCGGCCCTCTCCCTTTCTGGTGGCCGTGCCGGAGACCCGGACCTGCTCTGGCGGTATCAGCTGGGGAAAAAGCGGCTGGAAGAGGCCTTTGGCCTGAAGGTGGTGGAGACGCCCCACGCCCTGCGGGGCAGCCAGTATCTGTATGAGAACCCCCGGGCCCGGGCGGAGGATCTGCTTTGGGCCATGGAAAACCCCCAGGTTCAGGGCATCATCGCCAATATGGGCGGAGACGACTCTTACCGGCTGCTGCGCTATATAGACCCGGCGGTGATTCGGGCCCACCCTAAGGTTCTGATGGGCTATTCGGACATCACCACGGCCGGTATGCTGTTTTTCTATGCCGGGGTTATGAGCTACTACGGCCCCAATCTGCTGACGCCCATTGCCCAGCCGGGAAGGCTGGACCCGTATACCAAGCGGGCAGTGGAAAGGGCGCTGTTTTCTGGGGAGGTCATGGGTCCGATAGAGCCCTGTGCCCGCTACACCCCCATTGAGTGGCGGGACCTGCCCGAGGAGGAGATCATTTGGCAAGAGAACCCCGGGTACCAGGTGCTTTAGGGCAGGGGAAAGGTCCGGGGGCGGCTGCTGGGGGGATGCCTGGGCCCCTTGCAGCAGATTATGGGGACGGAGATATTCCCCCGGAAAGAGGAGTGGCAAGGAAGCATTCTATTTATAGAGAATGGTACGCCTTACGGAAGCAGCTTGGCGGGGCTTCACGCCTGGCGGGCCCTGGCCGCCACCGGGGCGCTGGACGAATGCGTGGGGCTGGCTACCCCGGCTATGAGCCAGGAGGAACAGGAGACCCTAAGCCGGGTGCTGCGCTGTGAAGTGGGCCGGGAGGACCTGCCGGTTTTAGTCAATGTGGATTTTGGCCACCGCACTCCTATGGCTGTGCTGCCCCAGGGGGTTCTGGCGGAAGTGGATTGTGACCAGGCAGCGTTGACCATTTTAGAGAGCGGGACGGCGTAGGCGGGGGTACAGGGAGCTTGCGCGTAAAACAACGCGTTTGGACACTCTCCTGCTTTTTCCGGCTTGACAAACGTGGTTTGTTATGGTAACATGTTAGCGCGATAAAGTTACGGAGGACTTATCATCATGAAAACTTATCGAAAGCTTACCCCCGAGGGTGTGCGGGACGTGCTCTTTGGCCAGTGCCGGGCCCGGTCTTGGGTACGGGGGCGGCTGACCGAGATCTTTACTACCAGAGGTTACCAAGAGGTAGTCACCCCTGGGCTGGAATTTTATGACGTGTTCAACCTGCCCGGGGCTGCTATTCCCCAGCAGGAAATGTACAAGGCAACAGACTGTAGGGGCAGGCTCTTGGTGTTCCGGCCAGATTCTACCTTGCCCATTGCCCGTATGGCCGGGGCCCGGCTCCATGGACGCAGGCTCCCGGTGCGGCTGTACTACTGCCAGAACGTCTACCGCAACTGGCCCGAGCTCTCTGGCCGCAGCCACGAGTCTGCCCAAATGGGCGTGGAACTGCTGGGAGCCGCAGGCCTGCGGGCGGACCTGGAGGTGGTCTGCGCCGCGGTGGAGGCCCTAAAGGCAGTGGCCCCCGGCTTCCGGCTGGAGCTGGGCCACGCGGGCTTTTTTAAGCTGCTGGCTTCTAAGCTGGACCTGCCTCCCCAGCAGAGGGAGGAGATACGGGCCACCATCGAAATGAAAAACTACGGCGCTCTGGACGAGCTGCTGGCCCCTCTGGGCGACAGCCCCGAGGCCCGGGCCATGCGCCGCCTGCCCCGGCTTTTCGGCGGGGAAGAGGTGCTGGCCGAGGCCGAGAGCTGGCGGCTGGACGGCAGCGCAGCCCAAACCCTGGAGTATATGCGCGGCTTGTACAACGCCCTGGGCAGGCTGGGCCTGGGAGACCGGCTGATGGTGGACCTGGGCCTGGTGCAGCGCAACGACTACTACACCGGGGTGGTGTTCAGCGGCTATGTGCAGGAGCACGGCGGGGCGCTGCTGACCGGAGGGCGGTATGACGGCCTGTGTGAAAGGTTCGGCGCGGCCATGCCCGCCGCCGGGTTTGCCCTGGACCTGGATGCCGCCGCCCAGCTGCTGGAGGGCGGCCTGCCCAAGCTGGGCCCAGCGGACCTGCTGGTCCACGGGGAGCGGGGGTATGAGCTGGAAGCCCAGGAGGAGATTACCCGGCTGACCCAGGGGGGCCTGCGCTGCGAGGCCTCGGTGTGGGAGAACCGGGAAGAGGCCATAGGGTATGCCCGGGCCACCGGCATCCCAAAGGTGCGGGTGGTGGGCCCGTATCCACAAGAAATCTTGGTGGAGAAGGAAGGGGGCGCGCTATGAAGCCGCTGCGTATGGCGCTGACCAAGGGACGGCTGGAAAAGTCCACCGTCCAGGTGATGGAGCGGGCGGGGCTGGACTGCGCCGCCCTGCGGGACAAGGGCCGCCGGCTGATTCTGCCTGTGGGCGAAAGCCTGGAGGCGGTGCTGGCCAAGGCCAATGACGTGATCACCTATGTGGAACACGGAGTCTGCGACCTGGGGGTGGTGGGCAAGGACGTGATTATGGAACACGGCGGGCAGTTCTTCGAGATTTTGGACCTGCGCTTTGGCCGCTGCGCCTTTGCCCTGGCCGCGCCCAAGGGACGGGACTTTTACCAAGGCTACCGGGGCAAGACCATTGCCACCAAGTACCCAAACGTGGCCAAGCGGTTCTTTCAGGGGAAGGACATGGACGTGCGGATCATTAAAATCGAGGGCTCGGTAGAGCTGGCCCCCCTGGTGGGGCTGGCGGACGGCATTGTGGACCTGGTAGAGACCGGGGCCACCCTGCGGGAGAACGGCCTGGAGGTCATTGAGCAGGTGGCGGAGGTATCGGCCCGGCTGATCGTCAACACAGCTAGCATGAAGCTGCGCAAGGAGGAGATCGAGGCCTTGGCCCGGCGGCTGGAGGAGCAGCTGTAGGGGCTTGGCCCTTTTGACAATACGAGCCTGATCGGTTTGTTTTTGCCTGTAACAGGGCTTGTTTCGGTTAGAGATTTTTTGCTAGCTCTTCCTCAAGGGGGATACCCCTTCTTACAAGAAACTTCCCTCCGTCTTGGGTACCGCAGTGGAGGCTTGTTCCATCCTTTGCTGTTTTTCCTGTAGAATGCTCTGCTGAAATTATGTCCCTGTTTGCGCAGAGCCCCCTAAGACGGAGGGGGATTCTACAAGGGGGCCGGCCTCTTTAGCGAGGAGAGGATACAAAGGAGGGGGGCAGAGCCCTCCTCCTTTGCCCCCAGCCAGCGGGAGCTGTGACAAAAAACAGAAGAATAAGCTGGAAATTACCAAGGATTAATAGTATAAGAGGTGTATATACCATGATAAAAACCATTACCGCCACCCCAGAGGAACGGCAAAGCTTTATCGCCGCCCTCAAGTCTCGGGTGGGACGGGCCGACCCAGCCATCGAAAAGGCTGTGGCTGATATCATTGAGACAGTGCGTACCGGCGGCGACCAGGCTGTGAAGGAGTACTCTATGAAGTTCGACGGCTGGACCCCCGATGCCCTAGAGCTGGGCCGGGAGGAAATGGAGCGGCTTTGCGCCCAATGCGACCCGGCCTTTTTGGCCGCTTTAAAGCGCGCGGCCGCCAATATCTGGGACTTCCACCAGCGTCAAAAGCAGCAGAGCCGCATTGACGCCGCCGGGACCGGCATCCTCACGGGCCAGCGGGTGCGGGGCCTGCACCGGGCCGGGGTCTATGTGCCCGGGGGCACCGCTGGGTATCCCTCTTCGGTGCTGATGAACGTGATCCCCGCCAAGGTGGCTGGGGTGGGGGAAGTGGTTATGGCCACACCCCCTGGGCGCACTGGCCGCCCGGACCCCAACATCATGGCTGCGGCCCTGGCCGCCGGAGTAGACAGGGTGTTCCTGATGGGCGGGGCCCAGGCAGTGGCCGCCCTGGCTTTTGGTACCGCGACTGTGCCCAAAGTGGACAAGATCGTGGGCCCGGGGAATATCTTCGTGGCCACGGCCAAAAAGCAGCTGTACGGCGTGGTGGATATTGACATGATCGCCGGGCCCAGCGAGATTCTGATTTTGGCGGATCACACCGCCGATCCGGAGTTCTTGGCCGCGGACCTGATGAGCCAGGCCGAGCATGACCCCATGGCCAGCGCCATCCTCATCACCAACGACAAAACTATAGCGGAGGCCACCGTAGCAGCCCTGTACCGGCAGCTGGCGGGCCTCTCCCGCCGGGAGATCATCGAAAAATCCCTGGATAGCTACGGCGCGGTGATTGTCTGCGACCATATGGACGAGGCCGTGGATTTTGCCAACCAGCTGGCCCCCGAGCACCTGGAAGTTTGCTGTGAGAATTCCATGGAGTACCTGGGCAGACTGGACAACGCGGGCTCGATATTCCTGGGAAATTATTCCCCGGAGCCCTTGGGAGACTACTTCGCCGGGGCCAACCATGTGCTGCCCACCGGAGGCACGGCCCGGTTTTTCTCGCCCCTGTCGGTAGACGATTTTATCAAGAAATCCAGCTTTATCTACTACCCCCGGGACCAGCTGCTAAAGGCGGCGGACGACATCATCTGTCTGGCCGAGACCGAGGAGCTTACTGCTCACGCCAATTCCATCCGGGTGCGAAAGGCCAAGCATGGAAACGGTTGAGGAGGTGTTCCAGCGGCTGGAGCTGGTGAATATGGGCCGTTACCGGCTGGAGTGGATTGGCGGGAGCAAGACCGCCGCTGTGCTGTACTATCAGAAGGGGCGCAGGCGGTTCAAAATTTTCTTTGATGACAGTAATGTGGAGATTTCCCAGGAAAAGCGGTGGTTCCGGGAGAAGTTTTGGGACAGCCTGGGGGTGCGGCACTACGACCAGCCGGAGGATACCGTGGGGGACGTGTACGACACGGTGGTGTGGTGCCTGCAAGAGTTCTGCGGGTTTTCCCAGCAGTTCGGGCAGCTGCCGGAGAAGGAGGACAACGAGGCCGAGCCGGAGCCGCCGGAATCGCCAGAATAAAAAATTCCCCGGGCGGCAAGAGGAAACATTGCGCGGTCAAGGGGTGGGGAAGGTATCAGCGGGCCTCATCTGCCGACTCGACCGGGTCAAAAAGATTGCCACTGGCAATCTTCCCCGCTTCGGTCGTTGTCTGACGGTCCCCGCTAGGGACCAGCACCCGAGCCATCAGGCGAGACAGGCTCCTTGCAGGATCCAGGAACAGAGTCCCTGGCCGCCGGAGGCCAAAACGGACGCACGCCCTTTCCGCATAGGCGCAGCCGGGTAGAAAATCGCTAATTTTTATAAAATAAGGAGCAAGTCATGTACAAGCTAAACGAAAAAGCCGCGTCCCTGACCGCCTACCAGCCGGTAGACGCCGGGAACTGTGTACGGCTGGACGCCAACGAGTCTTTCTTAAATATGCCGCCGGAGATTCTGGGCCGGGCCCTGGCTCATATTACCGCAGCCGACTTTAACCGCTACCCCGACCCCGCCGCTGGAGAGCTGTGCCGGGCCTTTGCCGCCTACTATGGCCTGGACCCCGCCGGGGTGGTGGCGGGCAATGGCTCGGACGAGCTGATTTCTGTGATTTTCCAAGCATTTCTGCTGGGGGGCCAGGCCTTTGCCACCCTAGAGCCGGATTTCTCTATGTACGCCCACGCGGGAAAGCTCTGCGAGGCCCGGCACGTGGCCATTGGAAAAAGAAAGGACTTCTCCATTGACGTGGAAGAGGTCATCCGCATCTGTACCCAAGAGGATGTAAAGCTGTTGATTTTTAGCAATCCCTGCAACCCCACCTCTATAGTACTGGGCCGGGAAGAGGTGCGGCGGCTGGTGAGCGCTGTAGAGGCCCTGGTGGTGCTGGACGAGGCCTACATGGATTTCGCCGATGAAAGTCTGCTAGATGAGGTGGGAAAATATGACAACCTGATCATTCTGCGTACCTGCTCCAAAGCCATAGGCATGGCGGCCCTGCGGCTGGGATTTGCCGTGGCGGGGGAGAAGCTGGCCGGGGTGCTGCGGGCGGCAAAATCTCCCTATAACGTGAATGCGGTCTCACAGCTGATGGGCGCGGCGATGCTAAGGGATAGGTCCGCCCTGGAAGAGAGGCTGGAGCAGATTCTCGCCTCCCGCTGGGAACTGTTGGCCGGGCTGGAGGCCCTGTTGGTAAAACGGCCTGGAGCTTTTGTGGTGCTGCCGTGCCAGGCCAACTTCGCGGCTCTGGTGATGGAGGAGCCGGCCGCCGCGCAGCAAAAGCTGCTAAGCCAAGGGGTGGCTGTACGCTGCACAGGGGGGCTGCTGCGTGTCACCTGTGGCGCGCCAGAGGAAAACCGGCTGTTTTTAGAAAAATTCGAAAAGGTTTTGGAGGAAATGCCATGAGAGAGGCCAGCATCCACCGGCAGACTGCCGAGACGGACATTACCCTGACCTTAAATCTGGACGGGGGCGGGCATAATATTTGCACAGGCATAGGCTTTTTTGACCATATGCTCACCGCCTTAGCGGTACACGGGGGTCTGGACTTGCGTGTAGAGGCCCGGGGCGACCTGGAGGTGGACTGCCACCACACCGTGGAGGATGTGGGCATTGTTCTGGGCCAGGCCCTGGGGCGGGCTCTGGCGGATAAGACCGGGCTGCGGCGGTACGGCCACGCCTTTATTCCTATGGACGAGGCGCTGGCCTTTTGTGCAGTGGACCTAAGCGGTAGGCCTTTTCTGGTGTTTTCGGGGGAATTTCCCCAGGCTCAGGTGGGAAATTTTGACGCCTGCATGACCCAGGAGTTCTTCCGGGCCGTGGCGTTCCACGCGGGCATTACCCTGCATTTGCGGTGCGAGTACGGAGCAAACTCTCACCACATGATTGAGGGGATGTTCAAGGCATTTGCCCATGCCTTAAAAGACGCGGCGGAATCCGCCGGAACCGGCGTGCTCTCCTCCAAAGGGATGCTGTAGGCAAAATAACCCCGTAACAGATGAAACTTTTGTTTCGACGTTTTGGATGTTTGGCCAGGTGGATTCTGCCACGAACTGTTAGCTGGGTGGAAACAGGAGCATTTAGAAAGCAAAGCGGATCTGTGGCCAGCCAGTGGGGCCGCTGTACACGGGCTGCAAAGGGTCTGTATCAGCAAAAACTGCGCCGCCCGTATCCCCAAAATAGTAACAAAAAGGAGCCGTCCGGGTTAAGCCGGGGCTCCTTTTTTTGCATTGTTGGGAGTCCTATGCCTCCATAGGCTCTCCCTTGTAATCAATGTACCAGTTCTCCCGGTGCAGGGGCACCTGCCCGGTAAGCATTTTGCATAGGGCGGCGGCGGTCTCTTCAGGCTCAATCTGCGCAGTGGTGCGGCCCATTTCTGTGTTCATGCGGCCCGGGTGCACAGCGTAGAAGTCTGCGTCTGGATAAGAGGCGTTGAGAATGCCGCAGGCCTTCGTGGCCGCGGTTTTGGAAAGACCGTAGCAGGGCACCCAGGTGCCGCAACTTTTTACACCCACCCCCTCTGAGGTAATGGCAAAAAAGCGCCCGCCGGGCTTTAGCCCGGGCAAAAAGGCCTGGGCCGCCCGGATGGGTCCAAAGGCGTTTACCTGGAAAGTAGCCTCTAGTTCCGCCAGGTCACACTGGTGCAAAAGTTTCTCCCGGTCGCCGGGCAGTAGTACACCGGCCACCACACAGACCGCGTCGGCTTGGCCAAAAAAGTCCTGGCAGGCCTTGGCCCCCGCTGTCAGCTGTTCCATGTGGGTGACGTCCCCGGGAAAAACCAGCAGCTGCTGGGCGTATTGCGCCTGTAAGGGAGCCAGGGCTCCGCCGCCTAGCACCCCCGCCGCCACCTGACAGCCCTGGGACAAAAGACCGCGCACCAAGCACAGCCCCAAGCCCTGGGATGCGCCAATTACAATAATATTACTCATAAACACGCTCCCTTAGTAGTTTTCCAGCAGCTCGATCAAGCATTTCAGGTCACCGTGGGAGTCCATATAGGCGTACTCGCCATTGCCACCGCCGTACTTGCCCCGCTGCACACATTTCATACCGAAGCTTTCGCAGGAGGCAATTTTCTCATCCATGCCCTTCACCTGGAAAGCAATGTGGTGGATGCCCTCGCCGTGCTGGTCCAGAAAGTCCTGCCAGGTGCTCTTCACACCGTTGGGCTGGATGAGCTCAATCTGAATGCCAGGGCCCACGTCAAAAAAGGCCATCCAGCAGTTGGCGTCTGGGGCAGGCCGGCCCTCTACCGTAGTGCCGGTGACTTCATATTTGCCGCCGTCAAAATGGTCCGGCACAGGCACGCCGAAAAATTCGGCAAACTTTCTCTTGGTCACCTCAATATCCCGGACGATAAAACCCACCTGCGCTAAAAGATTGTTGTTAATGATTCCTGCCATGACGATATTCCTCGCTTTCTTCATTATGATTTTTCAGCCACAAAGCCATGGAGCGCCGCGGCCTGTCTCTGACAATACATCTGAACTGGGCCTGGCCAATAGCCTGACTGTTTGCACGATGCTTCATTACTTGAGTTTATAAATATGAGAGGTTCTATGGCAATGGGGGACAGCAAAGGGCAATTTGTAAAAGAGTTTTTTGGAATAAACGCGCGTTTAAGCTTCTGCTCTGGGAGGGGCCGTGGATTCCCGCACCAGCAGCTGGCCGGGGATAAAATCTGCCTGAAGCACGTCGGGCTTTTCCTCAATGGTGTCGATGACTCGGTTAGTCAAAGACGCGAACAGCCGCTGAAAGTCGTAATAATAAGTGGTCAGCGGGGGAGAAGCGGTTTTGCCCTCGGGGCGGGCGTCCATGCCAACCACAGAGATGTCCTGGGGAATACGCAGCCCCAGCCCAGCACAGGCGCGGTACACCCCAAAAGCCACACCGTCATTATTGGCACAGATGGCGGTAGGCAAATCGTCCAGGCTGTTTTCCAGCAGTTGCTTGGCGGCGGGATAGCCGGTTTCCTCGATAATGCCGCCGTAGGCCAGCCATTTGTTTTTTAAAGGGAGGCTGTGCTTCAGCATGCCCCGCATGTAGCTTTCGTGGCGGTGGATGCAGCTTAAGCGGCTGAGGTCCCCGTCGATAATGGCGATTTTCCGGTGGCCCAAGCTGTAGAGGTAGTCGATCACCGCCTCGCCGGAATCCCGCTCAAAATTGGAAGAAAGCCGGTGGGGCTGGTCCTCGCCCTCATGGAAATAATCAAAAATACCCACAATCTTGTCCATCTCAAGCAGCTCGTCCACAAGGGGCTCGGTATTGCTTAGGCCAACAAAAATTCCCGCGTCGATGCGGCCTTCCATATAAATCTTCCGCACTTTCTGAACATTGGCGCTGTCTGTTAGGTCGTCAATAAAACTGGCCAAAACCAGGTACCCCCGCTCGGCGGCGGCGTCCACGACATGCATAAAATAGGAACTGGTCAGTGGGTCCATAGCCAGACGGCTGCGGCCTACCCAGAAAAGACCAATGGTATTGGTACTTTTGCCGGAAAGGGCCCGGGCAGAGACCTGGGGATAATAATGGTATTCCTTGATTACCTTCATAACCCGCTCGTAGGTTTCGGGGGGTACATTGGTATAGCCGTTAATCACCCGGCTTACCGTACTGCGAGAAACCCCTGCCAGGCGGGCAATATCATTACTGCTGATCCGTTTCACAAATGCCGTTCTCCTTTAAGTCACACTGTTCGATCTGTTTACAACTGTTTATATTTTAGTACAGACAGGTGAAAAAGTAAAGACCCCAGTGTGGAAAAATATGCATTACAGCAACAGCGGAACAGCGAGCTAAGCGGGAAAAGATATAGAATAAACGCGTATTCACCCGCAAATATACTAGCATTTTCCCAGTTGGTCTGTCAAGGTCGAAAAAGGTAAAAATATGAAGTTTCAATCATATTTGTAGAATTATCACAAAAGTTTTATAAAAACCACGTGCATTATCGCTAAATCGCATTTTCCCTCTTGCAAACGCGCGTTTATCATGCTATACTGTATTCAAATCAAGAGGCGGGTGCGGCCCAGCTCCTTTGGGCCGCGCGGCAGAATACATAAAGGAGCTGAAAGAAGCCTTGGCAGAATTGGAGAAGCTGAACCTGTGGGACCGTTCTCGTGACCGATCCATTCTTCAGATATATGATATGGAGACTGGCGGCGTGGAGACTGTGGCGGAGTTTGACTATCTTATTGAGGCCCCCAATTGGTCTCCCGACGGGAAGTTCCTGGCCTATAATAGCGAGGGGCGTATCTATCGCTTTGACCTGGAAACCAAGGAAAGCACCCTGGTGGAAACAGATTTTGTGGGAAACTGCAACAACGACCATGTGCTTTCCGCAGACGGTAAGAGTATTGCTGTGAGCCACGGCACCAAAGAGGACGGCCAGTCCCGCGTGTATACGGTGCCTCTTTCCGGCGGAGTGCCCAGGCTGGTAACGCCCCTGGCCCCCAGCTATTTGCATGGCTGGTCCCCAGACGGAAAGACCCTGGCCTATTGTGCCCAGAGAAAGGGCGAGTTCGACATCTATACCATTCCGGTAGAGGGCGGCGAAGAGACCCGGCTGACCGACGCCCCGGGGCTGAACGATGGCCCGGAATATGACAGCGCGGGAGAGTATATTTGGTTTAACTCTGTACGCGCGGGGCTGATGCAGGCTTTCCGCATGAAAGCAGACGGTACAGAGCAGACCCAAATGACCTTTGAAGAGGACTGGAACATCTGGTTCCCCCACATCTCCCCAGACCGGCAGTGGGTGGTGGCGCTGGGGTACCGCAAGGGCGACGTAGAGCCCGGCGAGCATGTGCCCCACAAAAATGTGGAGCTAAAGCTAATGCCGGCGGCAGGCGGCCCCTTGAAAACCATTGTGGCTCTCTTTGGCGGACAGGGCACTATCAATGTGAACTCCTGGGCTCCGGACAGCAGGCGGTTTGCGTTTGTCCGCTATGAGATAATGCCTGAAAAGGCCTAAAATTCCGGCCTGTCCTATCCTAAGCGGGGAAAGTCTTTTCCCGGGGGGCAGGCGAAAACTTTAACATGAAAGGACGGAAAGAGAATGAAAACCAACCTAAGCAAGCGTGTTCTTACCCTGCTGCTGGCCCTGTGCCTAGTGTTTAGCCTGACCGCCTGCGGCGGCGACACCGGCAGCAGCGGCTCCACTGCCGATAAGAGCTCGTCCTCTACGGCCGAGACCTCTGGCGGCGACGCCTCTACCCCCGAATCTTCCCAGACCGGAAATACCGAGGACGGCCCCCTGACCCCCTATGCGGAGCCCGTCACCATTACCGTGGGCATGCAGTCCTCTGCGGTGCAGCAGTTTAAAGACGGCGACACCTTTGAGGACAACGTATGGACCCGCAAAATTAAGGAAGAGCTGAATATCGACATAGAGATCGCTTTTACCGCCGATATTAGTACCGACGCGTATAATAATAAGCTGAACACCCTGCTGGCCTCTGGCGACCTGCCGGACGTGTTCCGCCACGGGGACCACACTTACCTGAAGCAGGCCCACGACGCCGGCTACCTAATGGACATTACCGACGTGTACGAGCAGTATGCCACCGATGCGGTGAAAGCCTATCAGGAGCAGTTCCCAGACTGCTTTAAGGGGATTTCTTTTGACGGCAGAATGTTTGGCTATCCCTATATGACGGATAACTTCCACCAGGCTTTCAACCTATGGATTCGAGACGACTGGCTGGAGAACACCAATTCCCAGCCCCCCACTACAGTGGAGGAGATGGTAGAGCTGGCTAAGCTGTTCACCACCGGCGACCCGGATGGCAACGGCGTGGACGGCGACACCTTTGGCTTGGGTTTGGCCGGCGATGTGCTGCAAAACAACTATGGCACCCTGTGTGGCCTGTTTGCGGCTTATGGTGTGCCCGCTTTCCAGAAAACGGGTATCTTCTACCGGGGCGAGGACGGAAAGATTACCAACTCCTATTTGGACCCCGCCTGTAAAGATGCCCTGACTGTGGCTAAAGAGCTGTATGACGCGGGAGTGTTTGACCCCGAGTTTGTGGTAAAAGACGTGGCTAGCATGGAAACTGACGTGGCCACGGGCAAAATTGGCATGATGTATCATGCTTGCTGGGGCGACTGGCATCCCTTCAACCTGACCTACCAGGCCGACGGTACCATTACCCGTCCCTATAAGATCCCTACTGTAGAGGGCACAAAGCCTCAACTGGGTATTCTAAGCAACCAGACCTTTGACTTCTTTATGATTAGCTCTAAATGTGAGCATCCCGAGGCACTGATCAAGATCTTGAATCTGTACGAAAAGACCGCCATCAGCGGCAGTGAAGAGGACTTCCAAACTTACTGGGCCGACGAGCAGTACCGTTTCTGCCCCATCTTTATTGGCATCCCCACCGAGCTGTTCTCCGAGCAGGTTCTGGCTGCCCTGGAAAAGGGCGATCCCGGCGACCTGGGCGGCACCGCCTTGCAGTACTATAACTACTCCTCTGGCTTTGGCTATGGCGACGGCCCCATGAAGGACGACACCAATGCCTACGGCACCTGGGGGCAGATCAGCCAGTATGGCTCTATGCCCATTGACCTGGCCCATCAGGCGGCCGGGGAGGAAGTGGTCAACATTATGGCCAACGATATTCCCGACATCTGGGTGCAGAACTCTTCTGTGCTGGGCGACATGGTTTTGCAGGAGTTCATCGATATTATTACCGGTACAAAGCCTGTAGACCACTTTGACCAGTTTGTGACCGAGTGGCTGAACGCCGGCGGTCAGGAGACTCTGGACGAGCTGGAGAAGCTCTATCCGGCCCAATGATTACGCTAATCTCCTAATTTACTCCTAATTACTGATGAGTCAATAGGCCCGGAGCGAAGAAATTTGCTTCGGGCCTGTTGGCTAAAATAGGGGAGAAAGGCCGCGGGCCTCTTTTAGAACCTAGCTCCAAAGCTCATTTCGTAATTTATCAGGTCAAATATGTATCCCAATATACCAAGGTGGTGAACAAAAAGTGAGCAGCAAATCCACACAGGGCGCGAAAGCCGCGCCAAAACCGCAGCGGCGTACCGACAAGTTTTTGCGGGAGCTGCCCCTTTATATTATGCTGGTTCCGGCCGTCGTTCTGGTGGCCATCTATTCTTATGGCGGCATGGTGGGAACCGTGATCGCTTTTCAAAAGTTCAACCCAGCCAACGGCCTGTTTGGCTCGGAATGGGTGGGGCTGAAGAACTTTCAAAACCTGTTTTCTATGCCCAATTTCTGGCCGGTTATCCGCAATACAATTGTTATCTCTTTAGCCAAGATGATTGGCAACATTGTGGTGCCCGTCACCTTTTCTCTGCTGTTGAACGAGGTAAGCCGCTCTGGCCTAAAGCGCACCTACCAGACCATGGTGTACCTGCCCAACTTCCTCTCCTGGATTATCCTCTCGGGTATCTTTGTAGACATCCTTTCCCCCAGCAGCGGCATTGTGGGCCGGGCTTTCCAGGCTTTTGGGGCAAAGGCGCCCTTCTTCTTGGGGGATTCCTTCTGGTTCCCCATTACCATGGTGGTTACGGACGTGTGGAAAAACTTTGGCTTTAAGTCCGTTATCTACCTGGCCGCCCTGACCGGTGTGGACCCGGCGCTGTATGAGTCCGCCTCCATCGACGGCGCGAACCGCTGGAAGCAGACCTGGCACATCACTCTGCCCGGCATTCTTAGCACCATTGTGCTGATGACTGTGTTAAGCATGGCGGACATTCTCAACGGCGGCTTTGACCAGATCTATAACCTCTACAGCCCCGCTGTGTACTCTACCGGAGATATTCTGGATACCTTTGTGTACCGCCTGGGCATTGAGCGCACCCAGTTTGCCCTTTCTACTGCCGCGGGCCTGTTTAAGTCCGGCGTGTCCCTGATCTTTGTAACCGCATCCTACTGGATGGCCGACCGTTTTGCCGGCTACCGGATATTCTAAGGGAGGAAAAAATTATGAAATCAAAAGCGTCGCCCTCCCGGAAGGTCTTTATGGTCTTTGACTATCTGCTGCTTACCGTTATGGCGCTGGTTTGCATTTTGCCCATGGTCAACCTGTTGGCTATGTCTTTTTCCAGCAAGGTGGCTGTGGCTGCCAACCAAGTGACTTTTTGGCCAGTGGATTTTAACACCGCAGCCTATTCGTTCATCCTTACCAATAGCCAGTTTATCACCTCTTTGGGCATTTCCGTGCAGCGCACTTTGCTGGGCGTGGCCCTGAACATTGTTCTTATTGTTTTAACCGCCTATCCGCTCTCTAAATCTACCAGGGAGTTCCGGGCGCGGAACGTGTTCTCCTGGTTCTTTGTCATCACGATTTTGTTTAACGGCGGACTGATCCCCAATTACCTGGTGGTCCAGTGGACGGGTCTGATGGACAGCCTTCTTGCCCTGATTTTGCCCGGCGCGGTCAATGTTTTTAACATGCTGGTGGTTATGAACTATATGCGCAGCCTGCCCAAGGAACTGGAGGAAGCCGCCTATATTGACGGGGCGGGGCATGTTTCTACCCTGGTACGGGTGATTCTGCCGGTATGCACCCCCACCCTGGCCACGGTAACGCTGTTTTCCTTTGTGTACCACTGGAACAGCTGGTTTGACGGCATGATCTATATGAATTCTACTACCCGCTACCCCTTGCAGACCTACTTACAGACCGTGGTCATCAACCCAGAGGCCTTCTTCCGCAATGTAACCAATATCAGCGCGGAAATGGGCACCTACCTGAATCTGGTAAACGCCCGCACTACCAACGCGGCCCAGATGTTCCTGGCCATGGTGCCGGTGCTGTGCGTGTATCCCTTCCTGCAAAAGTACTTTACCACCGGCCTGGTGATGGGCAGCGTAAAAGGCTAGACAACGTAAACGCTGCATCCACTTCGCGGAACCGCGCAAAGCTGTGCGCTTCCTCGGCGGGACACGTAAGCCGAGCCAGCTGCGGCTGGCATACATTGGGGGGTCCAGCGCCCGCCACAGCGCTGGCGCGGGGTGTGGGGCTGCGGAAGCTCCATGGACCTCTTATAGCATCCCCCCGCACCCATGGGGGCGGGCCCGTATCACCCCAAACAAAACAATAGAGAGGAACCTCACTATGAATACACCCGTAAAAAAAGAAGGCTTTATCCAAATCAACATTATTGTAAAAGACATTGAGTCCGCCGCCAAGGACTGGGCCAACCTCCTGGGCATTGACGTGCCGGAGGTCCGGGACAGCCACTTGGAAGGCAATGAAAATTATACCTACCGGGGCAAGCCCGTCAGCTGTGACCTGAAGGTGTGTAATATTGACATGGGCAACTTCGTCATTGAGCTGCACCAGCCCGCCGGGGGCGAGAGTTCCTTCCAGGAATTCCTGGAGAAGCACGGCAACGGTGTGCACCACATCGGCTTTGAGGTGGGTGGCGACCGGGACGCCGTAATAGAGTCTCTGGCCGCCAACGGCTACGATGTAAACCGTACCCTGGGCGTCTATCCTGGCAGCAGCTGGACCATTGTGGACAGCGAGGACCGGCTGGGCGTAAACTTAAACATCAAGCCCGTGCGCTGAGGAGGAACTGCTATGCGGTTTGGCGGAATTATTTTTAAGCCCTGGCGCTCCCCAGGGGAGTGGGCCCAGGCGGCAAAAGAGGCTGGGTATTCGGCGGTGTACTTTCCTGTGGACTACACCGCGTCTCAAAAAGAAATCGACGGCTATCGGGACGCCGCCAAAGAGGCGGACTTGGTGATCTGTGAGATTGGGGTGTGGAACAACACCCTGTCCCCAGACAAGGCCCAGCGGGAGGCCGCCATAGAAAAAGCCGTGCACCAGCTGGAGCTGGCGGAGTACGTGGGAGCAAACTGCTGCGTGAACATAGCGGGCAGCTACAGCCAGCAGTGGGACGGCCCCCACCCGGACAACTTTACCCAAAAGGCTTTTGATGAGATTGTGGCCACCACCCAGAAGATTATCGACCGGGTGAATCCCCAGAGCACCTGTTACTCCTTAGAACCCATGCCCTGGATGTATCCGGACACGCCGGAGTCTTACCTGGAGCTGATGAAGGCCATCGACCGGTCGGGCTTTGGGGTACACCTGGACATTGTGAATATTATCAACAGCCCCGGGCGCTACTACCGCAACGGAGAGGTGATTCGGGACTGGTTCCAGAAGCTGGGCGGGCATATCCGCAGCTGCCACGCCAAGGACATCACCCTCTCGGGCAAGCTCACCGTCCACCTGGACGAGTGCCGCCCAGGCACCGGGGGGCTGGACTACCGGACCTACCTGGAATGCGTCTCTAACCTGCCGGAGCGTACCTGCCTGATGCTGGAGCATATGACTGAGGAAGAGGATTATATAGAGGCCACCCGCTACTTAAAGGGGCTGGCGGAAGAAATGGGATTGCGGCTGTAAAGGCCGGACCAGAGGCAGTAGTTCACGATGCGGTAAGGAGGAAAATAGTATGAAACCCATTGTTCGTGTGGCGGTAATCGGCGGCGGGGCCATTGGACAGCGCCGCCATTTGCCAGAGTACGCGGCGAACCCCAACGCGGAAATCGCCGGAGTGTTTGATACGGACCGCCAGCGGGCCCAGGAGCTTTGCCGGCAGTATGGCGGCAGGGCCTATGAAAGCATGGAAGAGGTCTTTGCAGATGAGACCGTGAACGCGGTTAGCGTTTGTTCACCCAACGTGACCCATGCCCAGGCCTCTATCCGGGCGCTGGAGGCCGGCAAGCATGTACTGTGCGAAAAGCCGATGGCTTTAAGCTTAGAGGAGTCCCGGCGGATGCTGGAGGCGGAAAAGCGTTCGGGAAAAACCCTGATGCTGGGCCATAACCAAAGGCTTATCCGCGCCCACCTAAAGGCCCACGAGCTGCTGCACCAAGGGGCCATTGGGGACCTACTGTTTTTCCAGTGCAATTTTAAGCACGCCGGCCCTGAGAGCTGGAGCATAGACGCGGGAAACCACACCTGGTTTTTCAAGAAAGATCAGGCCAATTTCGGCGTAATGGGCGACCTGGGGGCCCACAAGATTGACCTTATCCGTTTTTTGACAGACTCGGAGATCAGAAACGTGTTCACCACCCTGACCACTTTGGATAAGCGAGACGAGACAGGCGGGTACATTGAGCTGGAGGACAACGCGGTCTGCCTGTTTAATATGGAGAACGGCCTGCCGGGCATTATGCATTTTAGCTGGACCAATTATGGGGCGGAGGACAACGGAAGCACCATTTATGGCAGTAAAGGTGTGATGAAGATCTTCGGCGACTATGCGGACGATATTGTCCTGGAAATGCGGGACGGCACTCAGGTCAAGTACACGGTGGGAGATATTAGTACCAATCACCGCCAGCTGAAAAGCGGGGTCATCGATGAGTTCATCGCATCTATTGTAGAGGCGCGGCGGCCGATTGTTACAGGTATAGACGGCCACAATACTCTGGCGGTGATCGAGACCGCTATGAAATCTGCTAAGGTAGGGCAGTGGATGGAGATTGCCTACTGAAGGAAATATAAAAAGAGAACCAGCTGGCAGCTGGTTCTCTTTTTATATTGGTAGAAGGGGTTCCGCCAGTAAAGTCCTGGGGCATTGTGTTTTCAAAGGGTCTTGTCTGCCGGTAAAATTAGCCGGACCCCACTGGATTGGAATTCCCATTCCTTGGACTCCGCCAAGTAATCGGCTGATTGGCGGTTTTCTGGCAGACGCTTGCTTTTACCCCATTTGGAAGAATTTTGTAAAAGAAGTTCCCCTAAGAACCTTTCACGAAGTTTTTAGGGAATGGTCTCTCATTTTTACCAGCTGGCCTTCTGTGAGGAAGCGGAAAAACGGGTGGGGGACAGTTCAGCTTAGCAACTTTGAACCGTGAACCGCTCTATTTTGCAGCGGCTGCCCTTTTGCACCGAGAACCCATAACAGCCTGTCAGATAAGGCTGATCCTGGTCCTCTGTCCACAAGCAGGGCTGGCCGTCTACCGCCAGGGAGATGCGGTTGCCTTTGGCCTCTACCGTCAGCTGGTAGGGTCTGCCATTTTCCCAAGGGAATTCCATGCTGGCCAAAACCTTGGGCTCTCTCTGGTTTTTGATGATGACCAGCCGCTGGTCTTGAAAGCCTGCCATATAGCTCCGCAGGTTCCCCTGGGCCCGGATAAGCGCCAGGTGGGTTCGGCCCAGCATGGGCCGAACGTCCACCGTAACGCTGTAACCGGCAAAGTCCCGGCCCCCGGTAAACAGTTCCCCGTGGTCTGCGCAGCTGCCAACGGCCGCGCCGTTCTCAATACTCCAAATGCCTTGGGAGGTGGAGGTCTGGCTTAGCTCGGTGTGGAAAGTAGTCCAGCGCTCCAGCCCCGCCTTAGAGAAGTCCAGCACATAGTCTGGGCCGCCCTGGTAGTCCAGGCTGTCAAGATCCACCACGGCGGCTTCTCCAGCAGGCAGCTCCAGGCCCACCTGACCAATGCACCCGTCCGAAGAGGGCAGGTCCAGGGTCAGGGTGGTCCAGCCCGCTGCCTGGACGCTTTCGCCGTAAATGTGGCTTTGGGAGTACAGGTCATAGGCATAGGCCCGCAGGGTTATAGGGCTCTGGGTTTTCACCCGAAGCACCACCCGCTGGCCGGGAAACACCTCTGGGGTAAAGGCCGGGGAATAGCGGTCGTCGCTGAAGTCCTGGGCCTGGTAATAGGTTTGCCTGTACAGCCGCCGGGGAGTGGGGGAGGCCTGCACCCAGGCCCGTAGGCAGCGGCCCCCCAGGGCAGTGGTATCGGCAATATTTTCATATGCGCAGTCACAGCCTGCTGTGCGGAAGCTGTGGGTACTCTCCGGCAACACAAAAGAGAACCGGGGCGCACTGCCCTCTAAGAAGGGACGCAGGGCTTCGGGATAGGGCTCCCCCGCCAGGCGGTAGCCAAGAGAGGCCAGGTATAGGGCGTCGTTGGCCACGTCCCGAAGGTTCATGCATCCCAATACGCTGGAGCAGGCCAGAAAGTCGTTGATAGGCTCTCGCCAGGACCGGTGGATGCCCTCCAGCCCTACGGCCACACCCAGGATACAGCCAACGTTGGCTACATTACAGTCTGTATCCCAGCCGCACATATTGCAGATGTTAATGGATCGAGAGAAGTCCCCATTTCCGTAGAGAAGGGAGAGCAGTACCACGGCGGCGTTGGGAATGATATGGCAGGCCCCGGGGTAGCGGTGGTAGCCAAAGTTCTCCTGCACATAGGCAAAGCATTGCCGCCAGTCCTCTGGGTGGGCGGCGTAAAAGGCCCGCACCGCCTGGGCCATGCGGGCGTACTCGCAGTCTGGGGGAATGACCGAGAGCCCGGCCTTAATAATATTCTGCACGTCTTTTTCGACAAAGGCCGCGCTAACGCAGGCGGCCACAAACATGCCCCCATATATGCCGTTGCCCCCGTGGGTGACCGAGGCCATTTTGGCGGCGTACCGGGCAGCCCGGCGGTAGTCGCAGGGGTTCACCAGGCCCCAGGTATCAATGAAGATCTGCCCGCCGATCTGCTCGGCCACAGCGGCTCCGTTTAGCTCCACCGAGCCGGAAAGGGGGGCGTCAATGCCGTGGAGCAGATTCAGCAGGGCGGTGTGCTCAGTGGAGACGCCGTAGCCTCCCAGCCAAAAGAAACTGTGGTCCAGGGGCACATAGTTTAGCACGGTCTCGCCCATATTCTTTGGGGTGATGTTTTCGCCGCAAGCGTAGTCCTCCAGGGCCCGAATAAAGAAGATAGGCCCGTTGGTATCGTCATCCGCCGCGAAATTTTTAAAGTGGAACAGGTAGCCGTTTATCTCTCCGTAGGTCTCGGCAATCTTCTCATAGGTCCATCCTTCCACGTTGGAGCCGTGGCGGACGCCAATAATTTTGCCATACCAGCCGGCGTAAACGCGCTCCAGATAATCAATGGGGATTTGCATAAGGGGCCTCCTCTTTATATGGTTCCTATACCCGTACCCAAACCCGCATCTCGCCCAACCCCCGGTTGGCCCAGGCGTAGTAGGGGATGTACTTTAGGCAAACAGGGCGTTCCGCTGCCGGTGTGTAGCGGTTATACAGGGGGGCGCCCAGGGCGGGCGGATCTTGACGGAAACCAGGCACATGGATAGAGGTCATCTCCTGTCCGCCAATAGTGACTGGTTCCAGTTCTGCTTTATCAATTTGGCCAGCGTCTACTCTGCACAAATGCAGGTTTTCACCGTTGTCAGCCTGCTCCAGGCAATAGCAGATGGGCCCCCGGGTAATTGCCACCTGGCCCAGGTCCTCCCGCACCCGGGAATTGGCAGCGTTCAGGCGCACCTCCATAGGGAAGTCCAGGCAGACCCTGTCTCCGTCCTGCCAGACGCCGGTAAAGTACACGTATCCGTCCTTTTCCACCCGCTCCATGGCCTGGGGACCGGTAATGCTGGGATTCTGGCACCAGCCCGGAACCCGAAAAGCCAGGGTGCACGGAAGGGGCTCTGCCGTATGGACTGTCATGGCAGCCTTGCCCTGCCAGGGGAGATGGCTTTCCAGGCTTAGGCGCAACTGGGCGCCGCCCACCTGCTTGGAAATCTCGCCCCCCATGTACAGGTGGGTGAACAGGGTGTCCTTATTCTCGGTAAAAGCGTACTGGGCTGCGGAAGTGACCAGCCGGGCAATGTTGGGCGGGCAGCAGGCGCAGCCAAACCACTTTTGCCGCTGGGGCTTCACATGGCGCAGCCGGGCGTCTGCTTTGCAGGCGGCGGGGTTCACTTCCAGGGGATTTACGTAGAAGAAGCTTTTGCCGTCCAGGGCCATACCGGCCAGAGCGGTATTGTACATGGCCAGCTCCATCACGTCGGCATACTCCGCTTTTGGCTGAATTTCCAGCATCCGCCGGGCAAAAAAGGCCAGGGAAATGGCGGCGCAGGTCTCGGAATAGGCGGTGTCGTTGGGCAGGTCAAAGGGGTAAGAAAAGGCTTCGCCGTGGACCGTGCCGCCTATGCCGCCGGTAATGTACAGCTTTTCTCCCACAATCTCGTCCCAAAGCCTTTGGCAGACGTCAAACAGCTCCTGGTCCTGGGTCAGTCTGGCCACGTCTGCCATCCCGGAATAGAGATATCCCGCCCGCACCGCATGGCCCAAGGCTTCCTCCTGCTGGCGCACAGGCTTGTGGGCCTGGTAATAGGCATAGGGGGCCGTGTTGTCCTCTGGAGCAGGCTGGTCCTCATAAGCGGCCCGGGCCTGGTCCTCCTGCAAAAAGTAGTTGGGCGCGGCGCCCCGTTGGTCGATGAAAAATTTGCTTAGACGCAGGTACTTTTCCTCTCCGGTGGCCTCATATAGCCGCACCAGGGCCATCTCGGCAATCTCGTGGCCTGGGTAGCCCTGGCATTTTTCCGGCTCTGGCCCAAACCGGGAGTCTACATAGTCCGCAAAGCGGCAGGCGGCCTTTAGCAGCTTGTCCTTGCCCGTGGCCTGGTAATAGGCGACCGCGCCCTCTAGCAAATGGCCCAGGCAGTATAGCTCGTGGTGGTCCTTCAGATTGGTAAAGGCCCGGTCCATGCCATTCAGGATATAGTAGGTGTCCAGGTATCCGCTGTCGTGCTGGGCGGCACAGACCAGATCAATGGCCTGGTCTGCGGTTTCTTCCAGCTGGGGGTCCGGGTGCTGGGTTAAAGAGTAGCCCACGGCCTCAATCCATTTAGAAAAGTCCGTGTCCTGGAACACATAGCCAAAAAACTTGTCCGGGTCTGGATGGGCGGGGTCCTGGGGCAGGGCCTCAAAGCCCCGGTCTGTGTAGACGGGCTCCTGAAAGCCCGGGCTGGCCTTTTTCTCTGCCATCAGTTGAGCCGCGGCCCGGAAATTGTGCATACAGTAGCTGGGGGCAGCGCCCTCTACCCGGTCGTTCAGGGCCTCCCACTGGTAGGGAATTACCTCCCGGCGGACAGTTTCCTGAAAGGCGCTCCAGAACGGGTCGTCTACGGCTACAGCCTTTATGTCTATGGGAGTGCTAAAATAGTTTTTGTTCATGTAGAACCTCCTGATTTTCATCTGCGGCAATGCCTGTGTTTTGCCCCAGCAGCTGCGTGCGGGGCAGATGGATAGGTACATTCTATCAAAAAGGAGGCAAAAGAACAAGGGGGCGGGCCTGAAATTTGGAAGGTTTTTTAACTGCGCCAAGAAATACTTGACGGCGGGCGGGTTCTGGGTTATGCTGTACATATCCAATAGCGGACCCCGCCAGCCTGCCCAGCGGGGACAGAGAGAATACTTGGAGGGAAACCTATGAAGAAAATAGACCAGCTGATTTCAAAGGTGGGCATTGTGCCTGTTATTGTGCTAAACCATCCGGAGCGGGACGCCGCGCCCCTGGCCCAAGCCCTGTGCGCAGGGGACGTGCCTGTGGCGGAGGTTACTTTTCGGGCGGCGGGGGCCCAGCAGGCCATCCGGCTGATGAAGGAGGCCTGTCCTCAAATGACTGTGGGCGCGGGCACTGTGACCACCACGGAACAGATTGACCAGACTTTGGCCGCGGGGGGCGCGTTTATCGTTACCCCTGGCTTTGACAGTGAGCTGGTAGCTTATGCCCAGAAAAAAGGCGTGCCGATTTATCCTGGCTGCACCACGCCCAGCGACTACCACGCGGCCCTAAAGTTCGGCCTGGAGCTGATTAAGTTTTTCCCGGCCGAGCAGTCCGGCGGGCTGGCCAAAATCCAGGCTATGAGCGCGCCTTTCCCCCAGTTTCAAGTAATGCCTACAGGGGGGATCAGCCTGAAAAATTTGCCCGAGTACATGGCCAGCCCAGTGATCGCGGCCTGCGGGGGCTCTTATATGGTAGCGGCTTCCCTGATTGAGGAGGGCCGGTGGGAGGAAATTACCCGGCTGTGCAGGGAGTCCCGGGAGATTGTAGAAAGCGCCCGGAAAAACTGAGGAGGAACAGATGATGAGGGGTTTTTGGAATCTTTCGGGCGGGAAATTTATTACCCTGGGGGAACTTCTTCTGCGCCTGACCCCGCCGGACCACGGAATGCTGGCCGGGGCAGAGGGCTTTTTGGCCCACTACGGCGGCAGCGAGGCAAACATCGCCCTGGCCCTGGCAAATTGGGGAGTGGATAGCAGCTTTTTCACCGTGGTCCCTGGCAACCCCCTGGGGCGTGCCGCCCTAGGCCACCTGCGGCGGTATGGGGTGGACTGTGGGCAGGTGATTCTTTCCACCCCAGCCGAGACCCCTACCCACCGGTTGGGCACGTATTATTTAGAAGCGGGTTTTGGCCCCCGGGCCAGCCGGGTGGTGTACGACCGAAAACACAGCGCCCTGGCCGAGTACGACCTGGATCAGGTGGACGTAAAAAAGCTGCTGGCCGGGTACCACTGGCTGCACTTAAGCGGCATTACCCCGGCCCTTTCCAGGGGATGCGCGGAGCTTGTGCTGCGCTGTTTGGCCGCTGCCAAGGAACTGGGGCTGGTGGTCAGCTTTGACGGCAACTTCCGTTCAGCCCTGTGGAGCTGGGACCAGGCCCGGGACTTTTGTACCCAGTGCTTGCCCTATGTGGACGTGCTACTGGGCATAGAGCCCTATCACCTGTGGAAAGACCCGGAAAATTTGGGAGAAGGGGATGTAAAGGACGGCCTGCCCATGCGGCCGGACCGTGTGGCCCAGACGGAGGTGTTTGAAAAATTTGCGGAGCGCTACCCAAACCTGCGCTGCATAGCCCGACACGTGCGGGAAGCACCTAACAGTAGCGAAAATAGCCTAAAGGCCTACCTATGGATGGAGGGTGAAACCGTGGAGAGCCCCAGCTATACCTTCCAGATCTTGGACCGGGTGGGCGGTGGCGACGCCTTTGCGGCGGGGTTGATTTACGCGCTGTTCCATTGTTTGGGGCCCCAGGAGGCGGTAAATTTTGCCGTGGCCGCCAGCGTGCTGAAGCACAGCATTGCAGGGGACGCCTGCCTGATGGAGGACCTAGAGACCCTGCGGGGCCTGGGGAATAGCGGCGGGGACATTCGCCGGTAGATATAAAAAGGGAGGCCGGGGTGAATCCGGTCTCCCTCTTATATTCCCTTGGGACGTTCTAGGCCATTACCGCCGCAGCGGGTCCAAAAGAGCAAAACTGGCCTGTATGTCGGAATTAAAGTCTTGGCTGTTCCCTTCCACGCTGACCCGCCCGGTGTAGCCGGACTCCTTTAAAATGGCGAACAGCTTCTGATATTCTCCCCGCTGATGGGCCGGGTCTCCAACTTTGGGGAAAGCGCGGCCCTGAGGGCAGGCAATGTGCAGGTGCCACAGGCGGCTGCCGGGTTGAGCCAGGGCCCCTAGGGGCTCGTCGTTTTGGGCCATGTGGTAGGTGTCGCCCAGCACCCCCACTTGGGGCAGGTCTAAAAGCGCGGCCAGAGCCAAGGCTTCGGAAACGTGGTTAATGATGTTGCACTCCTGCCGGGACAGGGGCTCTATGGCAATTTTCAGCCCGCGTTCCGCCGCCAGGGGGCTGGCCAGAGACAGAAAATCGGCCAGCTGTTTCCAGGCCTGCCAGTGGGAAGCTCCAGCCGGCACACCCCGGCTGCCTCCAGAACCGAACACCACCTGCTCTACCCCCAGGGCCTGGGCCCGGGCAAAGGCCAGCTTTAGGTAGTTGGTCAGCGGTTCCCGGTCTACCTGGGGCCCTACCACAGCCAGGGTCCCGGGCAGCATACAGTTTACGGCTTCACAAGACAGGCCGCTTTGGGCCAGAGAGCGTTTCCTTTGGTCAAAGTCCGCCTCGCTTAGGGCGGCCAGAGCATTTAGAGCAGTCTCAATGTAGTCAAAACCGGCCTTTGCCAAAAGAGGAGCGTTCTCCAGGCCCGTGCATACGCCAAGTTTAATCATGGGCTTGCTCCTTCGCTTCCTGGGGTTGGGCGTCCTGGCCGTAATAGGCGTTTTCTCCGTGTTTGCGCAGGTAATGCTTATCCAGCAGCTCCTGTTGCATCCGGCCGGCATGGGGATTCAACACTTTCGTATGCCAATCCATAAAGGCCACCTCTTCCATCACCACCGCGTTGTGAACCGCGTTTACAGGGTCTGTACCCCAGGCGAAGGGCCCATGGCTGTGTACCAGCACCCCGGGGATGGTCATGGGGTCCGTACCCCGGAACGTCTCTACAATGACGCAGCCGGTCTCCATCTCATAGGCGCCGCCAATCTCCCAGGAGGTCATACGGCGAGTACATGGGATGTCGCCGTAGAAATAGTCCCCCTGGGTGGTGCCCATAGCGGGAATAGAGAGCCCTGCCTGGGCAAAGGTGGTGGCCCACCGGCTGTGGGTGTGCACAATGCCGCCGACGTTTGGAAAAGCCCGGTACAGGGCCAGGTGGGTGTCCGTGTCGCTGGAGGGCTTCCATTTGCCCTCCACGCGCTCTCCGGAATGGAGGTCCACTACGACCATGTCCTCAGGAGACATGCCGTCATACTCGACCCCAGAGGGCTTGATAACCATTAGCCCTTTTTCCCGGTCAATGCCGGACACATTGCCCCAGGTAAAGGTTACCAGTCCATATTTGGGCAGCATCAAATTTGCGTCGCAGACTTTCTTTTTCAGTTCTTCCAGCATAATATCCTCCTTAAAGTGGGGATTCCTTCGTTTTTGTGTTCACTGTGTCTACAGTGTAGCATAGAATGGGGGAATTGTCTACCCTTCCTGCTCAAATTGCAGCCGGAGCTTTTCCAGGGCCCGCTTCTCAATGCGGGACACATAAGAGCGGGAAATCTTCAGTTTATCCGCCACCTCCCGCTGGGGCAGAGGCTTGCGGCCTCCTAGGCCGTAGCGCATGCAGATCACGCTGCGCTCCCGGGGCTCTAAAGAGGGGAGGTAGTCGTAAAGGCGGCGGGACTTCATGCGGGTGTCTATGTCGTCGATCATCGTGTCATCCGTGGCCATCGTGTCCATCAGGGTCAGGGCATTGCCGTCCTTGTCTGTGTCAATAGGCTCGTTAATGGACACATCCTGGGCGGACTTTTTACCAGTGCGGAAGAACATAAGGATTTCATTTTCAATACACTTAGAAGCATAACTGGAAAGCCGGATCCCTTTATGAGGGTCAAAAGTATCCACAGCCTTGATAAGTCCAATGGTGCCCACAGAAATTAAATCCTCCTGGTCGTTGCCGTTGACATAGTACTTCTTTACAATATGGGCCACCAGCCGCAGGTTGTGCTCAATCAGTTCCCGGCGGGCGGCCTGGCTGCCCCGGGAAAACTCTTCTAGACAAGCCTTTTCCCTGCTGGAGGAGAGGGCCCGGGGAAAGCTGCCCGTGCCGGTAACGTGGAGCAGCAGGTAAAAGATATGGGAGAAAAGGTCGATTAAATTGGCGAAAAACATGTCTGTCCACTCCTTTTGCTTCGTGTTTGGCGGGATTTCGCTAAATATATATGAAAATTGGGCGGATAATCTGCCTGTACGCGTTGTTTTTGGATGCGGCAAAAGGCAAAGTTTTCTCTTGTCCCACCGTTTCAGCCGGAGCCTCAAAAGCAAAATAAAAAATTGGGAAATTTCCTGTTTTCTCTTCCTTTTTGCAAATAGGAATGGTATAATGTCAGTAATCAGTTCTTGCCAGCGAAAGCGATAAAGTTTTTTAACAGAAAGGAACTTAAAAATGAAATTTACCAAAGGTTATTGGCTGAACATGCCTGGCGTGGATAATTATGACTGTGTCCAAATTCGCGAAGCCCGGGTAGAGGGCAGCCGGCTGTATCTGTATAGCGTGCCTTATCCCCAAGACATGCGGGGCATGGGCGGGCCTGTTCTGGAAATGTTTATTAGCTCCCCCCGGGCGGACATTATCCGTACCCAGGCTTGGCATTTTATGGGCGGGGCCAAAAAGGTCCCCCAGTTTGAGCTGGATATGGAAGAACTCCCCCTGGAAGTGGAGGAGTGGGAGGGCGGGCTTACCGTTACCAGCGGTAAAACCCAGCTGAAAATTACCCTGAACCCCGCCAGCTTCCAGTATTTTTACGAGGGTAAGCCCCTAACCCGGGTGGGCGACCGGTTTGGCCATGCTATGATCAGTTACATGAGCACCCCCCAGGGCCCCTATATGCGGGCCCAGCTGGACCTCTCCATTGGCGAGAAAATCTACGGCCTGGGCGAGCGCTTCACGCCCTTTGTGAAGAACGGCCAGATTGTGGATATGTGGCAGGAGGACGGCGGAACCTGTTCGGAGATTGCGTACAAGAACATCCCCTTCTACCTGACCAATCGGGGTTATGGCGTGTTTGTCAATTCCAGCGCGGAGGTCAGCTATGAGCTCTGCTCCGAGGTGGTGACCAGGGCTCAGTTCTCGGTGCCTGGCGAGTGCCTGGACTTTATGGTTATTGGCGGAGGCGACGCCAAGACCGTGCTTTCCAACTACACCGCCCTGACCGGCCGTCCTGCCCTGCCCCCAGCCTGGACCTTTGGTTTGTGGCTTTCCACTTCTTTTACCACCAATTATGATGAGGAGACGGTCAATGAGTTTGTAGGCGGCATGGAGGAGCGGAAGCTGCCCCTGCATGTGTTCCACTTTGACTGCTACTGGATGGCGGAAAACGAGTGGTGCAACTTTAAGTTCGACCCCAAGATGTTCAAGGACGCCCCGGGGATGCTGAAGCGCCTAAAGGAGCGGGGGCTGAAAATCTGCGTGTGGATCAACTCCTATATTGGCCAGAAGTCGCCGCTGTTCAAGGAGGCCATGGAGCAGGGCTACCTGCTCAAGCGCCCCAACGGCGATGTGTGGCAGTGGGACCTGTGGCAGGCGGGCATGGGCCTGGTGGACTTTACCAACCCTGCCGCCTGGAAGTGGTACCAGGGAAAGCTGCGGGCTCTGCTGGAGATGGGCGTAGACTGCTTTAAGACCGACTTCGGCGAGCGTATTCCCACGGACTGCGTCTACTACGACGGCAGCGACCCGGTGCTGATGCACAACTATTACACCTATCTGTATAACAAGTGCGTGTTCGAGCTTTTGGAGGAGTATAAGGGCCATAACGAGGCCTGCCTGTTCGCCCGCAGCGCCACCGCCGGGGGACAGAAGTTCCCGGTACACTGGGGCGGCGACTGCTCCTCCAACTACCTCTCCATGAGCGAGAGCCTACGGGCGGGGCTTTCCCTGTGCCTCTCGGGCTTTGGTTTCTGGAGCCACGACATCAGCGGCTTCGAGGGCACCGCGCCCGCCGACGTGTACAAGCGTTGGGCGGCCTTTGGGCTGCTCTCTACCCATTCCCGGCTGCACGGGGGCGGCTCTTACCGGGTGCCGTGGCTGTTTGACGAAGAGTCCGTGGACGTGGTGCGCAAGTTCACCAACCTGAAGTGTTCTCTAATGCCCTACCTGTATACCAGCGCTGTAGAAACCAATACCACAGGCGTGCCCATGATGCGGGCCATGCTGCTGGAGTTCCCGGAGGACATTCCCTGCGACAGCCTGGACCGCCAGTACATGCTGGGCGAGAGACTGCTGGTGGCCCCGGTGTTCAGCAAAGAAGGGGATGTGGACTATTACCTGCCCGCGGGCAAGTGGACCAACATCCTTAGCAACCAAGTGGTAGAAGGCGGCCGTTGGCTGCATGAGGTCCACGACTTTATGAGCCTGCCCCTAATGGCCCGGGAGAACAGCATCATCCCCTTTGGAGGCAATGACCAGGATGTGGAATACGACTACAGCGATGGCTTGACCTTGCACCTGTTCCAGCTGACGGGAGAGGCCAAGGCCGACGTGGTGGACATGAAGGGGGAGAAGTTCCTCACTGTAACCGCCAAGAACCAGGGCGGTAAGGTTACCCTGCGCTTTGAGGGCAAAGCGGCGGGCCTGCAGGTACTGCTGCGGAACCTGGAGAGCGTACAGGATCTAAATGGCGCCCAGGCAGAGCCTGGAGAGCTGGGCTTGCTGCTAAAGGTAGATCCCAGCCTGGGAGATGTGACTTTCACAGTTTAAAAGCTTCTAGCTGAAAAGAACCCGGACCCTAGAGCCTGTTTTAAAACAGACTCTAGGGTTTCTTTTTTGGGAGGAGAAGAGCCTGTGGCCGGCTTCCTCCCGCCAAAATTCTCCTTGCGCCTTTAGGAAGATTATGGTATACTAAAAATAAAGTTATCTCACTGATAGGGAAGTGCATGGAATTGGTTAAGTTAAGAGGCCGGACGGCAGCCCTGCTGGGCCAGATGGAGCCCCTGAACTTTGTTTTTCTGTTCCTGGCGGGGGTGGTGAACGCCATTGGAGTCACCATTTTTATCGCGCCAGTGCAGCTGTATGACAGCGGGATTTCCGGCACGTCCATCCTGCTCTCTCAACTGACCCCGGAATATCTCTCCCTCTCCTTTTTCCTCATTGTGCTTAACGTGCCCCTGTTCCTTTACGGCCTAAAAAAGCAGGGGGCGGTTTTTTCAGTGTACGCCATTTTCACGGTGTCGGTGTACGCGGTATTTGCCTGGTTAATAACAGACGTGTTTCCTGTGGATGTTCGGTTTGCGTCGCCTTTGGCTGGCACCGATCTGTTTTTGTGCGCCCTGTTCGGCGGAATAATCTCCGGCATTGGCAGCGGTCTGGCCATCCGGTTTGGGGGAGCCATGGATGGTATCGAGGTAGTGGCAGTGATCTTTGCCAAGGGGCTGGGCCTTTCGGTAGGTACCTTTGTACTGATCTATAACGTGGTCTTGTACATTGTCTGCGGTATTGCTGTGGACAGCTGGATTCTGCCCCTTTACTCCATTGTCACCTATGCGGCGGGCTCAAAAACCGTGGATTTTATTGTGGACGGTCTGGATAGCTCTAAGTCGGCCATGATTATTACCACCCAGCCCCAGGAGATCGCGAAATCCATTTCAGAAGAGTTTGGCACAGGCGTTACCTTGATAGACGCCCACGGGTTTTACTCGGACCAGCCAAGGACCATCCTCTATGTGGTGGTGAATCAGTTCCAGGTAGTAAAGCTAAAAAACGCTGTGAAACATATTGATAAAAACGCCTATGTAACTATTAGTGAGGTGGCGGACCTGTTCCATGGCAGCAAGGAAAATTCATAGAAAAAGCGGCCCCTTGGGGCCGCTTTTTTGCCAAAGGGTAACCCTGGAGTTTTGTCAAAATATATATAAATTGTGAATTTTTCACCGTCCTCCTTTACCCCGGCGAACTTGACATTGCCCATGAAAATTGCTATAATCTGCATGATGTTGATAGAACCTGTATTCACAACCGAGAAATGTTTTTGCTCCTGCGGTTTCCGGTTTTGAATGCGGGTTCGAACACCGTCAGAAGCATTTTATAATTTTTATGGAGGAAAGGAAGTGCGCGATGAAGCAACACAAAAAAGGTTTGGTTCTGTGGCTTGCGGTGGTTTTGCTTTTGCTTGTGGGCTCGGTGGCGGTGGGTACCGGCAGCCGGTCTGAAAGCGTGCAGGAGGCTATGCGGGACGCCGTGCTGCACAATACCAACCAGATCCACTTTTTGGGCGGAAAAGCCGTGAACCCAGGGTTAATCTCCGCTTTTACCGTAACGGCCATTTTGCTGGCGGCCGCCGCGTGTATCCGAATCTTCGTTATCCCAAGGTTCCGGCTGGCGCCGGGAAAGTTCCAGCTGGCGCTGGAAGAGGCGGTGGGGTTGTTCGACCATATGGCCAAAACAAACAGCCCCCATCGCAACGGCTTTTTGGGGGCCTATATTTTTGGGGTTGGGGCATACATCTTTGTGGGTACCCTGTTTGAGCTCTTGGGCATTCAGGCCACTACCACGGCGGGCCATGCCATTACCCTGCCCGCGCCCTTGTCAGACGTAAACGCCGCCATTGCCCTGGGGGTGCTCTCGTACCTGATCATCCTCTCCGGGGGCGTGGCGGGCAACGGGGTAAAGGGCATTGGCAAAACCCTAAAGGAATTCTCCCTGCCCATTTCCATGAGCTTCCGCCTATTTGGCGCGTTGCTCAGCGGTTTGCTGGTGACAGAGCTTGTGTATTATTTTGTCACCCTCAGCTTTGTGCTGCCGGTGGTGGTGGGGGTGCTGTTCACCCTTTTGCATGCTCTTATTCAGACCTACGTGCTCACCATGCTGACCGCGCTGTATTACGGCGAGGTCAGTGAGCCCGCCCATCCTAAGGCCAAGAAGGGCCAGGCCGGCGGACAGTAAAGATTTCCTTGCCTTGACAGGCGAGATCCTAAAAACTGGATTTGATTATACCATGGATATTCTCACAAATTTCACTGGAAAGGAAGCATCCTCTCATGAAAAAACTTTTTCGCCATAGAAGAATTCTCTGCGCTATTATTTTGGCGCTGTCCATCCTGTTCGCCCTGGGCGTGCCCGCCCTAGCCGCCGGGTCCGACCAGGCCCCGGCCGCTGAAGAGGCCGCCGAGGAGGCCGGAAACACCATTGGCCTGAAGGCGCTGGCCGCCGCCATTGCCGTGGGTATTGCCGCGGCCGGCGGCGGGGTGGGCATGGGCCTGGCTACTGCCAAGGCCTCGGAGAGCATTGCCCGCCAGCCCGAAGCAGAGGGCAAGATCCGTACCACCATGATGCTGGGCCTGGTGTTTATTGAGACCGCCATTATTTACGCCCTGCTGGTGGTCATCCTCATTATTTTCGTACTATAAAGGCGGGTGTAGATATGCCTCTGAATATTGATTGGCAGCAGATTCTGCTGCACTGGATGAACCTGGCTATTTTGGTGGGCGGGCTGTACTTTCTGCTCTTCAAGCCTGTAAAAAGCTTTATGCAAAAGCGGGAGGACCACTACCGCGAGCTGGAGCAGCAGGCCGCCACCAAGCTGGAAGCCGCCGAGGAGATTAAGACCAAGTACCAGCAGAAGCTGGACCAGGCCGACGAAGAGGTGCGCCAGGCCCGGCAAAAGGCCCAGCTGGCTGTGCAGGAATCTGCCGAGGCCCAGCTGGCCCAGGCAAAGGAGCAGGCCCAGCATATCATAGCCCAGGCCCGGGCCCAGGCGGAGCACAGCCAGGAGCGCGCCCTGAAGGAGTCCCAGCGGGAGCTGAAACGGCTTGCCGCCGAGGCGGTGGAAAAACTGGCTTTCCACCCAGACACGGACCCCTTCGACCAGTTCTTGAATCTGGCGGAGGGAGGCGCGGAGCATGAGGGCCGATAGACGGCATTTAACCGCGACGCTGCGCAGCGGCAGAGAACCCAACGACCAGCAGCTTCAGCGCTTTACAAAATTTCTTAATGATAAGTACCAGCGCACTGTGCCCATGCAGTGGGAGTATGACCCGGCGCTGAAAACCGGCTTTCGTCTGCAAGTGGGCTCGGACGTGTACGACTGGACCCCCCACGGCCGGGTGCGGCAGTTTCAAGACTACCTGCGCCAGCTCCGGCCAGGCCAAGAGGACCTGCTGCCCCTAATGCGGGAGGCCATGGAGCAGTGGCAGCTCTCTGTATTGCCTGAAGAAATGGGCGAGGTGCTTACCGTGGACAGCGAAATTGCCACGGTGGGTGGCCTGGAGCACGCCCAGTATGGGGAGATTCTGGTGTTCTCCTCTGGGGTAAAGGGCATGGTCCAGGACTTGCGCCAAGGAGAGCTTAGCTGCATCCTCTTCGGCGACAGCGAGGAAATTGTGGCAGGCAGTATGGTCCGCCGTACCCTAAAAACCGCGGGTATGCGAGTGGGGGAGGGCTTTTTGGGCCGGGTGGTGGACGCCCTGGGCCTGCCAGTGGACGGCAAGGGGCTCATTGAGGCAGAGACCCATATGCCCATCGAGGCCCCGGCTCCAGGTATTCTGGACCGCCAACCAGTAAACACCCCTATGGAGACCGGCCTTTTGGCAATTGACTCCATGTTTCCGATTGGCCGGGGCCAGCGGGAGCTGATTATTGGCGACCGCCAGACCGGTAAAACCGCGATTGCTCTGGACACTATCCTAAACCAAAAGGGCAAAAACGTGGTGTGCATCTATGTGGCTATTGGCCAAAAAACCAGCTCTGTGGCCCAGATGGTGGAGAACCTTAGCCGTCGAGGGGCCATGGAGTATACCACTGTGGTCAGTGCCCCAGCGGGCGCCTCGGCGGCTTTGCAATATATCGCCCCTTACGCAGGCTGTGCCCTGGCTGAGTTCTTTATGTACCAAGGCCGGGACGTGCTGATTGTCTATGACGACCTCTCAAAACATGCCATTGCCTACCGGGCCCTAAGCCTCCTGATGGAGCGTTCTCCTGGCCGGGAGGCCTACCCTGGGGACGTGTTCTATTTGCACTCCCGGCTTTTGGAGCGGTCTGCCCACCTGTCTGACGAGCTGGGGGGCGGCAGCATGACCGCTCTGCCTATTGTAGAGACCCAGGCCGGAGACGTGTCTGCCTATATCCCGACCAATATCATTTCCATTACCGACGGCCAGATCTTCTTAGAGAGCGACCTGTTCTTCTCAGGCCAGCGCCCAGCTGTTAACGTGGGATTGTCCGTATCCCGTGTGGGCGGCGACGCCCAGACCAAGGCCATGAAGTCCGCCGCTGGGGCCATTCGCCTGGAACTGGCCCAGTACCGGGAAATGGAGGTGTTCACCCAGTTCTCCAGCGACCTGGACGACGCTACCAAGCGCCAGCTGGCCTATGGTCAAGGGCTGATGCGCCTGCTGCGCCAGCCCCAGTACGCGCCCCTTTCCCATCACCGGCAGGTGGTTTTGCTGGTGGCCGCTATGGAGCATGTGATGCAGGACGTTCCCCTGGACCGGCTTGGGGCCTTCCAAAAGGGAATTTTGACCTATGTAGAGGCCCAGGCCCCGGACCTTTGCCACCGTATTGACCAGAGCGGGCAGCTTTCCGCCGATGACCGGGCGGAGCTGGTAGAGCTGGCGAAGAAATATCAGGAGGACTTCCTCCACCCCAGAAAGCGTGGTGCCCAGCATGCCGGGAACTAAGGAAATAAAAACCCACATCGAAAGCGTGCGGGAAACCCGGAAGATCACCAACGCCATGTACCTGATCGCCTCTACCAAGCTGCGCAAGGCCCGGCAGGAGCTGGATAACACCAGGCCCTATTTTGAGTCCCTGCGCGGGGAGATTAAGCGCATTTTCCGCACTGCCAGCGACGTGGACAGTCACTACTTTTACCCGGTAAACGGATCCGAAGCCCTGGCCGAGGGAACCTACGGCTGCCTGGTTATTACGGCCGATAAGGGCCTGGCAGGCGCCTATAACCAGAACGCCATTCGAGAGGCCCGGCAGCTTTTGGACCAGCACCCGGATACCAAGCTCTTTGTAGTGGGGGAGTATGGCCGGCGGTATTTCAACCAGCACAAGATCCCCATTGAGCACAGCTTCCTTTACACTGCCCAAAACCCTACCATGGCCCGGGCCCGGGAGATTAGCGCCCGGCTTTTAGAGGGCTTTGACAAGGGGGAGCTAAAGAAGATCTTTGTAATTTATACGGATATGGAGAGCAGCCTGTCTTTTCGGGCCCGGTGCACCCGGCTGCTGCCCTTTCACCGCACCTATTTCGAGGATACCTCCATCAACGAGCGGCTGGTTACCACGCCTTTTGAGTTTGTTCCCAGCGTACGGGAGGTGCTGAACAGCATGATGCCCAGCTATGTTTCGGGCTTTATTTACGCGGCGCTCATCGACAGCTTCTGCTGTGAGCAGAATGCCCGCATGACCGCCATGGACAGTGCCAACCAGAACGCCGAAAACCTGATGGGGGAGTTGTCCCTGCAATATAACCGGGTCCGCCAGGCAGCCATTACCCAGGAGATCACAGAGGTCTCCGCCGGGGCCAGGGCCCAGCGCCAAAAGAAAGAAAGGTGAGGAATTTGGAAAAAGGAATCATCGTGCAGATATCCGGCCCTGTGGTAGACGTAGAGATACAGGGGGGGCTGCTGCCCCGGCTGCGGGAAGAGCTGACCGTAGAGAAAGAGGGCTCGGTGCGGGTAATGGAAGTGGCCCAGCACCTAAGCTCCACCCGGGTGCGGTGCATTATGCTCTCTCCCAGCGAGGGTCTGGCCCGGGGCCTTGCGGTGGATGTGCCTGGGCATACCATCCAGGTGCCGGTGGGCACAGCCACCCTGGGCCGCATGTTCAACGTGCTGGGCCAGCCCATTGACGGCGGCGGCCCGGTGCCAGAGGGCACCCCGGTGCAGAGTATCTACCGGCGGCCCCCCTCCTTTGAGGAGCAGAGCCCGGCGGTGGAGATTTTGGAGACGGGCATTAAGGTCATAGACCTCCTGGAGCCCTACCCTCGGGGCGGCAAAATCGGCCTGTTCGGCGGCGCGGGCGTGGGCAAGACCGTGCTGATCCAGGAGCTGATTCACAATGTGGCCATGGAGCATGGCGGTTATTCTATCTTTACCGGCGTGGGCGAGCGCAGCCGGGAGGGCAACGACCTGTGGCGGGAGATGCGGGAGAGCGGCGTCAGCGACAAAACCGCCCTGGTGTTTGGCCAGATGAACGAGAGCCCGGGCGTGCGTATGCGGGTGGCCCTTTCGGGCCTGACCATGGCCGAGCATTTCCGAGACAAGGAGCACAAGGACGTGCTGCTGTTCATTGACAATATCTTCCGTTTTGTTCAGGCCGGCAGCGAGGTCTCCACTTTGCTGGGGCGTATGCCCTCCGCCGTAGGCTACCAGCCCACCCTGGCCAACGAGATGGGTGAGCTGCAAGAGCGCATCACCTCCACCAAAGAGGGCTCCGTCACCTCGGTGCAGGCGGTGTACGTGCCCGCCGACGACCTGACCGACCCGGCCACGGCCACCACCTTTGCCCACTTGGATGCCACCACGGTGCTGAGCCGGAAAATCTCCGAGCAGGGCATCTACCCCGCTGTGGACCCCTTGGCCTCCACTTCCCGTATTCTGGAGGCCGACGTGGTGGGGGAGGAGCACTACCGCATTGCCCGCAGCGTGCAGGAAATTTTGGAGAAATATAACGAGCTGCAAGATATCATCGCCATTTTGGGCATGGATGAACTCAGCGACCAGGACCGGCTGGTGGTGGGCCGTGCCCGGCGTTTGCAGCGGTTTTTGGCCCAGCCCACCCACGTGGCCGAGAAGTTCACGGGCATTCCGGGCATCTATGTGCCCCTGAAGGTTACCCTGGAGAGCTTTGGCAAAATCGTGGCCGGAGAGATGGACCAGTACCCCGAGGCGGCCTTCTACAATGTGGGCGGCTGGCGGGACGTGGTGGAGAAAGCCCAGAAGATGGAAGCGGGTGAGGCCTGATGGAAGAGACCTTTCAGGTGCATATTTTGGCGGCGGACCGGACTTTTTACGAAGGCCCTTGCATCAGCCTGACCATCCCTACCAGCGACGGAGAGCAGTGTTTTTTGGCCCACCACAGCAGTATGATTGCGGCGGTCCAGCCAGGCACCCTGCGCTACCGGGTTCCAGGAGAAAGTTCCCATGTGGCGGCGGTTTCTCCGGGAATGGTGAAGGTGGAGCAGAACGAGGTGCTGGTACTGGTAGACTCAGCGGAGCGGCCGGAGGAGATCGACGAGGCCAGGGCCCGCCGGGAGGCGGACGAGGCCAAGGAGGCCATGCTGCAAATGAAGAGCCGCCAGGAATACCAGATGGCCCAGGCTACTTTGGCCCGAGCCCTGAACCGCCTAAGAGTAAAGTCTTCCACCGGGCATATGGAACACTAAAGGACCTGCAAAAAAGAACAGGAGCCGCAAAGCGTCTGCTTGCGGCTTCTGTTCTTTTTTTGTGAAAAACCGGCTACAGCGGCAGCTCCATCTGGATATACGTACCCGCTTGGAAAATAATTTGAAATCCAAAGGCCCGGTAAAGGGAGACGGCGGGCTCCAGAGTAATTCGGGTGTCCAAGTAAAGGGCACGGCAGCCCTGGCCTTCTGCGTGATTCAGCACTGTGTTTAGCAGTTCCTTCGAAAGCCCCCGTCCCCGGTACTCTGGGCGGATAAACAGCCGCTTTACCTCTCCAACGCCATCCATTTTGCCCCGGTAGGCCACACACCCAGCGGGTTGGCCATCGTGGTAGGCTACCCACACAGCCTCAATAGCTTCCGCTTGGCTATAGCGGGCGTACTGCCAGTTGTCTGTGCTGGGAATGTCATGGCTTAAAAAGTCGGTCATAAAGTCGTCATGTTCCGAGAAAAGCTCTAAAACCTCTGGGTCGCTTGGGCTTTTGCGGGCTATGTTCATATGAGGGTGCTCTCCTTTGTACTTTTCAGCAAAAGCACCCATGCCTCTAATGTGCTGGCCTCAAAGGTTTCCAGGGCCTTGCTATAGCAGGCGAAAGCTTCAGGGTGCTGTTCCCGCATCCGCCGCAAAGTCTTTTTGGGTCCCAGGTAGGGCTGGCCCATGAGGTCGCAGAAGATGGACAGGCTCTCTGTCAGCAGCCAGTGCCAGCGGAATAGCCCCTCGGGATCTCCCCGGCGGGTACGAAGCAGCATCTTTTGGCACCACTCTACCCCCTGGGCGGCCTCTGCCGGAGTTTTCACTGGCAGCTGGTCCATATAGGCCAGCACCTGGGCTTTTAGTCCTGCCCCCAGGCCGTTGGTGTCCACCAATACCTGGCCGTCGAAAATCTGCAAAATCTCATCACAGTCCACCGCTCCTTGAAAATGGGAGGGCGGATACACAAACAGGTCCAGCTGCACCCCCTCCACAAAAGATACGTCGTGACAGGCGGGGCAGTCGGCCACAGCCAGGGCGTCAAAGTCACTGTGGGCGTTCTGGGAGCCATCAGCGTAGGAACCGTAGACAATGAGAGTTAGCGGGTGATATTTGCTTTTAATAGATTCAATAATTTTTTCTGTCACAGCAGGCTCCGTCCTTTTTATATGATGTCTTGTCCAAGGCTTCTTTAGCAGTAGCAGGTCTCTGCGCACAGAACCAGTCTTGCTAATCCCGCTTGCAGGTTTGGCCGGTTACTGTGCTCCCCACAGGAGTGGTTCCCCGGTTCGCTTGAGTGGGAAAAGAAAACTTTACGTGCTGGATAAGAGCAAAGAACTGCTCTTTGCCACTGGGAATCAGTACGCCACGCCCACAACGGACCGAGAGCTGGCAATACACGGTCGATTCCCACTATACTTTAGGCAACCCCGCACCATTCGCGGGTGGCGCCTTAAGCACCGTCTTGCTTGCAGATTTTCCGTGATAGAGCACAGCTTTCGCTGGTCAATGGTGAGATGGACGGCGCTCAATCTGTACCCTCTCACGAAAAATCTGACTGCCCAATACGGTACTTAGAATTCTGCGGTATTACCTTTAGAAAATATAGCTGCCTGCCGTTAGCTTTTCCGTGCGGCCATCCGGCAGCATCAGATCAGCAGTGCAGTCAAAGGGCACAGTAACCTCATAATGCAGGTCCTGCCCGTCGTACCGCCAGCTGAGCTTATATTGGCCGGAGGCAGTGTCCATTTCCATTTTTGCGCTGTGAATGCGGGGGTCCGGCATGGGGCGCAGAACGGCCTGTTTGTAGCCGGGGGCCGCCTCTACTGGGTTAAAGCCGCACAGGTTGCGGTACATCCAGTCCACAATGGAACCATAGGCATAGTGATTTAGGCTGTTCATGCCTGTACCGCTAATGGTGCCGTCCGGCAGCAGAGAATTCCACCGCTCCCACACTGTGGTGGCCCCCAGCTTCACCTCGTACAGCCAGCTGGGGAAATCGTCGTTCAGCAGCAGGGTATAGGCCAGGTCGTTGGCGCCGTTGTCCGAAAGGGCCCGGCACAAGAAAGGCGTACCACAGAATCCAGTGTCTAGGTGGTTGTTTTTAGCGGCCAGCCGGGTTTTCAGCTGGTCCAGCACTAGATTCCGTCCCCCCGAAGGGTAGATGCCGAAGAACAGGCTTAGCACACAGGCAGTCTGGGTGCCCTCAATCTTAAAGGAGCCGTCTCTGTTAAAATACTCCTCGCAGACAGCGGTCTTGATTTTGTCGCATAGAGCATCATACTGGGCGGCATCCTCCTCAAGCCCCAGTGCTCTGGCGGCTTTCGCCGTTAGGTGGGTGGAGTAGAAGTAGAAGCAGCTGGCAGTGTACTGTAGATCCGTGGCCCCAAAGGGGTTTTCAGCATCCTTGGGGTCGGGCTTGTCCAGGGCCAGCCAGTCCCCCAGCTGGTGCCCCCGCAGCCACAAGCCCCGGTCCCCGTCCAGCCGGTCGTCTTGGCGCATGCGCTCCACCCAGGCTTTCATCACCGGGTATTCCTGGCGCAGCAGGTGGATGTCGCCGTAGTTTTCATACACAGCCCAGGGCATCATGGTGGCCACGTCGCTCCAAATGGCGCAGCCCGCCCCGTTGCTGGCCTCAAAGCTGAAATTTTCCTCTATGGCTTGCCGCAGAAATTTCCCCCGCGCTTCGGGGGGCTGGGTGTCTGCGGCAGCAGCCAGCTCCGGGTATTTTTCTGCCAAGAGCCGGCGTACCGCTTCTTCATCATTCCGGTCCAGGCTGATAAAGTCCGCCGGGTCTATCTTGAACCGGGGGCCCTTGGCAAAGGTCTTGGGCGCGGGCACAAAGAAGGGCACCGAGCCGCTGTAGAACTTCTGCTCTTGGCGGACGTTCTCTACAAAGTGGTGGAAAAAGGCGGGCATGTAGAGGTTTTTGCAGGCCGTTGCGCTAATCACCGCCGCGTCCCCGGTCCAGCCCAAACGTTCGTCCCGCTGGGGGCAGTCGGTGGGCAGGTCCAGAAAGTTATCGAACTGCCCCCACATGGCGTTGTGGAACAGCTGGTTTACCCGGGGGTTGCTGGTCTCAATGCGGCCAATGGGGTCTATGTCCGAGCGGATGTGGCAGGCGGCGAAGTCCTGGGGAAGCACGTTTTCTACGCCTTCCACCTTTACAAAGCGGAAGCCGTAGAAGGTAAAGTGGGGCCGAATCTGGCGGGGAGTGCCGTCGGAGATATAGAGGTACTCGGCCTTGGCGGTGCGCAGGTTGTCCCGGTAGAAGCAGCCGTCCTGCATCACTTCACCATAGCTGAGTTTTACGGTCTGTCCGGCGGGAGCGCTGGTATTAAACTCCACCCAGCCAGTGATGTTCTGGCCAAAGTCCAGCACAGTCTCGCCCTTCTTGGTGTGGAAGATCTCCACTGGGGCGAACTCTTGCTTTTTCACAATCTTCGGCCCACGTCTGGCCACCAGGGGAGCGCTTTCTTCGCACACCGCCGCCCCAAAGCTCTGGGCAGCGCAGCCTGGCCGGGACCAGCCAGGGATAAACAGCCGGGCGTCCAGGCGCTCGCCGTCGTAGATATTGCTAAATGTGACGGGGGAGGGGTAGCTTTTCCAGCTGCCGTCTGTGCCCAGCACCACTTCGCTGCCGTCGGTGAGGGTGACCCGCAGCTCGCAGATGGCCTTCATGGCGTCGCCATAGACGTGGCGGCGGCGGTCAAAGATCAGGTCCCCCATGTACCAGCCAGGACCCAGGGCCAGGGCAATGGTGTTCTCGCCGCAGTTCAGCAGCCTGGTAACGTCAAAGGTCTGATACTCTAGGGCATGGTCATAGCAGTGGTAGCCAGGCAGCAGGTATTCGTCTCCAGCTTTTTGGCCGTTGAGCTCCAGCTCGTAAATGCCCAGCCCGCACACATAAGCCCGGGCGCTGGCCACCTGGCCTTTTAGGGAAAAATCTTTTGCCAATAAGGGCTGGCGCTCTGGGTCTGCAAAGGGCCCGCCGCTGGCGGTAATCCACTGTGCCTGCCAAGGCTCGTCCTGTTTGGCGGTCTCGAACCAGGAGGAGGCGCTGGCCGTGTCGCCCCCGTCGCCCCAGACAGTAACGGTCCAGTCGTAGCGGGTGCGGGGCAGCAGCTCCACGGGAGCCTCAAAACCCAGGGAAGAGGGCGCGCCGCTCTTTCCGCTGTCAAACACAGTCTTGCCACCAGTGGAAACCACGATCTGGGCAGCGGCCTGGGCCTTATCCGGGGTCTCTTCGGCCACCCAGGAGAACACAGGGCGGTCCATAGAGAGCCCTAGAGGCCGGACGATGTGGTTGGTACGTAGGTGGGTCAGTTTCATATTATACACCTTTCTTTCCGTGTTGTGTGAAGCAGAGAGCGCTTTTAGGTAAGGGAATAGCAATTGTGTGGCCCCAGCCCCACAATCTGTCCGCATTTTCGGCTCTCTTCCAACAGTCTACACCGAAATCCCACAAAAAAGTAGGACCTCTCTTTTCAAAACTACAACCATGCTTTTCTTTCGCGCCCTAGGGGCCTCTCTTTATCGAGGGGGTCTTATCCGGCCATTCGTTTGGCCTTGTGAATCCACTTCCCGCTTTTCAGCCGGAACACCAGCCAGACGGATTTAATGATAAAGTCCACGCGCAGGGCAATCAGCACCACAAAGGGCGGAAGGCCCAGCACCAGTCCAGCCAGAGCCCCCAAGGGCACCGAGGCCACCCACTGAAAGATGATATCCGCCACCATTAGGAACTTGGTGTCGCCGCCCCCACGCAGAATACCCTTTGACAGGGCGCTTTGAATGGCCTGGAAGAACACCACAATAGCGCTGGCTTCCATCATATGTATGGTGATCTCCACCGTAGAGGGGGAAATTTCATACAGGGCGATAGACCACTCTCCCAAAACCAGCACCAGTACGCCGCCGATAAGGCCCACAGCTACCGAGAGAATCAGGAACGTCCAGCCTTCCTTTTGGGCCCGCTGGAACTCCCCTTCGCCTACGGTTTGGCCAATGACCACCCCCGAGGCGCTGGATATGCCCTGTATGGCCACCGTGGCCATGCGGTCCATCACTGTGACGATGGCATAGGCAGAGACCACTTCTTTGCCCATATGGCCCAGGATAATGGAGATGGCGCTGGCCGCCAGGGCCAGCAGGGAGTCGGAGATAATGGCGGGCAGGCCCAACCGGCGGAACTCGCCAAACAGCTCTTTGGTGGGGGCCTGTAGCAGTCCCCGCGCCTGGTACCGCAGTACTTTTTCATATTTCAGCAGGTACAGGGCGCAGAATAGGAACTCTACCCCCCTGGCAATAAGAGTGCCCACTGCCGCGCCCATGACCCCCAGGGCCGGAGCGCCCAGCTTGCCAAAAATAAATACATAGTTGGCGCCAATGTTCACGATAAAGGAGGCAATGGACACATACAGCCCCAGCTTGGCGTTGCCAATAGAGCGCAGCACATTGCTGAGTACCAGGCTGATCCCGTGGGGCAGGTAGATCAGGGCTGTAACCCGCAGGTACTGGGCGCCCAGTTCGATCACGTCCGCTTCATTGGTGAAAATACGCATAATCTGGCTGGGCAGCAGAAAGGTAGCCACCGCAAAAGCGGTTCCGCCTATGAGAACAATTTGCAGCACCAGGTCAAAAACTTTTCTTACGGTTTTTAGATCTCTCGCGCCAAAATACTGGCTGGAAAGTACCAGCCCCGCGGCGCTGATGCCCATGCACAGGAACACGAAGATGTTATAAAACTGGTTGGCCAGGCTGGACGCGGAAATGGAGGCCTCGCCCAGCCTGCCCACCATAATGGTGTCCATCATGTTCACGCCCTGGTTAATGATAGATTGCAGGACGATGGGCACCAGGATCAACAGTACTTTTTTGTAAAAGCTTTTGTCTCTCACCCAGTATTTGTCAAACCGGCGGGCTTTGACATCCGTCATGCCGGATCAGTCCCTTCTGGGGCGTCCGGGTAAATCACCTTATGCCGGATGGGAAGCCACTCCGCAATCGCTTTGCGCAGAATCATGTCCCAAAAGTCCCATTCGTGCTTGTAGCCCGGCACCTCTAGAAAATGGGTCTTAAATCCCAGTTGGGTCAGGGCTTCATAGCCATACCGGCACCGGGGCAGGGCAAAGTCATCGCTCCCGCAGGCAAAGAAATATTCCGGCAGGGGCTTGCCCTGGTCCACGGCCCGCTGGGCGGCGGCATAGGCGTCATGCTGGCTGCCCCGGAACTGGCTAAGGTCGCCGTAATAGCTCTCCATGTCCGGCATGGGCATGGCGTCGGGGCCAGCGTTTTTCCTGCGGGTGTCCCGGGTTTCCACAATGTTGTCCGCGCTATGGGCCGCGCCGGACATCACCAGCACTGCCGCGAAGCGCTCGGGATGCAGCAGGGAAATCTTCATGGCCCCGTGGGCTCCCATGGAGAGCCCGCCAATAAAGTTGTCCTCCCGCTTGTCAGAAAGAGGCAGCACAGCCTGCATCATGGTGGGCAGCTCTTCGGTGATATACCGCAGGTACCGGGGGCCCCTGGGGGCGTCGGTATAGTCCGCGTTAAAGTCGCAGGGCATAACTACCGCCAGCTTATGGTCGTCGGCGTAGCGGACGATGTTGGAGAAATTTACATAGTCCGAGTCATCCCCGCTGCCCCCATGCAAAAGGTACAGAGTCTGGTACTTCATGCCCTGTACGTACACATTTTCCCGCTTTTCCATAATGTCAGCAAAAGAGAAGGAGGGCAGGCATACCGTGACATTGGTCTGCATACCCAAGTGCTTGGATAGGAAATTCATTTTTAAAACCATTTCGATCTCTCCCTAAATTAAATCTTGATAATATAGTCTGCCTTCCTGGGCTTGGGCGCGGGGGCGGGGCCGTCCGCGTAGCCCAGGGCCAAAGAGCCCACGCCCACTAGGTTTTCGGGCAGGCCCCATTTTTTCAGCAGGGCCTTGCCCTCTGGCAGCTGGAACATCTCGTACTCTCCGTGAATCCAGCAGGAGGCTGCGCCCAGGGCGTGGGCGGCCACCATCATGGTGGACAGCACACAGGATGCGTCCTCTATGCCGGTGCCAAAGTTTTCGGGCCGAAAGACCAGCAGGATGGTGGGAGCGCCATAGTAGGGATCCCCCTGCATGCCCCGGGCCTGGCAGTTCAGGGCCTGTATGGCTGCCCGGTCGTTGGGGTCCTGCACGGCCACAATGGTGGGGGACTGTAGCCCCTTTGCTGTGGGCGCGAAAGTTCCGGCCTTTAAGATCATCTCTAAGACCTCAGGCTCCAGCTGCTTTGGCTGATACTTCCGTATGCTCCGCCGGGTTAGCAGGGCGTTGATCACTTGGTTTTCCATAAGACGATACCTCGTTTCTTTAATATAACTTGAGAAGGTCTTTCCGCCGGGCGAGTTCCTTCTTTACCTTTTTTCCAATACGGCCTGACTTTTGGGGCTTGTTCTGCATTTTTCTCACAGGGCTTATCTATGGCAACACCGCACAATTCTAAGCACCGTCTTGCTTGCAGATTTTCCGTGATAGCGCACAGCGTTCGCTGGTCAATGGTGAGATGGACGGCGCTTAATCTGTACACTCTGAAGAAAAATCTGACTGCCCAATACGGTACTTAGAATTGTGCGGTATTGCCATATGTTTCTTGCGGGTCCCGCACAGAGACCAAGGGATAAGACTCTGCCGGCCCCGTCTGCTGATTTCTTACACGGATGAGACGTTTTGCCCGGCTCCCGCGACACTTGGACGCAACGTTACATTGCCGCAAGCGCTGGCGGGAATATCCGGAAGAGCGTACTGGCAGGGCTAAGAGCTCACACCGGCGAGGAAGCTGGAGCAAGCGGCTCCGCGACGAGCATTCCAGCGCATGCGCCGGCTAGCTCCACTAGACCGACGTTGTATCCAGCGCAGGCAAAGCGGGCGTTTCCCGCCCGGTCCGCCAGTACCACCAGGGGCAGCAGGCCAGGCTCTAAATACAGACGGCGGGCCAGCTGCCCGGCCTCGTCTCCGGGGCTTTGCCAGGCTTGGGCTCCGCTGGGAACCGGCGGCTCCTGGGGACCAATCATGTGCACCTGACAACCCGCCTCGTTTAGGGCAGCCAGGCCTATGGCCAGCTCATTGTACAGGTGCTCGGTGGGTTCGGCCCCTGGCTCTACCCAGCATAATAGACTTACTGGGGCCTGGGCCAAAACCTGCCGCCCCGCTTGTTCTCGGCCTCCTTGCACCAGACGAAAGTCCGGCAGGGGCAGGCACTGCAAAAGCTCCTGGCCGCTGCCTTGGCGAAAGCTGGGAGCCAGATCCATCTTTTGTCCGGGACTTAGGGTAAAGTCCCACCGGCGGGCCAGTTGGGCCCCAGTGGGCAGCCGGGTAGAGGTAATCAGCCGGTAGCGCCCTGGAGGCAGGGCCAGTTCGGCGCCAGGGGCCGCACCCTCGACCTGCCGCCAGCCAGAGCTCCACTTCATCAGCCCTAGCTGGCCGCTGGCCGCTGCGGGCCCAATGGTCAGGGCGGCGCTTGTTGTTCCCACCAGTCGGAATCGCCCTTCTTGCCAGACCTCCGGCTCTCCATGGGGGCCTATGCGGGCCGGAATACCTTTGGCCCGGCACAGGGCGCAGAAGAGCACCCCGCTGTTATTGGCCAGCTTCAGCTTCCAGGCTCCGGCTGGGGTTTGGGGCAGGTCCTGGTAGCTGCCGGTGGGGAGGATATGCTCTTGCAGCCAAGAAAAAATCTCCTCAGGTCCGCCGTCCACGGGTGCTTCCTGTAGGCGTACCCGCCAGGGAGCCAGAGGTTCCAGGCCCACCCGGGGGCTTAAAAGCCCAGCCTCAAACACCTGGGGGGGCAGACCAGCCTGATGGGCAAAGGCGTTTTGGCAGTCCGCCAGGACCTCAGGGCGTACACCCTGATCCCAGTCCTTTTTCGTCAGGGTAAGCAGGGCCTGCCGCTGCTTCTCATCTGCTGGCTGGGGCTGAGAGGCCTGGGGGCGTTGGGCCCGCCGCTCTTTTGCCCGGTCCAGATCCATTGCTTTAGCGCGCCTTTCCTCTAAGGTCAGGCTGGGCAGCGTAAGGTTCCCGTCTGGCGGAGGAGTAAAGGAGAAGTCCTCCCCCCAGGCGGCGCTTTCTTTGGCGGATAAGGTCAGCTCCACCCGGTCATCCTGGGTGGCGTCTACCAGGGCTTCGGCCCACAGGTCTCCGTCCTCGGCGGTTGCCCATAGACTGCCCAGGCCCAGATTTAGCCGGGCGGCGCCGTCTTGGCCAGTGGTTCGCTGGGCAATGGAGCGCAGGACACCCTCGTTGAGAATGTACAGCTCCACCCGGGCGCCGGCGGCGGGCTGGCCCAGAGGGCCGGTGACCTCCACCGTAAAGGGCCGCACCGGGGCGTACCGGGCGGTGACGCTCTCATAGGCCACGCCCTCCCGAACGTCCAGGTCCAGGGGAGAGACCCCGGGGAACAAAAAGTCCCAGTTCCCCTCTCCCACAAAGACCCGGGTGTGGGCCAGCATGGCCCGCCCTGCCGCCCGGGTGAACCACCCCATGTCCAGCCGGGGCTCGGGCTCGCAGGCTCCTAAAAATCGCCAGGTTTCCCCGTCAAAGGCCTCTACCCAGGCATGGTTGTCGTCGCAATGAGACCACCAGGGGGCGTACACCTGCCGGGCCCCAATGCCCACGCTGCGCAGGGCGTTTACCGCAAAGGTGGATTCCTCTCCGCAGCGCCCGTAGCCGCAGCGGTATACGGCCAGGGCCGAGGCGGTACGCTGGTCGGTGGAGCGATAGACCATATTTTCGGCGCACCAGCGGTTAACTTCCAAAATTGCCTCTGGCAGGCCAAGCCCCCGCACCCGGGGAGCCAGTTGCTCATAAAATACCGGGCGGCAGGGAGAGAGGCTTTCGGTGTTCACCCGGGGGGGTAGCACGTCCTTTAAAAAGATAGGCTCCGGCAGGGCCTGGCACCAGGAGAACTCTTCTTGCAGCTTTAAACCGTGGCGTACGTGCTCCATCAGCAGGGCGGGGGGATAGTCTCCTAGGTCGGTAATAGGCAGGGTGCCAACCAGGTAGGCGAAGAGCAGCTGCTCCTCTGGGGTTCCGGCGGTCCGCTCCTGTTCCAGGGCTCCTGCGGTCTGGGGAGAGCGTTCTTTCAGCAGTCCCAGAACCCGCTGCCAGCCCGCTTCGGTGAACCGGGCCAAATCAACAGAAAACATGGTCAGTCCCCTTTCAGCTCCACTTTTAGTACAGTGTCCACCGGGTCGGGCAGCACAGGGTCAGGACCCAGGTCGGCGAACACCACGTCCGGGTAGTTGTCGTAGATCCACCCCTTTGCGATGTGTACTTCGGCTCCGGTAGCCAGCCATCGGATGGAGGCGATCTGCTCCCTGCTAAGTCCCATCAGGGGCATGCAGCCAATGGTGTTCTCAAACAGATGATAATACAAGGTATTGCCCTTGCGGGTGATGCGGCCCATATCGGGCTTGGCCATGCCGGCCTTGCTGCAGCCATAGATGCTCTCGCTGTTTTTGTCCATCCAGCGGCCGATGCCGGCTAAAATCTCCAGAGACTGGGGCGGGATGTTCCCTCGGGCGTCGGGGCCCACGTTCAGCAGCAGGTTGCCGCCTTTGCTGACGCACTCCACCAGCTTCTTGATCATCATGGAGGCGGGTTTGTAGAAGTGGTCCAGCTGGCAGTAGCCCCAGTTGCCGTTCATGGTGACGCAGGCCTCCCAGGCCAGATCCCGGCCTTGTTTGTCCAGCAGGCCGTTGGGGGGGATAATCTGCTCGGGACTGACAAAGTCTCCGTGGTAGGGCTTGGGGTCGCCCTCCCAGAGGGAGCCAAAGCCTTCGCCGCTAACCTCCAGCCGGTTGTCAATGATGATGCCCGGCTGCAACTCCCGTACCATACTCACCAGCTCTGTGCCCCGCCACTTCTCGCCCCGCATGGCATCAGGACCATCGCCGTAGGAGAAGTCGAACCAGAGAATGTCCAACTGGCCGTAGCCCGTGCACAGTTCCCGCACCTGGCCGTGGAGATAGTCCAGGTAGCGGTCAAAGTTCCGGCCCTCATTGCCGCACTCGGGATGATTCCGCATGGGATGGTGCAGGTCGCCGTAATGGGGATAGTCCGGGTGGTGCCAGTCCAGAAGGGAGAAGTATAGCCCTACTTTCAGGCCCTCGGCCCGGAAAGCGTCCAGAAACTCCCGGACAATGTCCCGGCCCCAGGGAGTGTTGGTAGACTTAAAGTCCGTCAGGTGGCTGTCGAACAGGCAGAAGCCGTCGTGGTGTTTGGCAGTAAGCACCGCGTACTTCATGCCGGCCTGCTTTGCGGCCCGGGCCCACTGCTTGGGGTCAAAGTCCACAGGGTTGAACTCCTTAAAGAAGGGCAGGTACTCCTCCTCTGGCATCTGTTCGGTGCTGCGCACCCACTCGCCCCGGGCGGGGATGGCGTAAAGCCCCCAGTGGATGAACATGCCAAACCGGGCATCCTGGTACCACTGCATGCGGGCTTCGTAATCTTTACGGTTAAAACGATACATTATTTTGCTCCTTTCAAAATGTAAATCAGGCCTCCATCTCAAAGGCATAGACAGTCTCGTCCTCGTCCATCTCGCCGGTAGTATGGAAGCCAAATTTTTTATATAAATGCACCGCCCGCTGGTTTTCCTTTTCCAGCGTGACATAGACCCGGCGGGACTGGCGCTGGGCACAGATCTGCCGGACGATCAGGGGCAGTGCCCTTTGCCCATAGCCCTTGCTTCTGGTAGTCAATATCATATAGTATAGCGGCATAGAGGAGGGGGGGGTCTCCCTTCCAAAGCCCGCCATGGGTCCTTTCGGCAAGCTTTGTGCCGTCATTCTTCCCGGTAGACCAACCTCCCTCGGGAGAAGGTCATAACCACCTTGCCTTTTAGATCCATGCCCTTAAAGGGCGTGTTGCGGCTTTTTCCGTGGAGCTTCTCCGGGTTCACGGTCCATCGGCGCTCTGGATCAAACAGAACGACGTCCGCCACTGCCCCAGGGGCCAGGGTGCCCGCCGGAATGCCCAAAATTTTGGCGGGATTCCAGCTCATCAGTTCTACCACTCGAGAGAGGGGCAGCCGGTCCTCCAGGGCAGTCCATGCCGCTGCCAGAGAGGTCTCCATGCCAATAGCCCCGTTGGGCGCGGTGATAAAGTCGGCCTTTTCTTCTGGTGCGTGGGGGGCATGGTCTGTAGAAATGGCGTCCAGGGTGCCGTCGCAAAGGGCCTCCAGCAGGGCCTGGCGGTCCGCTTCACTGCCCAGGGGCGGGTTCATGCGGTAGTCCGCGTCCATGCTTTCCAGGGCCCGGTCCGTCAGCAGCAGATAGTGGGGGCAGGTCTCGGCAGTGACCGCTACCCCCCGGCGCTTTGCGTCGCGGATCAGCGCTGCTGAGCCCCAGGTGCTTACATGGCAGATGTGTACCGGTGCGCCAATGCTGGCCGCCGCGGCGATCTCTCGGGCTACGCCGCAGTCCTCCGCTGCGGGAGGCGTTCCCCGCACTCCCAGCCGCCGGGCGGTTTCTCCCTGGTTCATCAGTGCGCCCTGGGCCAGCTCCAGGTCCTCGCAGTGGGCGGCCAGAGTCAGGCCCAGGCCTTGGGCGGCGGAGAGAGCCTCTAACAGACAGCGGGTGCTGGCCACGGGCTTACCGTCATCGCTCAGGGCAATGGCTCCTGCGGCCTTTAGGGCTGCATAATCCGCGCATTCCCGGCCCAAAAGGCCTTTGGTTACGCAGGCGGCGGTATACACGGTGCAGTCGGCAGAGCGCGCTCTTTCCAGCAGGTCTGCCACCAGCTGGGGAGAATCCATAGCTGGCTGGGTGTTTGGCATAGCTAAAAGGCTGGTTACTCCTCCGGCAGCGGCAGCTCGGCAGGCGGAAAATAGGTCCTCCTTGTGGGTCTGGCCAGGGTCCCGCAGGTGTACGTGCAGGTCCACCAGACCCGGCGCGGCCACCAGGCCCCCACAGTCTATCTCCTGGTCCTCTGGCCCCGGGGACCCTTGGACAATGACGCCCTCCCGGAGCAGTATGTCCCCCAGGGCGTCCAGCCCTTGGGAGGGGTCAATGATTCTAACGTTTTTCAAGTAGTAGCCCATTTGCTCTCCTCCTGTGTTTGGGGTTTGCTTGCAAATAGTAGAAAATTTCTCGGCCCCAGGGAGAGGGGCCCTTCTTGGTATAAAAGAATGTTGGCTGGTACGGGTCTTTCGCTGGGGAGACGTTTGCCCATAAACAAGCCAACTTCCCTGTGAAAAATCCTGGCAACAGCCCGTACAGCTTCCTATGTTGTCCCGTTGGTTTTAAAGAGACGCCAGGTGCTTGTATGAAACATCGAAAACGCCGTCTTTTTGCCCAGAAGAGGGGCCTTTCCGCGTGGAAAATCCTCGTCAACCGCTGGGGGGGGGCTTGCGGGATTCTCCCTGTAATGGACCTCCTCCGGTGAAAAAATTTGTCATCCTCTCTATTTTCAAACAAGGCCTAGAGTCTGTTTGAAAACGCCGAAACACGGTCAGTTTTGCCCAGAAATGGTGGCTTCGGCGTCAAAAATCCTGGAAAGGCGCCAGCATTTCTCCGATTTTAAAACAGACTCTAGTGGAAGAGTTCCTCTATCCACCACTTGGTGAGAGAGAGAAGTTCCCGGCCATAGTACTGGGGAAAAATGACAGGGTCCGTCTTTGCGGCCAGACCATAGGCCTCAAAGCCCGCGCTTTTGGCCAGCTGCACCGCCCGGTACAGGTGGAACCCCTGAGAAACCACCACCACCTGGGGCCCCAGGTCCTCTTTTTGGGCAATCTCCATGGCGAAGTCCAGGTTTTGCCGGGTGTTTCGGGACTGGTCCTCCATGTAAATGCGCCCCGGGTCCACCCCCAGGCGAACCAAGGCGTTTTTTTCCGTCAAGGCCTCGGGGCAGGGCTCGTTGCCTCCCTGACCCCCGGTGACAATACAGCGCGCCTCCGGGTTAGCACAGAGATATTCATAGGCTTTGTCCACCCGGCTGCTCAGGCTAACGCCCATGCGCTCGGCGCTGTATACTTGGGCCCCCAGCACCACCACGTCTAGACCTTGGGGCGGCACAGCAGCCTGGTAAGAGAAGATAAGCCCGGTAAGAAAACCGGCCCAGCCCAGACCAAGAGCATAGAAAACCACCAAGGCCCGCACAGCGTACCTTTGCCAGCCGCCCCGGGCCACCATCTTTTTATAGCCAAAAATCAAGCCCAACCCCAGCCCGCAGACAAAGATGCCAAAAACAGATCCTTCGGCAAAGCCCCCGTGAAGCGCAGGCAGGCAGAACCATAAAATTCCCAGCCCGCACAGGGCGGCACAGGCGGTTTTCCATATTTTCTTAACCATGCCAATTCCTTTTCCCGTTGGTAGAATGTAGTTTAGAAATATTATACCTCATTTTTCCATGGAGGTAAACGGTTTTTTGTTAAAATATTCCGGGTATTTGGGGCGGGGCGCCTGGAAGTGGTCTACGGTATATCAGGCAACCCCGCACAATTCTAAGTACCGTCTTGCTTGCAGATTTTCCGTGATAGCGCACAGCGTTCGCTGGTCAATGGTGAGATGGACGGCGCTCAATCTGTACACTCGGAAGAAAAATCTGACTGCCCAATACGGTACTTAGAATTGTGCGGGGTTGCCATAAATCATTTTTTGAGAAAGGTCTATTGACAAACGATTATAGCTTATATATAATAAGGTTATATAAATGGTTTATATAATCTTTGGACTTAAGGTGGGAAATACTGGATTGGGACTTACGCCCCTAAGGAGCTTTGCGTCTTGGCTTGTCTGCCGCCTGGTTCTGACCCGGTACCACGGCCTTTTCCTGCTTTTTTGTTTAGGGCTTGTTGGAAACAAGGAAAACGCCGTCTTTTTGCCCAGAAGAGGCCCCTTTTCGCGTCAAACCTCCTCGCCAATCGGAGAAGATTGACTTGCGGCTTTTTCCTTGCAATGGACCCCTTCTGGGAAATCATTCGCCATTTCCTTTATGTTCAAACAAGTCCTAGGAGTAATCCAAGATAAGGAGCGAGTTATGCCAAAGCAGCGTATTACAAAAGACCAGGTGCTACAGGCCGCCTTTCAGTTGGCCCGCCAAGGAGGCATGGAGCGGGTGCTGGTGAAGAGCATTGCTGAAAAACTAGGGTGCTCGGTGCAGCCTATTTACAGCTATTGCCAGAACATGGAGGCGCTGCGCCGGGAGGTGGAGGTCATGACCGAAGCCTTTGTACGGCAGTACGCCGCCGCCCGGGCGGACCCTGGCAACCCCTTTAGCAGCACAGGCCGGGCCTACATTCAGCTGGCTCGGGAGGAGCCAAATCTGTTCCGTATTTTCGTCCTGCACCGGAGGGTGGGAGTACAGTCCCTGGAGGACCTGCGGCAAACCCAGGCGGACCCCTGCCTGGCGGAACAGCTGGCCCAGGAACTGGGGCTCTCTTTGGAGGGCGCCCGCCGCCTGCACTTGAACATGCTCTTGTACACCGTGGGCTTGGGGGCCGTGTGCGCAATAACGGATATTTCGCCCCAGGAAATTTTTGCCTGGCAAGAGCAGGGCTACCAGGCCTTTTTGGCCCAGGCGCTCAACCAAAAGGAGGCTGAAAGCGATGAGTAAGATAATTGTGGTATATAAAAGTAAGACAGGCTTTACCCAACGCTATGGGGAGCTTATCGCCCAAAAACTAGGCTGCGAAGCGGTTCCCTATGACGATGCGGAAGAGCGGCTGGCCGGATGCGATACAGTGGTGTTTGGCACCCGGGCCCATGCGGGGCGTATTGATGGCTGGAAAAAGGCCCGGACCCGTTTTTCCGGCAAAAAGCTGGTGCTGTTCGTCACCGGGGCCACCCCCAACCAGGCCCAGGAGACGGTGGACGCTCTGTGGCAGCAGAACCTTACCCCAGAGGAGCGCCGGGACCTGCCTCATTTCTATATGCAGAGCGGGCTCTGCTATGAAAAAATGCCTTTTTCCGACCGCATAATGATGAAGATAGCCGGGGCCTTTGTCACCCGGAAAAGGCCAACGGCCCCGGAAGAGGCCGCGTTCCAGCACGCCTTTACTCATTCCCACGATATTTTTTCCCAAGAGTATGCCACGCCGCTAATCGATTTTCTGCGGGCAGAAAAATAGCCGCCCGGTAGAGGCGGCCTTAAAAACCCCCGACAGCCTAGAGCGAGCTTGCCGGGGGTTTTTGTACAAATTAGTTAGTGCGCTGGTGCAGCAGCTTTTTAAAGTCCGCCGCAGTCATGGCAGAACGGTATAGCTGCTCTTCGCCGAGAAAATGGAAGTCTACAAAGTCGCCGTTAAGGTCCACCACGGCCTGTTGGACTACGCCCTCCCGGTTGACCTCCAGCAAGTAGTCGGGATAGTAGGCGAATAACGAGAGGTCTTTACCCAGGGGCTTCGCATCCTGGGTAATACCGGCCAAGGCGTCAATACGCTGACGCTTTAGCTGGGTGCTGGCGTTTAGGTGCAGCAGCTTTTTCTGGGCTCCATAGCCCTGATATAGGTCCAACTGTAGAGAGTTGGGCCGAGAACAGCCGGCCAGCGCAAGGACCAGCAGCAAGGCGGGAATCAGTTTTTTCATAGAAGCCCCTTTCGTGGAAAAAATAAAAATAACCCTAAAAGCGGATCTGCTGTGTAGTCTATATGCAGGGAAGATAGCCGGTTGCTTGACACGGCCAAGTAACGGATTCGCTTTGGCATGATGTTATCGGCGGACGTAGAAGTTGGGTTGAGCGTCTGCCAACTTGACCAAAACGATATGGTGAAACGGAAGGCCTGTGCTGGCGTAAGCTAGTCGGCATCACAGGAATAACTCCCTATATGGGTACGATCCAGCATTATTTTACCCGATTTTTCTAAGAATGTCAACGGATACGTTCCAGCCGGCCGCCGCATCTGCACCGGTAGAGCCAGGGGCGCCGCACAGCCTTTGACATGCGGATCCGTTCCACACGAGTCCCGCAGCTTTTGCATACCAGAACATACTTTACTTCTTCGTGGCGCAGGGGCTGGGCCTCTTCCTCTATGGGTACAGTGCGGGTAATGGAGTACCCCAGGGCCTCACCGGCCTTTTGGGCGTAAGTTTTCCAGCGGAGGCCGTGGTTCCGGCAGCCAGGGCAGGTGTGCAGCAGTTCGTGAATTAGGGTCTGGCGCAGCAGAGCGGGATCCTCCAGCACCCGGGCGGAGACCTCGATCAAAAATCCCTTTTCATTATAAATGCAGCAGCCCAGCCGGCGCTTGGCCCGAGTATTTATCCGGGGGGCGGGATCTATTTTGTTGGAAACCGGGATATCTAGGTCCTTTAGCTCCTGGTGCAGCTGGGCCATCAGCTGGTCTAGTGTGGCCTGATTCATGGGAATATGCCTCCTTTGGAGACATTATACCCGAAAGAAAGCACTTTGGCAAGGGGATAGGAGCGGTGGTAATTATCTGACTTAAACATGGGGCGCTATGGGGCGCTCGAAAGTCGTACCTGAGACTCCCTCATCGCAATAGGCGGCGTAGCGGCTCCAGCCCTGCTCCTGTACATACCGGCCAAGCATGATTTTTGGGTGCTCTATGGACACGGACTCCCCGGTTCTTTCGTCATCACGGCTAGGGCTTGTTTGAAAAATCGAAAACGTCGTCTTTTTTGCCATAAGAGGCTACTTTCTACGTCGAAAATCCTCGTCAATCGCCAGATTGCCGTAGTTAGCGCAGCTAACTACAGCGGTTCTTCTCCTTGAAATTGTCCCCTTCTGGCCCAAAATTCGTCATTTCCTCTATTTTCAAACAAGCCCTAAGCCTGCAATAAATTCCAACATCCTAATTTTCCTGCATCTTAGTATCTTTGAAATAATTATATGTGGTGCGCCCCGTTTTACGGTTTCTCTTGACCTTTCCATGATTCTGTATTATAATCAAGGAATTTCAAAGGCGGCAAAACTCCTGGCTACTTAGCATGCTGCTCTGCCTGGGCACGGATATACCCAGCCAACATCCGGCCTGTGAGTTCCGAGGGGGTGGAGCCGTTGAGAATCAGGTCTGCGCGCCACTTGGTGGGTTCAATATACTGTTCATGCCGGTAGCGGACCATGTCCAGGTAAACCTCTGCAATCTCGTCAAAGCTCAGGCCCCGCTGAGCCATGTTCCGGCGGAGCCGGCGGACGATGCGCTCGTCGGCCTGACAGTCTATGAAAAGCCTTAGGTCCAGCTGCTCATAGAGCCAGTCATACCATAAGGCAAAAAGCCCTTCCACCAGAATCACGTCATATTCTTGAGAGGAGACAGCCGCTTTCACATCTTTTTGCAGTTGGCCGTGGTCAATGGTCTCGGGGCAATTGTCGTCAAAGTAGACCTTGCCGCCCACATGGGCGGCGGCTTTGGGGCGGGTGGTGTCGGGCTTAAAGTAGTGGTCCATGTGGAACAGCTTGATCCGCAGGCCGGCCAGCTGCTGAGACAGCCAGTCCGCAAAGGTGGATTTTCCGCTGGCAGTGCCGCCGGATATGCCTACAAGATAGGGTCTATGCTGGTTTGGCATAAAATCAGCTCCTTTTTTTGAGATATGGTAACACGGCGTAAAAGAAAAAGCAAGCGGGTTGGGTTTTAGGCCTTGTTTGAAAAATCGAAAACGCCGTCTTTTTCTCTATTTTCAAACAAAGTCTAGTGGAAAGGTCCAAACGCGCGGCTGCCGCTCCTTGAAAAAAAGAATTCCGTGCGCTATACTATAAGGACAAAGATAAAAACGCAACGCGCATTTGCGCCAGAGCCGGTAGGTAGCCCGGCCGTCCCGCCAGCCTTTTGGCGGGGTAAGTAACCCTCCCCTCCGGGTCGTCCGTTCTTTGTTTATAACTTTTTAGGAGGGTTTTCCATGAACGAAGTGACGGCAAAATTGGCGGTGTTCTTTGAAGCGCCCTTTTGGGTGGGCGTTTTTCAGCGCACAGAGCGGGGCAGGCTTTATGTTAGCAAAGTGACCTTTGGGCCAGAGCCCACAGACCCCATGGTGTGGGAATTTTTGCTGCAAAATTGGTCCAGGCTGCGCTTTAGTCCGGGTGTGGAGACAAAGCCTCCCCGGGAGGCCGCCAACCCCAAAAGAGCCCAGCGCTTGGCACGAAAGCAAACCCAAGAGGCCGGCGCCGGCACCCGGTCCCAGCAGGCGCTGCAGCTTCAGCGGGAGCGGCGAAAAGCCTGTGCCCGGACGGAAAGTCGGGAACAGCGCCAGGCGGAACAGGAGCGGATCTATCAGCTGAAACGGGAAAAGCGGAAGCAAAAGCACCGGGGCCGGTAGCGGCGGCCTTTTTTTAAGATGGCGCTTTGTTTTCCAAAAAGACATCCGCGTAAGCCGCTGGACCAGAACAGGGAGGAATGACATGAAAGAATTGATCGAGAACGAGCAGGGGACAGAGCGGGCGCTGCTGATCTCCTTGGACACGGGCGAATACGACGCACAGACCTCTTTGGAGGAGCTGGGCGAGCTGACGGAGAGCGCCGGGGCCGATCCGGCCTTTACCCTGACCCAAAAGCGCCCCGCGCCGGAAACCGCTACCTGCCTGGGATCCGGCATGGCGGAGGAGGCCGCGCAGCTAATCCGGCGGGAGGAACTGGATCTGGCCATTTTCGACCGGGAATTGACGCCCACTCAGATTCGGAATCTGGAGGAGTTGTTCGGTGTGCGGGTTATTGACCGCACGATGTTGATTTTGGACATCTTCGCCCAGCGGGCCCGAAGCCGGGAGGGCAAGCTGCAAGTGGAATTGGCTCAGCTGCGCTACATGCTGCCCAGGCTTACCGGGCGGGGCACGGCGCTGTCCCGGCTGGGGGGCGGCATCGGCACCAGAGGCCCTGGCGAAACCAAGCTGGAAACCGACCGGCGGCATATCCGGCGGCGCATTGCCAGCCTAAAAGAACAGCTGGCGGAGTCGGAAGCGGCCCGGAGGGTTATAGAAAAGCGGCGGCAGAAAAACGGCGTGGTCACGGTAGCCTTGGTGGGCTATACCAACGCGGGGAAGAGCACCCTGATGAACCGCCTGACCCAGGCAGGGGTGCTGGCCGAGGACAAGCTTTTTGCTACCTTGGACCCCACGGCCCGCTCTTTAAAGCTGCCGGGGGGCAAGCCGGTGATGCTCATCGACACGGTAGGCCTGGTGCGGCGGCTCCCCCACCACTTAGTGGAGGCCTTTAAATCCACCCTGGAGCAGGCCGCCACGGCGGATATTCTGCTGAATATTTGCGACGCTTCCAGCCCAGAGGCCCGAGAGCACCTGCAAGTGACCGAAGAGCTGCTAAATAGCCTGGGCGGGGCGGGGCGGCCGGTGATTCCCGTGCTGAACAAATGGGACGCGGTGGAGGATAAGGAGAGCGCGCCCCGGCTGCCAGGGGCAGTGCGTATTAGCGCTCTGCACGGCGACGGTGTAGACCAGCTGCTGCAAGCCGTGGAGGATAATCTGCCGGAAAAGAGCTTTGAGGTAGAGCTGCTGCTGCCCTTTGCCAAAAGCGGCCTGGCGGCAAAGCTGCGGGAAGAGGGCGCGGTGCTAAGCGAAGAGTATGTGGCCCAGGGGCTTTTGCTGAAAGCCCGGGTGGACCGGCGGCTTTACGGGCTGGTGCGGGAATTTGACCAGAATCCCATAGCGGAAGGGGAGGAGGCCTAATGTTCTACCATGCCAGCCCAGTAGAAGGTATAAATATACTGGAACCGCGTATATCCAACCATAAGCGGCCGAGCGTGTATCTCTCTAAAAAGCGAGAGAACGTGCTGCCCTATCTAAGCAACGCGGTGGAAAAGTACTGTAAAGAGACTGGTTTTTCCCATGGCGGCCCCTGGTATAAATGGGCCAGCTACGGCTTTCACCAGGGGCTGCTCCGTCTGGACGAATACTATCCAAACGCCTTGGAGGACACTTATAGGGGCGTTTCCGGCTATATTTACCGGGCGGACCAGGTCCCCGGCGGGGCGGAGCAGGAGGATATCCCGGGCGCGGTGGTCACCAGCCAGCCGGTGCCGGTTTCCGGCTGCGAGTTTGTGCCCGACGCTTATGAGGCCATTCTGCGGGCGGAAAAGGAAGGCCTGCTGCTGGTGCGCCGCTATAAGGAAATGCCGGAGGGTATGCTAAGTTGGATCGACGCCACCATCAAGCGGGAGTATGAGCAGTCGGCTGGTATTCCCACATATAGGCATTTCTTAAACAACAAGTTTCCTGAAATTCTTGGGGCTGGGGGAGGAAATGCATAGCTATTTGAATAAAATGAATAAATATGCATTTTCTCTCTTGCTTTTTCCAAACTTTGCGCTATAATAAGAGCAAGAAAATGAAGCGGAAATCATTGATAAAGAAAGGGTTGTGCTGAATCATGGCAAAAGAAATCAAAAAAGTTGTACTGGCTTACTCTGGCGGATTGGATACCTCCATCATCATCCCCTGGCTGAAGGAAAACTACAATAACTGCGAGGTCATCGCGGTCTCCGGGGACGTGGGCCAGGGCACCGAGCTGGACGGCCTGGAGGAGAAGGCCAAAAAGACCGGGGCCAGCAAGCTGTACGTGCTGGACCTGAAAGAGGAGTTTGTACAGGAGTATGTATACCCCACGGTAAAGGCTGGGGCTGTGTACGAAAACAAGTACCTGCTGGGCACCTCCTTTGCCCGGCCCATTATTGCCAAGGGCATTGTGGAGATTGCCAAGAAAGAGGGCGCCGACGCCATCTGCCACGGCTGCACCGGCAAGGGAAACGACCAGGTACGCTTTGAGCTGGCCATCAAGGCCTACGCGCCGGACATGACCATTATTGCTCCCTGGCGTATTTGGGACATCAAGAGCCGGGAAGAGGAGATCGACTACGCCGAGGCCCACCAGGTGCCTCTAAAGATTAACCGGGAGACCAATTATTCCAAAGATAAGAACCTGTGGCACCTGTCCCACGAGGGCTTGGACCTGGAGGACCCCGCCAACGAGCCCCAGTATGAGAAACCGGGCTTTTTGGAGCTGGGTGTCTCTCCCCAGCAGGCCCCGGACGAGCCCACCTACATCACCCTGCACTTTGAGAAGGGCGTAGCTACCAGCCTGAACGGAGAGACGCTTTCTGGCACAGATATGGTGGCCAAGCTCAACGAGTTGGGGGGCAAGAACGGCATCGGTTTGGCGGACATTATTGAGAACCGCCTGGTGGGCATGAAGTCCCGGGGTGTGTATGAGACCCCCGGCGGTACCATTCTCTACCATGCCCACAATAAGCTGGAAGAGCTCTGCCTGGATAAGGAAACCTATCACTACAAGCAGCAGGTGGCCCTAAAATTCGCGGACCTGGTGTATAACGGCCAGTGGTACACCCCCCTGCGCCAGGCTCTGTCCGCCTTTGTGGACTCCACCCAAGAAACCGTGACCGGCGACGTAAAGCTAAAGCTGTATAAGGGCAATATTATCGACGCTGGGGTGACTTCGCCCTATTCCCTGTACGACGAGGACATCGCCACCTTTGACGAGGACCAGGTGTACAACCAGGCGGACAGCGCCGGGTTCATCAACCTGTTCGGACTGCCCATCAAAGTCCAAGCCAAAAAGGGCTTGACGTATGATAAGTAGCGGTAGGTTGATTCACAGGAAGATCGACTTTGAAAAAGATCGGGAGTACGTGCTGGAATGCCACTGCCGGGTCAACTATGCGTGTGAAACCCCATGGATGAGAGAAAAGAGCTATGAGGACTATCGCGGGCAATGGTTTAGCCTGAAGAGCCAGGTGCAAGGCTTCTACTGGGCCCTACAGACAACGGTTCAGGACGGGCGGGCTTTGGCCGAGAGACTGGAGTTGGAGGACGGACGGCGCGCCGGCTACTTTTGGGCGGTATTTGAGAAGGACTGCGAGTCCGGATTCGCTTTTGGAGAGGTCCGGGAGATCTACATTGAGCCGGAACTGCGCCGGATCGGACTGGCCAGAGAGCTGTACGCTTATGCCGGGGCTTGGGCCAAGGAGCAGGGGGCGGCGGTGCTTCGGGCTGGAACGGGTTTTAAGAACGCGGCCTCTTTGGCAATGCATAAGAAACTGGGTTTTTCGCTCTACCGCTGTGAGTTTGAAAAAGTGCTGTAAAAGGATTTATCATGGAACAAATCGATATTTATGACAAAAACGGCGTCCCCACCGGCGCTGTCCGGGACAAGGACGCCCCCCTGGGCCCGGAAGAATACCGAATGGCGGTGGGAATCTGGATCGTGGACAAAAGCGGCAGGATTTTCCTGACCCGCCGCAGCCTGAAAAAGAAATATGCCCCAGGAAAATGGGAGAACCCCGCGGGCCATGTGCGGGCGGGGGAGCCCCCGGTTCATGCGGTGGTGCGTGAGCTGCATGAGGAGACCGGCTTGGCCGTTACAGAGGAACAGATCACCCTTTTGGGAAGTTCTTGTTTCTGGCCCTATCTGGGGCGGGACTATGGCGTGCGCATGGAAGTGGAGCTGGACCAGGTGCGCTTTCAAAAGGGGGAGACCTGTGGGGCGCGGTGGGCGAGCTTTGCGGAGTTTGTACAAATGGCCAGGGAAGGGGCCTTTGCCCCCTCGCTAACAGACCATCTGCAAGACTACCGAGAGGCATTCCTGAATTTCATAGGCCGGCCAAAGAGCCGGGAGCTTGATTTTTTGATGGGAGAGGACAGGGTATGAAGCTGTGGAAGGGCCGTTTTAAGAAAGAGGCTGACCCCAAGACCAACGACTTTAATTCCAGCATTGCCTTTGATAGCCGGATGCTCCGGCAGGACATAGAAGGCAGCATTGCCCACGCCACCATGCTGGGGAAGCAGGGCATTATTGACGAGAGCGAGAGCATGAAGATCTGTGTGGAACTGGGAAAGATTCGGGACGATGTTGAGAGCGGCGCCCTGGCCATTGACCCGGACGCCGAGGACATCCACACTTTTGTGGAGGCGGAGCTTACCGCCCGGCTGGGGGACGCGGGCAAGCGCCTGCATACCGGCCGCAGCCGCAACGACCAGGTGGCCTTGGACATTCGCCTGACCCTGCGGGAGGACTGCGCCGGCCTGATGGGCCAGCTGGAAGGGCTAGTGCGGATGCTCTGTCAAAAAGCGGAGTGCTACAGCGAGATTGTAATGCCCGGCTATACCCATATGCAGCGCGCCCAGCCCGTGACCTTTGGCCACCACCTGATGGCCTATGCCGAGATGTACCTGCGGGACCTGTCTCGGTTCCAGGACGCTATGAAGCGCATGGATGTGTGTCCCCTGGGCAGCGGGGCCCTGGCGGGCACCACCTATCCCCTGGACCGGGAGCGCACCGCCCAGCTGCTGGGATTTTCTCTGGTAAGCCGGAATAGCCTGGACGGGGTCTCTGACCGGGATTTTTGCGCGGAGATTGCGTTTGCCGCGTCCATGACCATGGTGCACCTCTCGCGCCTGTGCGAGGAGCTGGTGCTGTGGTGTTCCTGGGAATTTAAATTTATTGAACTGGACGATGCCTACTGCACGGGGTCCAGCATTATGCCCCAGAAGAAAAACCCGGACCTGGCGGAGCTGATCCGAGGGAAATCTGGCCGGGTGTTTGGCGACTTGATGGGCCTGCTGACCATGATGAAGGGTTTGCCCCTGGCCTATAACAAGGACATGCAGGAGGACAAAGAGGCGGTATTCGACGCGGTGGATACCCTCAAGCTCTGTTTAACCCCACTGACTCCCATGCTGGAGACCATGACCGTGCTGGGGGACAATATGCGGGCGGCGGCGGCGGGAGGCTTTATCAACGCTACAGACTGCGCCGACTATCTGGTGGCCGAGAAGGGGCTGCCTTTCCGGGACGCCTATAAAATTACCGGGGAGCTGGTCGCTTTGTGCATTGACCGTGGTCTGACCCTGGAGACCCTGCCCCTGGAGGAATACCAGAAGGTGTGCGAACGCTTTGACCAGGAAGTTTATCAGGCAATTTCTTTAGAAAAGTGCGTCCGGGATCGCAAAGTGCCGGGCGGGCCCGCCCCAGAAAATGTGCGGGCTCAGGCCGCGCTGGTACAAAAGCTGCTGGAGAGAAAGGAATATTAGGGATGGAGAAGATAAAAGTAGGGGTTGTGGGGGCTACCGGCTATGCCGGGGCGGAGATCTGCCGGCTGATTCTGGGCCACCCCCAGGCCCAGCTGGCGGCGGTCAGCTCGGTCAGCTTTCAGGGCATGGCTCTTAGCCAAGTATACCCGGCCTATTATCAGATCTGCGATATGGTCTGCGGGGAGCAGGAGCAGGTGGTAGAGAAGAGCGACGTGGTCTTTGCGGCGCTGCCCCATGGACTCTCTCAAGATCTGGCGGCAGAGTGTATGGAAAAGGGCAAGGTCTTTATTGACATGGGCGCGGACTTCCGCTTAGAGAACGAGGAGGCCTACCAAGAGTGGTACGGCGGCTCTTACACGGACAAGAGCTTGCACGCCCAGGCGGTGTACGGCCTGCCGGAGCTGTTTCGGGAGAACATGAAGGGCAAGCGGCTGATCGCCAACCCAGGCTGCTACACCACGGCGGTGCCCCTGGCCCTGGCCCCGGCGCTGAAAGCGGGCCTGATTGAGGCCCAGGGCATTATCGCGGACTGTAAGTCCGGGGTCACCGGCGCGGGCCGAAAGCCTACCCAGTCCAACCATTACCCAGAACTTAACGAGAGCTTTACCGCTTACAAGGTGGCCGCCCACCGGCACACCCCGGAGATCGAGCAGACTGTGGCCAAACTTACCGGCCAGGATGTGAAGCTGACCTTTGTACCCCACCTGCTGCCCATCAACCGGGGCATTCTAGCCACCTGCTATGCCAGGCTGAAGCCTGGAGCCACCCCTCGGCAGCTGCGAGAGGCCTATGAGGACCAGTACCGGGACGAGTCCTTTATCCGTCTGCTGCCAGAGGGCCAGGTGGCCAATGTGAAAAATGTGCGCTACACCAATTTCTGTGATGTGTCCTTGTTCACAGACCCCCGCACCGGCACCTTTATCGGTATCTCGGCCATTGACAATATGGTCAAGGGCGCGGCAGGACAGGCGGTGCAGAACATGAACCTGGCTTTCGGCCTGGAAGAGACGACGGGCCTTCGGCTGGTTCCCCCGGCGTTTTAGGGGATGGATAACAGGCATAAAAAAGAAATCTAACGCTATGGAGCGAGGAGAATTTATCATGGAATTTATAGAAGGCGGCGTGACCGCCGCGGAGGGCTTTTCCGCCAGCGGGCTGCACTGCGGTATCCGCAAAAACAAGACCAAGCCGGACCTGGCCCTGATTTTCAGCGACCGCGACTGCGCGGCGGCGGCGGTATACACCCAAAACCTGGTAAAGGGCGCCCCCATTACCGTGACCAAGGAAAATATTGCCGATGGCAGGGCACGGGCGGTAATCTGCAACTCCGGCATTGCCAATACCTGTGCCCCCGACGGCATAGAAAAGGCCCGGGCTATGTGCGGCATCGCCGCCCGGGTGCTGGACATCGCCCCCACAGACGTGGCGGTGGCCTCTACCGGGGTGATTGGCCCCTGCGTTCCCATTGAACCCATTGAGAACGCGGCCCAGGCCCTGAAGGACGCCCTGAGCCCACAGGGCTCCCACGCGGCGGCCACGGCCATTATGACTACCGACACCTTTGCCAAGGAGGCGGCGGTACGGTTCATCGTGGGGGGCAAGGAGGCGAAGATTGGCGGTATTTCCAAGGGCAGCGGAATGATCCACCCTAATATGGCCACCATGCTGTGTTTTGTCACCAGCGATTGCGCTATTGCCCCGGAGCTGCTGCAAAAGGCGGTGAAGGCTGCGGCGGACGCCACCTTTAATATGATCAGCGTGGACGGGGACACCTCTACCAACGACACCTTCCTGGTGCTGGCCAATGGAGCCGCCGGCAACCCGGAAATAACCGCCGAAGGGGAGGACTACGACGCCTTTGTGGCCGCGCTGGAGGCCGTGGGCCGCAGTCTGGCCAAGATGATGGCCCGGGACGGCGAGGGGGCCAGCAAGCTGGTGACCTGCCGGGTGCAGAACGCCAAGGACCTGCAAACCGCCCGCACCGTGGCCCGCAGCGTGTCCAGCTCCAACCTGTTCAAGGCGGCCATGTTCGGCGCGGACGCCAACGCCGGAGGCCGGGCTATGTGCGCGGTGGGCTACTCTGGGGCCCAGGTGGAGGTGGAGAAGATTGACATTCTCTTTCAGTCCGCGAAGGGCAGTGTGCAGGTGGTGAAGGATGGCATGGGCGCGGAGTTCTCGGAAGAGCTGGCCCTGGAGGTGCTGAAGGAAGAGGAGATTGTCTCCGTTATCGACCTGCACGCGGGGGATGTGTGCGCCGAAGCCTATGGCTGTGACCTGACCTATGAATATGTGAAGATTAACGCGGACTATCGGACCTGAGAGGAGAAGCCCTAGCGGCTGGGACTCGGTGGTGATTATCATGGCCGCGCTGCTGTATATAGTCGCAATCACTGCGGTGCTCGCCCTTTTTACCAGTGCTTTCTTACTGTCATTGGTTGCCTTAACTGGCATTCTCTTCCCGCTGGGCGTGTTTTGGTCGATCTGATAAGCCGGCGCCGGGCTGAGAAACTGTGGCTGCTGGGCGGCGCCGCGGTAAATATGGGGGCTTCGGCTTCCTTCCTATGTTTTTTCGCAGCCGATGGCCTAGAGTCTGTTTTAAAATGGGAGAAATGCTGGATTTATTTATGCTCAGAAATAAGTGGGTTCCAGGAAATAACCGCAAGAAATGCTGGCGCCTTTCCAGGATTTTTGACGCCGAAGCCGCCGTTTCTGGGCAAAACAGACCGTGTTTCGGCTTTTTCAAACAGACTCTAGGCCTTGTTTGAAAATAGAGAAAGTGCCGGATTTTTGCTTAAGACGAGGTGGCTGTAAGGAGAAGACCGCAAGGAATACTTTTGTGTTTCGAGAACTTTTGACACAGAAATCCGCCCGTATGGGGCATAGAGACGGTATTTCCGATTTTTTAAACAAGCCCTAGATATAGAAAGCGGCTTGAATGAAAGGAGCAGCCATGAGCAAAAGAACGATTATTCAAAGCATATGGGACTTGCCGGCAGCGGTGATGGCCGTGTTGCTGTATGGGAATTTCGCGACATTTGTAGTCCTGCTTATCGTCGCTATGGGCCTGGTTTTTCTAGAGCCCGCTTTTGTAATCGTCACGGCGGTCTTTCTGCTGCTGGGAATAGCCTGTCATTTTGTCACCCGGCGGAAAACGGCGAAGCTGTGGCGCAGGCTGCTCTTGGGGGGAGTGGCCGCCAACTTGGTAGTGATGGCCCTTTACGCTGTAGTTGTGGCCGCACTGGTAATGGCTTGGATGGAATGAATCAAGAAAAGGTGGACAGATATGCAAATATCCAATAGTGAGCGGGCCAATATCCTGGTACAGGCCCTGCCGTATATCAAAAAATATGCCGGAGCCACCGTGGTGGTAAAATACGGCGGCAACGCCATGCTGGACGACGGGCTGAAAAGCGCCGTGATGAGCGACATTGTGCTAATGCAGCTAGTGGGCATCAACGTGGTGCTGGTCCACGGCGGCGGGCCGGAGATCAACGCCATGCTGGACAAAATTGGCAAAGAGAGCAAATTTGTGGGGGGCCTGCGCTACACAGACCAGGAGACCATGGATATCGTACAGCAGGTGCTGGCCGGCAAGGTAAATAAGGACCTGGTGCAGCTTTTGGAAAACGCCGGGGGCAAGGCCATCGGCCTGTGCGGCCTGGACGGCTCGCTGCTCAAGGCCGACCGGCTGGAGGAGGACCTGGGCTTTGTGGGAGAGATCCGGGAGGTGAACGCGGATATTATCCGGGACGCCGCCAGGAACGGGTACGTGCCCATTGTCTCCACAGTGGCCGCCGGCTACCATGGTGAGGTGTACAACATCAACGCGGACATCGCCGCCGCCCGTATTGCCGCCGAGCTGGGGGCCATGAAACTGATTTTGATGACCGATGTCCGGGGCCTGCTGCGGGACAAGGAGGATGAGGCCAGCATTATCCCAGTGGTTAATGTCAGCGACGTGCGCCGCCTGAAAAAAGAAGGGATCATCAAAGGCGGCATGATTCCCAAAATCGACTGCTGCGTGGACGCGGTGCGCAGGGGCGTGGGCCGGGCCCATATCATCGACGGGCGCATCGCCCACTCCATTTTAGTGGAGCTGTTTACCGACGAAGGCATAGGCACCATGTTTTATTAAGGAGAGAAAGAATGGCAAATTGCAGTGTCTGCGGCATAGACTGCGGTGCCTGCAAATTTAGAGAAGAGCAAAACTGCGCTGGGTGCAAAGCCATTCAGGGCCAGGTGTTCTGGGGGGCCTGTGAGCTGTACGCCTGCAATGCGGAAAAAGAGCAGGAGCATTGCGGCAAATGCCCCCAGTTCCCCTGCGGCAAGCTGAAGGAATGGGCGGCGGCGGAAAACCCGGAGCGTATCGACAACCTGCGGCGTTTATAGAACCTGCTTTGCCGCTCAATGCGGCAGGACGGCGCAAAGAGTGGCCGGAGCAGACGTTGACTTCCTATGGAAGGAAGAAAAGGAGCGGTTTTATGACCTTTCAAGAGATAAAAGACCAAGATCAAGCCTATATTATGCACACCTACGGCCGGGTGGACGCGGCCCTGGTGAAGGGCAAAAATGCCCGGGCCTGGGATGTGGAGGGCAAGGAATACATTGACTTCACTTCAGGCATTGGTGTGAACAGTCTTGGCTACAGCGACCCCCAGTGGGCGGGCGCTGTGGCAGAACAGGCTGGGACCCTGCAACACCTGTGCAATTATTATTATTCGCCCCAGAACACGGCTTTGGCCCAGGAGCTATGCGCGGCGGCGGGAATGGCCCAGGCGTTTTTCTGCAATTCCGGGGCCGAGGCCAACGAGTGCGCCATCAAAATTGCCCGAAAGTATGGAGAAAAGCAGGGCGCAAATAAGATTGTTACCCTGGTGAACTCTTTCCATGGCCGCACCCTGACCACCCTGGCGGCTACCGGGCAGGAGGCTTTTCATAAGGACTTTCTGCCCATTACAGAAGGCTTCCTCTACGCTCAGGGCGGCGACTTGAGGGCAGTGGACCAACTGCTGGACGGCTCGGTGTGCGCGGTGCTGATGGAGACCGTTCAGGGCGAGGGCGGCGTGGTGCCCATGGAGCCGGAGTTCGTCCAGGGCCTGCGGCAGCTGTGCGACCAGCGGGACGTGCTGCTGATGATGGACGAGGTACAAACCGGTGTGGGGCGTACCGGCAGCTTTTACAGCTACCAGGGCTTTGGCATTGTGCCGGACGTGGCCACCTCGGCCAAAGGCCTGGCCGGGGGGCTGCCCATTGGGGCCTGCCTGGTGGGGGAGAAACTGCGGGACCTGCTAAAGCCCGGCCAGCAGGGCTCTACCTTTGGCGGAAACCCGGTGGTCTGCGCCGGGGCCAGAGAAGTGGTGCGGCGGGTGGCAAACCCAGCTTTTCTAAAGGAAGTAGAGGAGAAGGGCCAGTATTTCCGGGAAAAGCTGGCTGCCCTGCCCCAGGTAGACTTTGTCCGCGGTAAAGGGCTGATGCTGGGCATCAAGCTGAAAAGCGGCGACGCCCATGAGGTTTTGACGCGCTGCGCCCAAGAGGGCCTTTTGGTGCTCACCGCCAAGGACCTGGTGCGCTTTTTGCCGCCGCTGACCATTACAAAAGAGGATATCGACCAGGGGCTGGAGATTTTCGCCCGGGTCATTCAAGAATAGGAGAGTGTAGCATGAAGCATTTACTAAAGCTGCTGGATATGACCGGCGAGGAGATTATTGAGGTACTGAATCTGGCAGACCAACTGAAATATGAGACCAAACACGGCATTGAACACCACTTGCTTAAGGGCAAGTGCCTGGGCATGATCTTCGAGAAATCCTCTACCCGCACCCGGGTTTCTTTTGAGGTGGGTATTAATCAGCTGGGGGGCTACGCCGTGGTGCTGGCCTCAGAGGGCTCCCAGATTGGCCGGGGCGAGCCGGTGCAGGATACCGCCCGGGTGCTCTCCCGCTATGTAGACGGAATTATGATCCGTACCTTTGGCCAGGACGAGGTGGAGGACCTTGCAAAGTACGGAAGTGTGCCGGTGATCAACGGACTCACCGACTTCTGCCACCCCTGCCAGGTGCTGGCGGACCTAATGACCATTCGGGAATTCAAGGGCTCCTTGGAGGGGCTAAAAATGTGCTTTATCGGCGATGGAAACAATATGATGAACTCCCTGATTGTGGGCGGTCTGAAAGTAGGCATGGCGGTTTCTGTGGCCTGTCCGGAGGGCTACCGCCCGCCCCAGGAAATTTTAGAGTTTGCCGCCCAATATGACCGCTTTACCCTCACCGATTCCCCAATGGAGGCTGCTAAGGACGCGGATGTGGTGATTACCGACGTGTGGACTTCCATGGGCCAGGAGGAAGAGCGGGCCAAGCGGGAGGCTGCTTTTAAAGGCTACTGCGTAGACGCCACCCTAATGGCCCAGGCCAAACCGGACGCCATGGTACAGCATTGCCTGCCTGCCCACCGGGGAGAAGAGATTAGCGAAGAGGTCTTTGAGGCCAACGCTCAGTATATATTTGAAGAGGCCGAAAACCGCCTGCACGCCCAGAAAGCGGTGATGGTCAAGGTGATGGGATAACAAAAACCGCGCATGCATGATCCTATATAATAATAAGCCCATAGGATTGCGGCGGTTTAGACAAAATGAGAAGGACTTCCTGCGAAGAAGGGGGCCAGTATGCCCCCTTTTGGTATTTACCCGTGCTGGCAGGAGGGTCCTTTCTCTTTTTGGTGGCTGTTTAGAGTCTGTTTTAAAATGGGAGAAATGCTGGCGCCTTTTCCAGGATTTTTGACGCTGAAGCCACCATTTCTGGGCAAGACAGACCCTGTTTCGGAGTTTTCAAACAGACTCTAGGGGTTTGTGGGGTGTACAAGAGGAGGCAGCAGGCCAGTATCACGGAACACGGAGTAAAGCATAAAAAAACCCACCACATAGACCAGTACCCACAGGCTGCCGGCCACCAGAGAAAAATACAGGGCGGCCACCATGACCAATGGATGTATTTTGGTAGAGGAGGAGACCAGCCGGGGCTCGATTACCTGGCGGATACAGGTCATGACCAGCCATCCCACCAGAATGCCCGCCGAGCGGCCGTAGGCGCCGGTGAATAGTTGGTAAATGGCCACAGGGGCAAATACGATGCCAGGCCCCAGCACAGGCAGTACATCGGCGATACAAGCGGCTAACGCGGTGATGAGCGGGTAAGGAGCATTCAACACCGAAAGAATGACAAAGGCTTCACAAAAGCTAATAAAGTAAATCAGCGCATAGGATAACATGGTACGTCGGCCTGTACCGGCGGAGCTTTTCGCGGCCAGCTTTAGCTGCCGCACAGAACCTGTGGTCAGCAGACCTTTGGCCCAGCGCTGTAGAGGAATAAAATCCCGGGCAATGAAGAAGGCGGAAAGCGAAGCTGTGAGCACCAGGGTAACCAGGGCCGGCAGAGAAGTGAGTAGCCCCAATAGCCCAGAGAGCAGAGCGGTGGCTAGGTCCATACTGTTTTTCAGCAGATCCATCAGTTCTTGCTGGTTGCGCTGGAAAAAATCTGTATTTAGGTTTTGAAAGAAAGTTTTTATTTGCGCAAAGATCCGCTGCACCACTGGAGAAAATTCTGGAAAGCCGCCCTGGGCGGCCTTAACCAAGAACCCGGTGATCTCGCGGACCGCGAAGGAGGCTAAAAATGCCAGCCCCACAAAGAGCAGGGCTAAGGCTAGAAAGGTGATGATGCCGCAGGCCAAGCCGTGGCTCCAGCCCAGGCGCCTTTTTGCAAAACGGATAGGGGGTTGTAAGGCGGCGGCAATCAGTAGGCCCAGCAGAAAGGGCAGGGTGTACCAAAATGTACCGGCCCAAACAATGAATGCTAGGGTGTATAGAGAGAAAAATAGAGCCAAAGGCGCCAGACGCTTTAACTCGTCCTTTTTCAGCATAATAGGCCCTCCCAAGGGATATTTGTACAGGTCTTATTTTGGAAGAGCTGTGGTGGAATATGCAAAAATACCGCATGATTCTTTTCAAAATCAAGCGGTACTCAATAGTTATGGTTCTTTTTTTACAGGCTCTTCACCAGTGAGGAGCCACATAACGGAGACATTCAAAATATCTGCTAGAGCAAGTAATTCTATGTCGGTGACAAAGCGAATTTGTCCCTCCAGCTTGGACAGGCCGGAGGCGTTTAGGTCTACTCCGCGCACCTGTAGTTGGGCCAGAAGCTCTTTTTGCTTCATACCTTGGCTTTTCCTGGCAATTTCTACCCTGGAACCAATGAGGTTCTTGCACCCCAAAGGCTGACCGCGAAGCCGCATTTTCACCGAACCCCCTTACTATGATATTTTACACCACAGAAATATATCTCCTTTAACTCAGTATTATAGTGCAAGAATTATTAAAAATCAACCCTTTTGCGTAAAAAAAATCTCCATTTTTCTCAAAACGAAAATTGCTCTGTACTTTTTGGGTAAATGTGGTATAATGTGTTCTGACGAACACACGGAGAAGTCTTGAAGCCTAAAACGCTGCGCTTTTGCGTTGCAAAAGCACCGGCTTTCTCCAATCGGATTTCATTTTAATAGGATCATGTACCCAACATAACTTAGAAGGGAAACTCTAAAAACATAGGGGATATTCGGGTAAAAAATATGCGGGAGGAGCGAGGCACCTCTTGCCGGAAGAGAGGATGAAGTGATATGAGCAGGTGTTTTTCAGCGCGTGAGCTGACGATGTTGACAGATTTTTATGAGTTGACTATGGCCAACGGTTACTTTTTAGGCGGTTTTAAAGATACAGTTTGTTATTTTGATATGTTTTTCCGTAAGGTTCCCGATAACGGCGGTTTTGCCATTATGGCCGGGGTGGAGCAGCTGGTGGATTATATGAAGGGACTGCATTTTACCCAGGAGGACGTGGCGTACCTGGAGTCCCGGCATATCTTTCGCAAAGAATTTTTAGAGTATCTGGAGAATTTTAAGTTTGAATGCGATGTGTGGGCTATGCCAGAGGGCACGCCCATTTTTCCCGGTGAACCGATTGTTACAGTGCGTGGGCCAGCTATTCAGGCACAGTTTATCGAAACCATGGTACTGCTGTGCGTCAACCACCAGAGCTTGATTGCTACCAAGGCCAACCGCATTGTCCGGGCGGCCCAAGGGCGCGCGGTGATGGAATTTGGTTCTCGCCGGGCCCAGGGTTTTGACGGTGCGGTGTATGGGGCTCGGGCGGCTTACATTGGCGGATGCGCGGGCACGGCCTGTACAGTGAGCGACCAGCTCTTTGGCGTTCCGGCATTGGGTACTATGGCCCACAGCTGGGTACAGCTGTTCGACACCGAATACGAGGCCTTTAAAGCCTATGCTGAGGCATACCCCGGCAACTGCGTGCTGCTGGTGGATACCTATAATGTACTGAAGTCTGGTATCCCCAACGCCATTAAGGTGTTTAACGAAGTGCTGGTACCCAAGGGGTTTCGGCCGGGCGGTATCCGCATTGACAGCGGCGACATTACCTATCTTTCTCGCAAAGCCCGTAAAATGCTGGATGACGCTGGGTTTGAGGACTGCCCCATTTGCGCCTCTAACTCCCTAGACGAATATATTATTCGGGACATGCTGGCCCAGGGGGCTAAGGTGGACTCTTTCGGTGTGGGTGAGCGGTTAATTACTTCTTCCTCAGAGCCAGTATTTGGTGGCGTATATAAGCTGGTGGGTGTGGAAAATCCGGACGGTACGGTGACCCCCAAAATTAAGATTAGTGAAAATGTGGCGAAGATTACTACCCCCTGCTTCAAAGGCGTATGGCGGCTGTTTGACCGGGAAACCGACAAGGCGATTGCTGATGTGGTGACCCTGCACGAGGAGGCCATAGACGAAGAGAAGCCCTATGTGATCTTTGACCCCAACCATACCTGGAAGCGCAAAACAGTGGAAAACTTCCACGCGGTGCCCCTGCTAACGCAGATTTTCAAAAAGGGCGAGTGTGTGTACACGCCCAGAGCGTTGAACGCCATTAAAGCCTATTGCGCGGCTCAGGTGGATTCTCTTTGGGATGAGGTAACCCGGTTTGAGAATCCTCATAACTACTATGTGGATTTGTCCCAGCGGCTGTGGGACGAAAAGAACCGGATGCTTTCAGAAAAAAACTATTGACAGAGAGGGCGCTTATCTTTTACAATAAAAAGGTGAGCAAGCCGGGCAGTTGCGGGCGCGAGGCGAAAGCGCGCGTCTGAGGAAAGTCCGAGCTCCACTGGGCAAGGATAACGGCTAACCGCCGCCGGGGGCGACCCTAGGGAAAGTGCAACAGAGATATACCGCCAGAGGAGCTTTTCTTCTCTGGTAAGGATGGAAAGGCGAGGTAAGAGCTCACCGGCGCACAGGAGACTGTGCGGCCCTGTAAACCCTATCCGGAGCAACACCGTGGCATTGGAACAGGCAGCGCAAGCAGCCAGCGCAGCCCAGCGCGTTCCATGGAGGTGGCGTGAGCCTGCTGGCAACGGCAGGCCAAGATAGATGACTGCTTAAGACAGAACTCGGCTTATAGACTTGGTCACAGAGATGTACGGACAAAAAGCAAAGGCTTTTTTGTCCGTACATCTTTTATGGAGAAGTGGCATTTTTTTGCAAAAGGCTATGGACAAACGTTGGTGGTTAGTGTGGGATAATTTATGAGCTGGGAAAAACTAATACAATGTGGAAGGAGGAGGCAGGATGCCTTTGAAAATGGGGGCCCTGGGTAACACAGGACTGATCCGCGAAATAACTGGTCAGGCGCAGGTACCCGGCACAGCCTTTCCGTATCCGACAGGACTGGCCGGGGGCCACCAACCGAGTGCTGGTTCTGTCTGTTTTTATAGCGGAAATGTTTTTGGTGTATGCCCAGCCTCCAGGCTTATGGTACTTGGGTGGAAAGCATTCCGGTGGTAGTGGACAGCTGGCTGGAAAAAATTGACTGTGCCAAATGGTTGTCTGGGCTGATTAATGATGGTATAATAGGCGGTGTAGGCGCCGTGCTGGTGGGGACTGGCTGTGGTGTGCCAGGGGTGATGGCCTCCCGCACCATAGTAGAGAACAAGCGGGACCGCCGCATGACGATTATGACGGCCTGCTTTGCATCCTGTGGCGCAAAGATGCCTATTATTGCTCTGTTCGCGGGAGCGTTGTTTGGCGGCAGTACCTGGGTGGCCATCTTAGCATATTTTGTTGGTGCAGCCGCTATCATGATCTCTGGCGTGATCTGGAAAAAGACAAAATGTTTGCCGGCATCCCGGCGTGGAATATCCGTTGGCAAGGCGCAACCGCTACGATGACGGCCGTGCGGCAGTGAGTTCGGACATGGCCGCGGGCAAATAAGGAGGGATTTTTATGTTACTGCAAACGCCGGTTAACCTGCCCACTCTGCTCATTGCCGCTGTGGTCGCGGTCCTGTTTATCGCTGTGGTGGTGCGGGGGATCATAAAGAGGAAGAGGGGAGAGAGCGGCTGTGGATGTGGCTGCTCAAACTGTCCAAATAGCAGGCTGTGTCATCGCAAAGAGGCCACTGGATCTAAAAAATAGATAAAAAGCCGCTCTGAGAAGAAAAACCAGAGTGGCTTTTTGTGTTCTATTGGTTAAGGAAAAAGATCTCTGCTTTGGACACTCTCTACCTGAAACCAAGCCTTGCAAAATAAATCGAAATATGCTATAATACCTCTATTAAGATAAACATTTGTGCTGTGTGGGGTAAAAAACAATGCTCAGTAAGCTCTGTATGAATTGCTTTTCCAGCTACCGTCCCGTGGAGGATGGCAGTGTATGTCCGGTGTGCGGCTGGGACAACGGCAAGGCTCAGCCCCAGGGGACGCTGAAATATCAGACGGAGCTTGCCTCTCATTATGTGCTGGGCCGTGCCAGGTCTGCCAATGGAGAGGGGATTACATACTGCGCGCTGGATACCTCTACCCAAAAGCCGGTGGAAATACGGGAGTTTTTTCCCGCTGCCATTGCCCATCGGGATGACTACGGCGCAGTGTTGTCCAGCCGGGAGCATAACCGGGTGTTCCAGCAGTATAGGAACGATTTTATGGACCTGGCTAAGGGCATTAGCCGCCTAAGGGAGCTTACAGTGGTAGAGTCCGTGATAGATATTCTGGAGGAAAACGGCACGGTTTATACGGTGTATCAGGGAATACCGTCCTCCTCTTTGCGCCGCTATGTGGCGGATAACGGCGGGCGGCTAACCTGGAACGAGACCAGCCGCCTGTTTACCCCGGTGATTACTGCTTTGGGGCTGATTAGCTCCCTGGGGATTTCTCATTTGGCCATTTCGCCGGACTCTCTGCGGGTAACCCGAGACGGCAATATGCTGATTACCGGCTTTCACATTAACGCGGTCCACAGGGCGGGGGGCGTGCTGGACATTGACCTGTACCCGGGCTGCGCGGCGATTGAGCAATACAGTGCTAAGGCGACCTGCGGCGAAGTTAGCGATGTGTACGCGGTAGGCGCGTGTATGCTGTATGCTCTTACCGGAAAGCTGCCCGTCGAGGCCAGCCAGCGTCTGGAGGACCAGCGGCTGATGATCTCCCGGGACATTTTAAAAACGATGCCGCCTTTTGCGGTAACGGCCATTGCAAATTCGCTTCAAATCAAACAGGCGGCCCGTACCGGCAGTTTTGAAAGCTTAAGGGCGGAGCTCACCTCGGCCCCAGCCCTGGTGGACGAGGTGGAGGAGACCGACGCGATTCGGCGTCTACCTCCGGCCTCTATGGACTTGCCCAGGCATCGCCGGGGACTGCCGCCAGTGGTGTGGCTGATTGGCTCCTTAGTGATCACCCTGGGAATTCTAATTGTAGTTGCGTCCCACTGGCTGGGGGAGCAGGGGATGTCTTTTAATGACCTGGGAAATCTGTTTAATAACAGCCAAGAGGAAGAGCCTGTTGAGGTGCCGAATATGGTAAACCAGAACTTTGAGCGCTGGCAGAACCGGGTGAACAGTGGCGAGTTCAACTTTAAACTGAAAGAGGCCAAGCGGGACTTTGACCCCAATGTAGCGGAAGGCAGCATTATTAGCCAGGAGCCCTTGGCCGGTGAGACAGTGCAGCCGGGCGGCACGGTGACAGTGACTGTCAGTAGAGGCATGACCATGCGGGAGCTTCCAGATTTTAAGGGGGCCAATTTTGCCGAACTACAGGCTGCTTTAACACAAAGTGGTTTTTCGCCCGTAAAAGAGGAACAGTTTGACGATGAGGTAGAGCTGGGCTATGTGATCGGTTATAAGGATTACCAGCCCGGGGACTCGCTGGAATACGGTACTGCTGTGACAGTCCTTGTCAGTGCGGGGCCCAACGAGGAGGAATGAGCCGTCTGTTCACCCTGTGGACGGGCTGCCTAAACGCCTAAAAGCGCTGTCACTTCCTTATACAAGTAAGCTGCACCGTAGGCCTAACAATTGTATTTCCCTTTGTCTTTTTGAGTAAAAAAGCCAGACCCCATAGGGTCCGGCTTTTTCTTTTTGCGGATACGGGCCCCGCCACAGGTCATACAGTGATCCAGTAGCGGCGCAGCCCCTCCACCACGTTTTCCAGCGCGCCGCCACAGTCCTCAATGGTTCGGGCCGAGGCCGGGTTGTCCTCATCGCAGCAGACCAGGGCCTGGTCCAGGCCCTTCTCTTGGGCTTTTTCCATGCCCAGGCCCAGCATATAGGGGGCGTAGTGACTGCCCCGCAGGCTGGGGCGAATGCCATAGCCAATGTTCCCGCCGCCGTTTAGCAGCCGTGGGGTCAGGTAGTGCCGCAGGTCCAGGGCTCCGGCGGGACCGGTCTGGGGGCTCTCAAGGATGTACAGGGTGCTCTTGGCATAGCTGGGCTTTGGTACCACCAGCCGCCAGGCCACGGTGCGCTCCAGCCAGCGCTCAAAGCTTAGGTCCTTGGGGTCCAGGCCAAAGGGGGTCACGTCCTGGTCCACCACCGCGAATTCTTTTTGCATTTCCTCCAGGGGCTCCCGCTCCAGCTCCTCGGGCAGCACCAGGGAAAACCCGGCTTCCTTGGCCCGCATGGCCCAGTACTCCCAAGCCCGCAGCGAGTAGCAGCACAGGTCCTTGACCTCCCCGTTGAACAGCGCCGTGCCGCTGCGCAGGGTACCTTCATACACAAAGCCGCTCTTCTCAATGACCCGCTGGGACCGGGGGTTGTCGGTATAGTGGGTCACGGTGAGCAGCCGGGGCTTCATCACCCGGAAGGCGTAGTCCATGGCGGCGCGCACGGCCTCGGTCATATAGCCCCGGCCCCACCAGGCCCGGCCCAGCACATATCCCAGGCTTTTGCAGCCGGGCACCCCTGGGCGGCGGCCGGCCTCCTCCAGCCCCAAAGAGCCGATCACCTGGCCGCTGGCTTTCTCCTCAATGGCGAACATCTCCCCGGCCCGGTCCACCCAGGCGGCCAGCTTTTCCCGAGACTCTTCCATGCTCTGGTGGGGTTTCCAGCCGGCCATGGGGCCCACCACGGGGTCCTTGCAGTAGCCGTAAAAGTCCTCTAAGTCCTCCATGCGCCAGGGCCGCAGCCAAAGGCGCTTTGTCTCAATGGGTTTCATGCGCTTTCCTCTTTCTCCGACTTTTGATAGGCATAGGTAAAATTGATGGGCGGCGCGGTGACGGAGAGATACACGAACTCTTCCGCGCCATCGTTGCGCAGGCCGTGAACGTCCTCCTCGGCAAAGCGGGCCACATCTCCGGCCTGAAAGGGCCGCTCCTGGTTCCCCGCCAGCAACAGAACGCCGGTCCCTTGGATCGCGTACCAAATCTGTTCCGAGGCCGGGTGGGTGTGCCGGGGCTGGCAGGCGTCCGGCTCCAAATGCACCTCGGTGATGGTGACCCGCCGGCCTTGGGAATTGTCCGGGCACAGCAGCTGCCGGGAGCGCACCCCAGGGTTGGAGAGGGTCACAATGCTATCAGAATGAATAAATTCCATGGGATTCTCCTTTTGTATTTAGATTGCGGATGGTTTTCCCGCCGCGGAACCGTCGCCAGCCGGGGCGGTTGTACTGCTGGATCCCCACAAAATATCCGTAGTAGATAGCAGGCCAATGGTTCAGGAGAAAGCCTAGGGCTTGCTTGAACATAGAGGAAATAGAATGATTCTCCAGAAGGGGTCCATTGCAAGAAAAAACCGCAAGGCAATCTTCCGATTGGCGAGGATGTTTGACGCGGAAAGGGGACGCTTCTGGGCAAAAAGACAGTGGTTTCGCTTTTTTAAACAAGCCCTAACCCCAGCCCTCCAAGCCCCTTTTTTATAAGACTGGCCAGGTGTTTTGTGTGCTCATGCCAATTTTAGGGCCATGGCCACCCAGCCCCGCTCTTCCTGGCGGTCTATGACCGTAAAACGCCCTGCCAGCGCAGCCAGAACATCGTCCTCTCGGGCGTCAATAATTCCGCTGATGAGGAATACTCCGCCTGGGACCATAAATTCCGCCACAGACCGGCTCAGCTCAATGACAACGTCCGCTACAATGTTGGCGGCCACCACCTGGTACCGGCCAGTGACTTGCTCTGCCAGATTGCCGCAAATGCCCGTGAAATTCTCTTCCACGCCGTTAAGCCGGGCATTTTCCGCCGCCGTTTTCACAGCCAAGGGATCAATATCTACCCCCATAGCCGACTGAGCCCCCAGCAGCAGCGCTGCTACAGAGAGAATACCGCTGCCGCATCCTACATCCAAAAAATCCTCTCCTGGGGAGAGGTATTTCTCCATCAGCTCCAGGCACAGGCGGGTGGTCTCGTGGGTACCGGTGCCAAAGGCCAGTCCGGGCTCCAGGTTGAGCACCACCCGGCCCCGCGGGTCGAAATCCTCCTCCCAAATGGGGCGGATGAGCAGTTTTTCTCCTACCGGGATGGGCTTAAAGTATTTTTTCCAATTGTTCAGCCAGTCGTCCATGGCGCAGCCGGCCTGGTGGATTTGGTAGGGAATGCCGCAGACCCGGTAACGTTCTTCCAGGAAGGAGACGGCCTCGGCGGGGTTGTCCTCGGGACTGATATAGATATGGATGATAGCCTGGGTGCGGTCCTTGTTCAGCAGTTCCTGATCAATGAGATCAATATGGGCAATTTCCATGGCCTCTTCTTCTAAATTGGAGTAGTCCTCAATATAGATACCATGAGGGACAGTCATGTTGGCAATATCCCCGGCGGCGTCCACTTGGGGTGCGGGGACAGTGATTTTGATTTCAGTCCAGTTTTCGCTCATCGGAAAGGCTCCTTTTTTAAAAGATTACAGAGATAAAAGACCGGGCATATAGCGGAAAAACCCAGAAGGCCGGTCCGCGGGCCGCCAGTTAAGAAAGGGGTCCAGGGGAGCTTGCTCTCCTGGCGGGGTGCGGGGCAGGGCCCCGTGACCTTGTCCCTGGCGGCGCGAACCAGAAAAAGTGGGTTCCCTAAGGCCGCCCCGGCCCACCCACAAAGGAGGGCGCAGAAGAATGGCGCCGCCCCAAAAGCAGCGCTTTTCGCTGGCAAAGCCGCCGAAACAGCGGCCCACCAACCACAAAGCTTTTTAAGAAAGCGTCCACCCCCGCAGTCAAAGACATGTGCTCAACTCCGCGTAGCCGTCCCAACCAGACCTGCCGAAGCTCCATCCCAATAAGCCCTTGCCGCCTGACGCAAGTTTTATCCATTATAGTACACTTACGCTCTTCTGTCAAATATCATCAATGGAAACGGGGTGTCCCATGACAAAGAAAAAATTTTTCCTACAGGGCGCTGTGCTTACAGCGGTCTCACTGTTCCTTCGGGTCACCAATATGGGCTACCGCTCCTACCTCTCCCAAAAGATCGGCTCCCAGGGCATGGGATTGTACCAGCTGATTTTCTCCATCTTTATGCTGACGGTTACCCTCTCCACCTCCGGCATCAGCCTGGCGGTGACCCGTATGGTTACCGCGGCCATTGCCGGCCGGCGGCGCCAAAGGGTGCGGTCGCTGGTGGCCAGGTGCTTTGCCTTTTGCTTGACTATCAGCCTGTGCATTGCCCTGTGTCTTTTCTTTTTGGCAGATTTTGCGGCCTCCTTTTTCCTGGGCAACCCCGCCGCGGCCCCCTGTCTGCGCATTTTGGGGCTGGGCCTGCCTTTTATGTCCCTGTGCACCTGTATGAAGGGATACTTTTTGGCAGTAGATGAGTCTGTAAATACCGCTTTTTCCGACGCCCTGGAGCAGATTCTCACCATAGCGGCCACAGTATTTATCTTCTGGCGCTTTGCCCCCCAGGGCATCGAAATGGCCTGCCTGGGGGCTATGGCTGCCTCCACCCTAGGAGAGGCAGCGTCGTTTCTCACCAGCTGGTGCGCCTATCGAAAGAGCCTGGGCCGGAACACCCCCGCCCGTCGGGAGAAGAGCCCCGGGGTGCTGCGGGGGCTGGCTCATATCGCCCTGCCCTGTACCTTGAGCTCCGCTGCCAAAAGTATGCTGAACACTGGCGAGAACCTGCTGATTCCCCGAGAGCTCCAGCGGTACGGGCTCAACTATAACAGCGCTCTGTCTCAGTACGGCCTATTACAGGGAATGGCCATGCCCATGCTGTATTTTCCCTCGTCATTCCTCACTTCCTTTGCCTCGCTGCTCATCCCAAAAATTGCCCGGGAGCGGGAGCTAAGCCACCCGAAAGCAGTGGCCTATATCTCCGGAAGAGCGGTACAGGCGGCGCTGGCCTTTGGGATGTTTTTCGCGGCGTTGTTTATGGCTTTTGGGGGCAGCTGGGGTCGGGCCTTTTACCGCAGCGAAAGCGCCGGGGCCTACCTGCGGGTGCTGGCCCCGCTGGTGCCCCTGACCTACCTGGACGTGGTAGTTGACAGCCTTTTGAAGGGTCTGGATGAGCAATTTAACTCCATGAAATACAATTTTGCGGATTCTCTCATCCGGGTGGTCCTGGTACTGTGCCTGCTGCGTTTCTTTGGCATGGAAAGCTATGTGTATATCCTGTTTTTCAGCACCATTTTTAACGCGGCCCTTAGCCTGCACCGGCTGATGAAAGTCAGCCACCTGCATATCTCGGTCAGTAGGCACGTTATCCTTCCACTGTTGTGGGCGGTATGTGGGGCCTGGGCGGCCTCACCGGCGGCGGGGTGGGGCCTGCCGCCCTTTGGAGAGGTGTTCCTGCAAACCGCCATTGCGGCGGCAGTGTTTGCCGGCGGGTATTTTGGCTCGGAGAAGTTGATGGGGGCGCAAGAAAAAGTTTCGGCAAAATCATAAAAAATAGTTGCAAATAATACGGGTTTATGGTAGACTTTCGTCAGGCAGAAGGTTTTTCCTGCCAGTCTGTGGATTCAACTCCAACAAATTTGAAGGTACAAGGAGAAGCAACATGAGCCATACTTATCGTTTTCAAGATTCGTCCCTATCCCCCCGCCAGCGTGCGCAGGAGCTGGTGGCCCTGCTGACCCGGGAGGAAAAAACAGGCATGTTTACCAACAGCCTGGATGAGGTGCCCCGGCTGGGCATTAGCGCCACCCACTTTGGTGTGGAGATTGCCCGGGGCCTGGTGCAGCGCAATAACTGCCGGGAGTCCACCATTTTGCCCCAGCCCTGGGGCATGGCAGCCATGTTCGATCCGGCGCTGATGGAGCAGCTGGGAGATATGGCCGGCGACGAGGTCCGTGTTAGCAGCCAGATGGACCCGCCCAGCTCTTTGGCTCTGTTTGGCCCCACAGTGGATATGGAGCGCGACCCCCGGTGGGGACGTAATGAGGAGGCCTACGGCGAGGACCCCTGCCTGACGGGCAAGCTGACCGCTGCCTATACCAAGGGCTTGGCTGGGGACGACCCCTATTACCTTAAATGCGCGCCTTTGCTCAAGCATTTCTACGCCAATAACTATGAGAATGAGCGCAAGACGACCAATGCAAACATTACCCCCCGGCTGAAGAGGGAGTATTATCTAAAAGCTTTCGAGCCCGCCGTCCGTCAGGGCGGGGCCGTGGGCTTGATGACCGCCTACAACCGCATTAACGGTGTGGAGGGCGTGAACAACCCGGACGTGAGCCGCATCTGCAAACAAGAGTGGGGCATGGACTTTGCCCTTAGTGATGGCGGCGACTTTGGCCAGAACGTGGCCGACCACCGTACCTACCCGGATCATGCCCGGTCTATTGCCGACATCCTGGGCGTGGGGGCGGACATGATGCTGGACAGCCGGGAGATGGTGGACCCCGCGGTGCGGGAGGCCCTGGACAAGGGGTATCTCACCGAGGCCATGATGGACAAGGCCCTGGTGGATATGTTCACCATCCGCTTTATGGTGGGAGACTTTGACCAAAACCATCCCTACGCCCATATGGATCAGTCCCTGCTGGCCAGCAAGAAACATAAGAGCCTGGCGGTAAAGGCGGCAGAGGAATCTATGATTCTTTTAGAGAACAACGGCCTGCTGCCCCTAAAGGACGATGGCAAGTGCACCGTGGCGGTGGTGGGGCCCCTTTCTAACGAGAACTACACCTGCTGGTACTGCGGCTACGCCGAACATCAGACCCCTGTGGTAGAGGGCCTGCGGCAGAAGCTGGGAGAGAGCCGGGTGCTGTTTGATGAGGGTTTGGACCATATTGTATTAAAGTCTGTCAAGACCGGCAAGTACCTGCGCCAGGAGAAGGACGGCTCTCTGGTAGCGGACGCGGACACCGCCGCCCAGGCAGAGGTTTTTGAGCGCAATGACTGGGACTACGGCTCCTGGACCCTGCGCTCCTTGAAAACCAGTAAATACGCTACCGAGGGCCAGGGCTTTAAGGACCAGCGCAGCGCGGAAATACCCGAGAAGATGGAGCTGGACCCGGCCATCAACTGCGTGGCGGACCAGGCCTTTGGCTGGTTTGTGATGGAGCTGTTTACCGCCGAGACAGAGGACGGCATCCTGCGCCTAAAGACCTGGCAGGGCCGCAATGTGGCAGTGGACAAGGATGGCAGGGTAGCCGCCGTGGTGGCCAAGGGCAATGAAACCGCTGTGCAGTTTACGGTGGAGGTGGTTTCTTCTGGGGCCCAGCGTGCCGCCAAGCTGGCGGCGCAGGCGGACTACGCCCTAGTCTGCGCCGGCAACCATCCGCTGGTCAACGCCCGGGAGGAGTACGACCGCCCGGACATCAACCTGCCCGCCAGCCAGGGCGGCCTGCTGGACGCGGTATGGGAAGTAAACAAGAACACCGTTCTTTATATGATTACCGGTTACCCCTTCGCCATTGTGAAAGAGCGCAAGCAGGCTGGGGCTGTGCTGTGCAGCAGCCACCTGGGGCCCTGCCTGGGCCATGTGGCGGCGTCCACTTTGTTTGGGGAGAACGTGCCTGCCGGGCGCACCCCCACTACTTGGTACCGCTCGGTGCGGGACCTGCCCGCCCTGGATGACTACGACATCATGAAGAACAAAACCACTTATCTCTACTTTGACGGCCAGCCTCTGTATCCCTTTGGCTATGGCTTAAGCTATACAGACTTTGGCTATACGGAAGCCAAGACAGACAAGAAAACGTACCGGCAGGGAGAAACCGTCACAGTTAGCCTGGAGATTCAGAACGTGGGCGAGTACGACGGCGATGAGGTGGTGCAGCTGTACGTAACGCCGCCGGATTCACTGTACACCCGGCCCCGGAAGATGCTGAAGGACTTCGCCCGGGTACGGGTGCCCAAGGGCCAAAAGGCCCAGGTGGCGCTGCGCTTCCCGGTGGAGGACCTAGCGTTCTGGGACCCCTCGCAAGAGCGCTATGTGGTAGAGTCTGGGACCTATGGGCTAATGGTAGGCGCCTCCTCGGAAGATACCCGCTGGGGCGGTTCCATTGAGATAGAGGGGGAAAAGGTTCTGCCTAAGGACGGCCGCAAGCCCCTGAACGCCCTGGATCTGATGGACTACCGGGGAGTGGAATTCCTGACAGATAAGCGGGACTGGCGGGAGTACCTGGAGGCCAAGGACCACAAGAGCTACGCGGTGTACCAGGCAGTGGACCTGACCGGCTGCGACCGCGTGGAGGCTCTGGTGTCCTCCACGGCTGGCAATGTGCGGCTAATGCTGGTGGACAACGCCACAGGGAAAATTCTGGGGAGTGTGTGCGGCCAGGGCACCGGCAGCTTGACGGACTTCGCGCCTCTTTATGGGGACATCCTCTCCACAGAGGGCCCGGTGGACCTGCGGGTATGCTTTGTAGGCCAGGCGTCCTTAAAGTCCCTGCGGTTCTTTAAAAAATGAGCTTTTCCGGCTGTTCAAAAGAAGCGTTCTAGACTTTGATAAAAGGGGATTCTCTGTGAAAAGACGGTTTATCTTCGTCTTAGCCGCTTTGCTGATTCTTTCCGGCTGCGGCACAGACGTAGTCTATTACCAGGGCCAGGCCTATGACAAGGCGGAACTGTCCCAGGAGACTATTGAGTGGCTGGAGTGGTTTAACGCCATGCCCGAGGAGGACCAGAACAAGATTAGCTATATGCCGCCGGAGCTATGGGCGGGCGTATATGATGCGCAGACAGAGGATGCGCCCGGGCCGGAAGAGTAAGCGTTCAGTTTATATGAAAAAGGCCGCCGCCAGTGAGGAATTTCTGGCTGGCGGCCTTTTCGCGCCCGGGAGGACGGCAGTTAACAAACAATTTACAAATTGCGGTATTGACTTTTTCTGACCATCGTGGTACATTATAGATACAGTTTAGCACTCAACCCAAAAGAGTGCTAAACTAAGAGCCACGGAAAGGAGCCGTGCATATGGAGTTGACCCTGCGGAAGGACAGGATCTTGGCCTCGGTAGTTACCAGCTTCATCAAAAGCGGCGAGCCAATAGGCAGCAAGGCGATTGCACAAGAGATTGGCGTTTCCTCTGCCACGGTACGCAACGAAATGGCCAGCTTAACAGAGCTGGGTCTTTTGGAACAGCCCCACACCTCGGCAGGGCGGGTGCCTTCTCAACGAGGGTACCGGGAGTTTGTGGACCGGCTGATGGTGGTCCCGGTGTTGGAACCAGCACAGGCGCGGCAGATTGGCGCGGCGCTGGCCCCGGGTCTATATGATCCCGAGCAGCTTCTGCTGCGGGCTGTGCAGGCGGCGGCAGGCATTAGCCGGTGTGCGGCGGCAGTGACTACTCCGGGCGGGTCCCAGGCCCGAGTAAAGGCCATACAGCTGGTACAAACCAGCCGGCGGACGGCCATGCTATTGATGATGAGCTCCGCGGGCACCATGAAGAGCAGGATATTTCACTGTGATTATGACCTGACCAATGAGATTTTGCGGGTGTTCTTTCGGGTGCTTAATGAGAATGTGGCGGGAAAAGCGGTTTGTGAGATAACCCCTGCCTTTTTGCAAAGCCTGGGGGCCTCGTTGGGAAGCATGTACGCCCTGGTGGGCGCACCGCTGCGGGCTTTGCTGGAGGCCGCGAACGATACAGCCCACACAGAGACCATACTGGGGGGGCAGATGAATTTACTCCTATATCCAGAACTGGGGATGATGGGAGCCCGGCAGATGATCGGCTTTTTGGAGCGCCGGGAGGAGCTGGCGGATTTATTGCGCCAGAAGCCAGGCCGAGTGACTGCGCTAATTGGCAAAGAATGCGGCCGCCCGGAACTGGAGGGTTTTTCCATGCTGGTGGCCCGTTACCGGGTGGATGGACAGGACGCGGGGGCGGTTGCCGTGGTAGGGCCTATGCGGATGGATTACCCCCGGCTAACGGCAGTGCTGGACCACCTGACCCATGAAATCAGTATCCAGCTGACCCAGTTGGCAAGAGAAGAGTAACGACTGGAGGCCACAGAGAATGATGAAAAATATTCCGAAAGGAGTCTAGTATAATGAAAGACAAGAAAGTTCCGGAAGAAAAGGAAAAGCAACAGCCGGAAATAGAGTCTCCACCGGAGCAGCCCCAGGAGGTTTCGGACCAAGAGGCAGAGCTGGAAAAGCTGCGGGCAGAGTTTGAAGACCATAAACAGCGGCACCTGCGGGTGCTGGCGGAGTATGACAACTTTCGCAAACGCACCGCCGCCGAAAAAAGCGCCATCTATCATAACGCCGTTTCCGACACGGTTCAGGCCATTCTTCCCATTGCGGATAATATTGAGCGGGCCCTGGGCCAGGAGAACGCCTCGGCGGAGGATATGCGCAAGGGCGTGGAGATGATCGAGGCGCAGATTGAAGCCGTGTTTGAGAAGCTGGGCATTACCCCAGTGGGGGAGGTAGGAGAGGCCTTTGACCCCAACCTGCATAACGCGGTGGCCCACGTGGAGGACGAGAACCTGGGAGAGAACGTGATCTCGGCAGTGCTGCAAAAGGGCTATACGCTGGGAGACCGGGTGGTCCGCCACGCTATGGTGCAGGTGGCCAACTGAGAGGAGGCGGGCCCCATGGGATTGAGCTTTGCGGAAATGCAGGAAATGTATAGTGGCATTGTCAAGCGGTTTTACAAAATAGAAGGGCAGCCTTGGCAGGCGCAGGGGGCCATGATCGAACTCGCCAAACAGGTGGGGGAATTGGCCAAGCAGGTGATGCTGAAAGAGAACTATTATGCCTGGACCGGCGATGAAAAGGAAGTTAAGGAACGCTTGGGTAATGAAATGGCCGACGTGATCGCCCAGGTGATGCGTTTGGCGGAATATTATCAGATTGATTTGGAACAGGCTTTTATAGAAGCAAGAGAGGACGAAGAAAACTATCTACGTTCCCGCAATGTCTAAAAGATTTAAAGAATCATTGTCTTTATAAACACAGTATCTTAATTTTAAAGCTAAGAGAGGTAATCTATCATGGCAAAAACGATTGGTATCGATTTGGGCACTACAAACTCCTGTGTGGCGGTCATAGAGGGCGGCGAGCCGGTAGTTATCGCCAACGCCGAGGGCGCCCGCACCACCCCTTCTGTGGTGGCGTTCAGTAAGACCGGCGAACGCATGGTGGGCCAGGTGGCCAAGCGCCAGGCTATCACCAACCCCGAGCGCACCGTCTCTTCGATCAAGCGGGAGATGGGCACTGCCCACAAGGTAAGTATTGACGACAAAAGCTACACCCCCCAGGAGATCAGCGCCATGATCTTGCAAAAGCTGAAGGCCGACGCCGAGGCCTACCTGGGCGAGACTGTTACCAGCGCGGTAATCACCGTGCCCGCCTACTTTACCGACGCCCAGCGCCAGGCTACCAAAGATGCGGGCAAGATCGCCGGCCTAGAGGTGAAACGTATTATCAACGAGCCTACGGCCGCTGCTCTTTCCTACGGCGTGGACAAAGACAACGACCAGAAGGTGATGGTCTACGACCTGGGCGGCGGCACCTTTGACGTATCTATTATTGAGATGGGCGACGGCGTGCAGGAGGTGCTGGCCACCGCGGGGAACAACCGCCTGGGCGGCGATGACTTTGACCAACGAATCATTGACCATATTGTGAGCACTTTTAAGACGGAGCAGGGCGTGGATATTTCTGGCGACAAGATGGCCATGCAGCGCATTAAGGAGGCCGCCGAGAAGGCCAAGATTGAGCTGTCCGGCGTGACCACCGCAGCCATCAACCTGCCCTTTATCACCGCCGATGCCTCCGGCCCCAAGCACCTGGACATGACCCTCTCCAGGGCCAAGTTCAACGAACTCACCGCCGACCTGGTGGAAAAGACCATGGGCCCCGTGCGCCAGGCTCTGTCAGACAGCGGACTTTCTATTAATGAGATCAGCAAGGTGCTGCTGGTGGGCGGCTCCTCCCGTATCCCTGCCGTGCAGGAGGCGGTGAAGGGCTTTATCGGTAAAGATCCCTTTAAGGGCATTAACCCCGACGAGTGCGTGGCCATTGGCGCGGCCATTCAGGCCGGTGTGCTGGGCGGCGAGGTCCAGGGGCTGCTGCTGCTGGACGTGACCCCCCTGAGTCTGGGCGTAGAGACCATGGGCGGCGTGATGACCAAGATTATTGACCGGAACACCACCATTCCTACTAAGAAGAGCCAGATTTTCTCCACCGCCGCCGACGGCCAGACCCAGGTAGAGGTCAATGTGCTACAGGGCGAGCGGGAGTTTGCCCGGGACAACAAGCAGCTGGGCCTGTTTAAGCTGGACGGCATTGCCCCCGCGCCCCGGGGCATCCCTCAGATCGAGGTTACCTTTGACATTGATGCAAACGGCATTGTAAACGTTTCCGCCAAAGACCTGGGCACCGGCAAGGAGCAGCACATCACCATTAGCTCCAGCTCCAATATGAGCAAAGAGGACATCGACCGGGCCGTAAAGGCCGCCGAGCAGTTCGCCGAGGAGGACAAGAAGCGTAGGGAAGAGGTAGACACCAAGAACAATGCTGAAAACCTGTGCTACTCTGCTGAAAAGCTGGTCTCCGACAGCGGCGACAAGTTGCAGGAGGCTGACAAAAACGAGGTCAACGTAAAGGTGGCCGCCCTGCGGGATAAGCTGCAAAATGGCACTGTCGAAGAGATTAAGACCGGTATGGACGACCTGCAAAAGGCCGTGTACGCGGTCAGTGAAAAGCTGTACCAGCAGGCCGCGCCCCAGGGCAACTCCGGCGGCCCCCAGGGCCCCACGGACCCCGGCGCGGGCGCTCCCGGCGGCGACGGCAACGTATACGACGCCGACTTTAAAGACGTAGAGTAATAAGAAACGGGAGCACGCAAAAATATCGAGCACTAAGGTGAAAATTTCCACCAAGGGTGGCGAAGTAAAAGTTTTTGAAGGTTCTTAGGAAACTTTTTACAAAAAGTTTCCTAAGCCGCCGGAGGCAGTCTAGCGCACAGCAACAATATGGGCATTTTCACAGAAAATGCCCATCTGTGCTGTAAAGCACATAATGGGAGTTGATTTGATGGCAGATAAAAGAGATTACTACGAGGTGCTGGGCGTACAGAAGTCCGCCTCTGACGACGAGATCAAAAAAGCCTACCGCAAGCTTGCCAAGCAGTACCACCCGGACCTGAACCCCGGCGATAAAGACGCGGAGGCAAAGTTCAAGGAGGTCAACGAGGCCTACGAGGTCCTCTCTGACAGCGGCAAGCGGGGCCGGTACGACCAGTTCGGCCACGCGGGGGTGGACCCAAACTTTGGCGGCGGGGCCGGGGGCGGCAACCCCTTCCAGGGGGCGGGCTTCGACATCAACGATATTTTCGACAGCTTCTTTGGGGGCTTTGGCGGGGGCACCCGCCGGGCCAACCCCAACGCCCCCCGGCAGGGCGGGGACGTGCAGGCCAATGTGGCCATCAGCTTTGAAGAGGCCGCGAAGGGCTGCAAGAAAAATGTGGACTACCAGCAGATCGAGACCTGCGGCGACTGCCACGGCACCGGCGCGGCCCCGGGCACCAGCCCCAGAACCTGTGAACACTGCCACGGCACCGGCCAGGTGCGGGTGAGCCAGCGCACGCCCTTTGGGGTGGTGCAGTCCACCCAGACCTGCGACCGCTGCCGGGGGGCGGGGAAGATTGTGGACACCCCCTGCAAGACCTGCGACGGCAAGGGCCGGGTGCGCCGCCGGAAAACCATTGAGGTCACCATACCAGCGGGCATTGACGACGAGCAGATTCTTAATGTAAGCGGCAAGGGCAACGCCGGGACCAACGGCGGCCCCAACGGCGACCTGCACGTGTACGTCTCGGTGCGGCCCCACCCCATCTTCCAGCGCAGGGGCAACGACGTGTGGTGCGACATGCCCATCACCTTTACCCAGGCGGCCCTGGGCGCGGATGTGGAGGTTCCCACCCTGGACGGCAAAGTGAGCTATCATGTCCACGAGGGAACTCAGCCTGGGGATGTGTTTCGGCTGAAGGGCAAGGGCATTCAGAGCCTGCACAGCCGGATGCGGGGCGACCAGTATGTACAAGTGACGGTGGAGGTACCCAAGAACCTGAACAAGCGCCAGAAGGAAATTTTGGCCGAGCTGGACAACAATACCGACGAGAAAAACTATCAGAAGCGCAAGAGCTTTTTTGGTAAGCTAAAGGATATGTTTGGCGACTAAGGCATACAGGCCCGCCTCTCTCAGAAAACTGAGGGGGCGGGCTTGTTCTATTTTCCCCGGCTGGACCATACACATAAACCAACAGGAAAAGAAAGGTCGGTGCAAAAATGCGGGAGCTAGGTTTCGACCGGGTGGCGGCGCGGCTGCCACTGCATGGGGAAAGGCTGCTGGCCCTAAACCAGTCGCTTAAGGCCCAGGCCAGCGATATTCGCTTTAAAAGTGGACAACCGGTGGCGGTTTGTGGCCGGGAAGGCGTGTTTTTTCTCAAAGAGTCTGGCGGAACGGCCCGGGGACTGGTCCCAGGGCTGGTGCGGATCAGCCCGGAAGAGATGCGCCAGCTGTTTATTGGCATCTGCGGCCACTCGGTGTTTAGCCACGAGGAGGAGATTCGCCAGGGCTATGTGGATATGGGCGGCGGCTGCCGGGCAGGGGTGTGCGGTACGACGGTGGTGGAAAACGGGCAGGTGCGGGGAATGCGGGATGTAACCTCCCTGGTGTTCCGCATTCCTCGGGACGCCCCAGGCTGTGGGGACAGGCTCTTTTTGGAGGGCGTGGACCCTCTGGAAGGCGTGCTGATTGTGGGCGAGCCTGCCAGCGGAAAGACCACCCTGCTTCGAGATCTGGCACGGTCTATGTCCCTGGGGCGCTTTGGCCCCAGCCGGCGGGTGGCGGTGCTGGACAACCGTGGGGAGCTGAGCTTTGGAGAGACCGGGATGGACTCGGCAGGATTTGATTTGGGGCCTTGCGCGGACGTGCTGTTAGGCTGCCCAAAAACGCAAGCCTTCCATATGGCCATTCGCACCCTGTCCCCAGAGATTATTGTCTGCGACGAGCTAGCCCCAGAGGACCTAGACGCGGTGCATGGAGCGGTGTTTGCCGGGGTGGGGCTTGTTGCCACAGTGCATGGAAACCGGGAAAGGGCCCACAGTCGCCCTCTTTGCCGCCAGCTGCTGGAGACCGGCGCCTTTGGCACATTGGTCACTCTAAGCGGAAGGGGGGACCCGGGAAAGCTGTGTTCCATTGAACGAGTGCGGCCTTTTAAGAAAGGCGGAGAGGGATCATGAAGCTTTTAGGCGCTTTATTGCTGATGGCCAGCGGTTTGGCCTGTGGACTGGGCCGTGCCTGGGAACTGAAAAGCCGGGTATCTGCCCTGGCGGAGCTAAAGCGGTTTATACAGCAAACCCGGACCGAGGTTTTGTACGCTGCCCGGCCTTTGGGGCAGGTGTTGGCCCTGGACGAGAGCCGGTTTGGCCAAGAGGCCCGGCGGCAGGCGGTCTTTGACCGAGATCCTCTAGAGGCTTTAAAACAAGCGGGACAAGATATTTTAGCCAGCGAAAAGGACAGGAATTTGTTTAACCAGTTTGCGGAGGGGTTGGGGGCTAGCGGGGTCCAAGGGCAACAGGAGCACTTTCAGCTGTATGGAGCTCTGCTAGAAGAACAGCTGGCCCAAGCCCAGGGGGAGTACCGGGAAAAATACCGGTTATACACCGCGCTGGGGCTGTTTGCGGGAGTGGCGGTGTGTATTGTGGTAATATAGAAGCGGTTCTGTGTGACGATTGCTCCGGCAGGAAAGGAAGTTGACAAAACAGTGGATGTAGATCTGATTTTTAAAATCGCCGCCATTGGTATCATAGTGGCTGTGCTGAATCAGCTGCTTATTCGTTCGGGCCGGGAGGAACAGGCTATGATGACTACTTTAGCCGGACTCATTGTAGTATTAATGATGCTGATTCAAGAGATCAACGCCCTGTTTCAGGCCGTGAAGTCTATTTTTCAGCTATGAGTGCCGGGGCGTTGGTGGGCATTGCCGTGTGCGCGCTGTGCGCCTCGGTGTTTGGAGCCCTGGTGAAGCGGAGCAACCGGGAGTATGCCCTGCTGCTGACTGCCGCCGCGGCGGTGCTGATGATTCTCAATGTACTAGAAAAAGCGGGACCTTTGGCAGAGCAAATTGCGTCCCTCACCGGATCGGGCCAGCTGCAAGGGGAGTGTTTAGGGGTAATGCTAAAGGCGGTGGGCCTTACAGTGACAGGGCAACTGGCGGCCAGGATGTGCAAGGACGCGGGAGAGTCCGCTCTGGCCTATGGGGTGGAGCTGGCTACAAAAGTGGCTGTGCTGGCAGCCAGCATGCCGGTGCTGGCCCAGCTGTTCCAGTATCTGGGGGAAATTATTAGCCTATGAAAATAAAACGAAGAATTATGCGCCTGGGGGTAGGGGTTTTTATTCTGCTCACCGTGTTTTCACTGCCCCTCGGAGCCCTGGCTTATGAGGGATGCTCTCAGGAGGAGCTTCTTCGGGCCAGCGGAGCGGGGGAAGTTTACCGCCAACTGGATCAAGAGGCAAAAGACCTGCTGGAAAGGGCTGGAGCCGGAGAGGGAATAGCTGGCGGCGGGTTGGACTTACCAGAGGCGTTCCAAGCGGTATCCCGGATGCTGCGGGACAAGCTTAGCGCCCCCCTAAAGGCTTTGGCCGCGCTGCTGGGGATCTGTGTGCTTAGCCGGCTGGCCGGATGTTTTGATGAGGAGGGGGCGGCGGGCATTGTGCAGCTAATTGGGGCAGCGGCCTGCGGGGTTGTCATGGCAGGGCCGGTGCTGGGGATTATTTCCGGGTGCCAAGCAGTGGCAAAGGCGGCCGCTGGCTTTTTAACGGCAGCGGTACCGGTATATGCGGGCCTATTGGCTGCCTCGGGAAACCCCATTACAGGGAGCGGATATAGTCTGCTGGCCATGGGCGCCGGGGGAGCCATCCCGGTGGTTATTTGCGGGTTTTTGCTCCCCCTGGTGCAGGTGTACTTAGGGGTGTCGGTGGCCACGGCGGTGTCTGGGGCAAAACTGAACAAGCTGGCGGGGTGGGTATACAGCCTAGGAAAATGGGTGCTGGCCATGGCGGTGACGCTGTTTACAGGAATCCTGTCAGTGCAAACGGCAGTGAACAGCCAAGCGGACGCCGCTACGGCCAAGGCCGCTAAACTGGCGCTGTCTACTGGGGTGCCCATTGTGGGTGGAGCTCTAGGGGACGCTTTGGGGGCCATCCAAAACAGTGTGCACATGGTGAAATCAGGGGTGGGGGCCTTTGGGGTGCTGGCTGCGGTGTGCATTTTTCTGCCAGCCATTCTAGAGTGCGTCCTCTGGTCAGGGGTATGTGCGGCGGGTCAGGCAGCGGGAGAGCTTTTTGACGTTGGAAAGGCCGGTGGACTGATGAACGCCTTTGCAGGAACAGTGAAAATGGTCCTGGGGATATTAGCCAGCCTGTGGGCCGTGTGCGCAGTCAGTGCGGCGGCGGTGGTATTCGCGGGAGGATAGAAGGAGGAGTGTCCATGGAAGAACTGCTGGAACATACTGGAATTGTCTGCGCGGTGATTTTAGGGGTGGAACTCATTGCCCAGCTCTGCCCCAAAAATAAGATGCTGGGCTTTACCCAGGCGCTGGTGGTACTGGTTCTGTTGGTCAGCGCACTGGCTCAGGTATTTTCTTTGCGCTGGGAGGCTTCTTTTGGAGAGCTGCAAGGGAATTGGGAAAACCAGGAGCTTCAGAACTATGTAAACGGCCAGTACACAGCCGCCGCACAGGAAGAGGCCGAAAGATATTTACAGGGGCTGCTGGGGGCGGCGGGGATGCAGGCGAAAAAAATCCTGGTGGAGGTAGATATTGACGGGGATTCCCGCATAGTATTAACAAAGACGCAGGCTTGGTTCCAGTTCGAGAGCGAGGCCCAGCGGGCCAGGGCACTGCTGCAAAACGCCCTGGGGCCCGATGTCTTGATAGAGGTAACAACGGATGGAGCTTAGAAAATGGATAGACCGTCTAAAAGACGCTGTTGCGGGAAAAAAATTGGTCAGTCTGGCCGTGCTGCTGGGGATGGGGGGGATACTGCTGATCTATTTATCCACCCTGGGTTTCTCCAAGGAGACGGATAGCGGGCCAGAGCGCTCCACAGAGGAACAGGCTGTGGAGGACTGCCAAAAGCGCCTGGAAGAGGACCTGACCCGGGTGGTAAGGGCCATAACAGGAGAGGAAGCACCGGAGGTGATGATAACTCTGAAAAATAGCGGACGCTGGGTCTATGCGGCAGACAGCCGGCAGAACGGCGAGGAAACCGAGAGCACCCACGTGATTCTGGAAGACGCCCAGGGGGCGCAAAGCGGGCTGCGGCTGGCGGATATACAGCCAGAGATTAAAGGGGTGGTGATCGTGAGCAGAAGTGCCGCCGACCCAATGGTGCAGGAAAGGCTCATCAACGCGGCCCGCACAGCTCTGGGGGTTTCGGCTTCCCGTGTCTGCGTGGTGAGTAGCGGCGGATAAGCACAACAAAAAACAATCATAAAGGTGGGTTAATCATGATGAAAAAACTTGGTAGAAAACAGCTGGTACTGGCCTCGTTGGTACTGGCGCTGGGGGCCGCGGTGTATTTAAACTGGCAGTTCACAGGGACAAATAAGCTTCCTGTAGGAGAGGGGACCACCAGCAGCCAGCTGGGGGCCGCGCAGCTGGTGAACAATGCTTATGTGGAGACGGTTTCGGATGACCTACAGGGCTCTACCCAAGCCAATGCCCCGGCCACTGGCAGCTCTTTGGCGGAAGCCAGAATGAACCGGCAGAACTCTCGAGACGAGGCCATGGAACTGCTGGACGGCGTGCTGGAAGATGTGGACGCGGACAGCGACGCAAAAAAAGTGGCGGTAGAGCAGGCCTCGGCCATGGCCCAGAATATACTGAAGGAGACCAATGTGGAAAACCTGCTGAAAGCCAAGGGCTATGAGGAATGCGTGGCCTACATAGTGGACGGCCAGTGCAGCGTGGTGGTCTCTGGCGATATGGGAGACAGCGACATGCTGGTAGTGCAGGAGGTGGTTATGGAGCAGACAGGGCTTTCGGCAGAGAAAATCAAGATTGTGCCAGCGCCAAAGGAAGAGAGCCAGTCGAATCATGAATGAAGATTAGGGATTGTTTGAAAATAGGGGGGATGACAAATTTTTTGTCCAGAACGGTGAATTTCAAGGAGAAAATCGCAGGCTACTTGTACAGCAAGGATTTTCCATGCGGAAAGTGGCCTCTTCTGAAGAAAAGGACGGCGTTTCCGACTTTTTAAACGAGCCAAAGAAAGCGAAAAGGCCGCGTCTAACAATTTGCGGCGGAGTCGGGCGCTTGAAACCCATTATTTTCAGGGGCTCAAACGCGTTTAAAAGGGATCGTCGATAGAACCCATTGGGCGGCAGGTGAAAATTCTTACGAATTTTTTTACTTGGCCAAATGTCAAGACTAAATTACAAAAAAGTTCAATAAATTTTCCCTACTTGTGAAAAGCGGGGGTTCCGGCGCGTTTGGAACCCCCGCTTTTGTGCAAAAAGGCAACAAGAAACCAAACCGGGCGTTTTTTCGCTTCCGGCTCCGCTCCCTTTCTGTTCAATTATTCATGGGCTATGTTATGTACCGCTCGAAAAGCATTTGCGGCGTTGCCCAGCCCAATATCCGCCGGGGATAGTTCGCCAGCCACTCTTCAACTTCTGCAACCTCCGCCGCGGTCACTTCATCAAAGCTTGTTCCCTTTGGAAAGAAACGCCGGATAATGCGGTTCATGTTCTCATTGCTCCCCCTTTCGTATGCAGAATACGGGTGGCAATAATAAATCTTTGTGCGGGGCTTCCGCACCCGCTTTGACCTCTCCATTCCGGCGCAATCCTGAAATTCGCTTCCGTTGTCAACCGTTATTGACCTGAACACTTGCCGGAACCCCGCGCCCATCCTCCGCTCTATACGGTCAAGCCCCCGCACGATGCTTTCCATCGTGTGATCGGGAACGCGAAAAATCACGGGGTAACGGGTCAACCGCTCTGTCAGCACCACCAGCGCGGCCTTGCTTCCCTTACAACCTATAATGCTATCCATTTCCCAATTCCCGAAAGTTTCGCGGTCTGCTACTTCCTGTGGGCGTTCCTCTATGGTGTCCCCCTTTGCGGGCCGCGCCCGTTTCTGCCTGTCCCTGTCCTCTGGCTTTCTGTGGTCCCCCTTATACAAAAGGTGTTCCGCCGTAACATTCAAGAAAATGTCGCCCCGATAAATCCAGTTATAAAGGGTCGTTTCGCAAATATGGGTGTCGAACTCCATTCCGTCAATCGCAATTTGCGCCAAAGCCGCGCCGGGGGACCTCTTCTTTTCAATAATCTGTTCTTCGATATACTCCGCAAAAGCAAAGTCTTTCCCCAGCTTTATGTCCGGCCCCTTTGCCCGCAAATGCTCTTGATACTTTCGTTCCGCAACGTCCGCGCAATAGCGCGACACGGGTTCCAGTTCGCTTGTAAGCTGTTCGCACATTCCCCGCGCAATTTCATTGTATACGGTTTTCAGGCAAACGCCCAAAGCTTCCGCAATTTTCGGTTTCGGCGTTTTTATCTTTAGCATACGTTCAAGGGAAAGCCGATCTTCCCACTTCAAATGTTGATTCCCCTTATAGTTCATATTCTTTATTTCCTCCATAAGCAAAGGCGGCGGGCGTAATGCCCGCCGCCTTTTTACGTTTCAACCGCCTTGCCCGTTGAACTGGGTGTATATATCCGCTATATCCTTCATCGAATCCACACGGGAAAAATCCTGCCCGGCGCAAGTAGCTTTGTAAATGGACCAATAAAGCGCGGTTCGCGTCCTCAATGGTTGTGTTTCAATAATTCTTCGTACCCGCTCGAACGCATTGTTTTCCATGACTGTTTGAAGGCGCGTCCGCTCTTCGTCTAATTTTGCCACGTCCTTAACTGCTTCCGCAAAAGCGGGGTGAAAGAACACTTTGCATTCATTCATGATCTTTTCCCTCAATTCCCGCCGCCGCGTCAAGCGTTGTTTCTATCCATTCATTCAGCGACTTTCCAGCAGCCTTTGCCGCGGCAATGTAAAGTTCCTTTTTCCCTTTTTTGACCGCCGGATAAAGTCGATCATAGGTTTTTTCATAATATCTTCGCTTCGCGTCTGTTGCGGCTTTTCCGCGCGGTGTTTCGTATTTTCCGGGCATTTGCTCCACCTCCGTTTTTGTTTTCCATTATACCACGCTTTCTATACTAACGCAAGTATAAATATTGTACATACTAACGTTAGTATATTTGTGCAAAATTCCATCTTGCTATTATACTAACGTTAGTATATAATAAAAGACAGAAAGAGGGAAACATAAGCCGCCCACCTGCCGGGGCGTTAAGAATACGGCGGGGGCCAACCTTACGGGCCGACACGAAAAGGGGGCCGACACGGTAAAAAAGTAACTAAAACATTTCGTTTCATATATGGAGGTAATCAAAATGAAAAAATTTGAAATCGGTAAGGAATACTTTGACACAAGCGCGTGTGACCATAACTGCATATTCACAATTAAAATTGTGAATCGCACTGAAAAAACCGTTACATTCGAGCGGGACGGCGAAACCCGCCGTACAAAGCTTTTCAGCGACGAACGCGGCGAATATGTTATTCCTGATCGTTATTCTATGGCCCCCGTTTTCCGCGCTGAATATGAAGTTCAGCAGAAAGAGGAACCCGCCGCCCCCGCGCCCGTTGCAGGGGACGCGGCCCCCTCTAAAATCGTGACGATCTCCCAGCCCGCCGACGACGGCGCAGTTATTGTCATGCTGGGTCAGCGCGTCGAATGCGTGTGCGGGGCTTGCTATCCCGTTCAGGGCGGAACGGTCGTCGGATTCTGCGACGAACCCGCCGGACGCTTCACCCGCGGCGGCGTTTTCGCCTTGATTCGCTGGGACGAACGCCCCGGCAAGCCCGAACGGGTCCGCCTTTCCGATATTCACCGCCGGGGCTGGCGTTCTGCGGGCGGCTCCCCCCTGGGCGTGTTCGTCTGCTGATACTTAACACAAAAGCCCGCCGGGTTCCATTCCCGGCGGGCTTTTAATCTTCCTGTTCTGTCAGCCATTCCATAGACACGCCCAGCACCTTTGCAAGCACAGTCAATTCGTAGTCGGTAACAAAGCGGGTCCCGATCTCAATTCGGCTTACGCTGTCCCGCTCCATTGTTACCCCTGCAATCTGCAAGCGGGCGGCAAGTTCGGCTTGCGTTATGTTCCGACGGGCGCGGGCTTCTTTTATCCGCTGTCCGCAAAGGTTCTTTCGGCCTTTGTATTCGTAAATCTTCAATGCGGCTTCCCTCCTATGTGTTAAAGTTCCGCTTTATTCTTTACTTTAACACGTGGCAAGTGTATAATTGTGTTAAAGGTCAGAACGACGTTGAAACAGACGGTTCCACCTTTGAAAAAATAAGCAAGCCGCCTAACCTTTCGGGCGGCGGAATGGAGGATTCCAAAATGAAAAGGGTTCTTTCTCTTATCCTTGCGGCGGGGCTTGCGCTGTCCCTCTCCGCGTGCGGCGACGTGCTGGTTGATCTCGACACGCCGAAATCAAGCGAACTTTCCGCGCAATATGATTTCTACCCGGATTCGATGAACACAATTCGGGCAGATATGCAGATCACGCCGGAACAGGCCGACGACGTTTTCATTGCTCTTGTGTCCTGCGGCCTTGACGGTAAGATCAGCACGGTTTCCGAAACCGACGGCGTTTACAAGGTTCGCTGGGGGACAAATACCCTTGAAGTTATGATGAACGACGACGGCACGATTTCCGAAATCAGCGACGGCAAAGACGTTCTTTATCCTGAATACAAACAATATAACTTCTTGCTTGACTGTGACGTGAAAACTTCCGATGTGAAAAGCGGTTCCGGCGACGTGATCGGGCAACGGGCTTTTGTCAGCGTCCTAAAGTCCCAGCTTGCAGAACTTACGGCGGAAAATTTCGCCGAATTTGCCGAAACCGTCGTAAAAGATAGCGGGTACAACTATTTCACGATTAAGTGTGACGACGGAACAGGGATTGTCTTTGACGGCTCCGACGTAACGATTCCCGTTTATGGAACCCTCGACGACGACGGGCGCGTTACTGATACCGCCGGATTTATCACGCGCGGCGTGGACGGCTCTTACACATACGAACAGGCCGACTAAATACCGCCCGCCAACATAAAAAGCCCGCCGGGGCAAAATCCCGGCGGGCTTTCATGTTGTCCGAACCTGTCCGAATCGGACGGTTATTTTTCGTTCATGGGAACTATCGTCCCCGGCTCTGCTTTCAATTCTGTGTCGATTGCTTCCACTTCCAGCGGGGAAGCAGTAACGACAATTTCGGTCGTCGGTTCAATATACGCCGCTATGTTCTCATTGTTGCCCCACGCCTTTTTCGCTTCCTCCAGCGCGGTTTCGATCATGCTTTCAATGTCCTTTTCGCTGAAAAGCAGTTTTAGAACGGCGGGAATCCGCTGGTAAATCCAGTCGGACACGGCGGCAAGCTTCAACTTTCCTGTTCCGCCACCGAACTGCTTTTCTGCCTGTGTAACAAGGCTAAAAAGAACCTTGTTCAGCACCTTTGTTTCGCCGCGCTTGACAAGTACGACGATCAGGGCAAGGAACGCAAGGATAACCAGCACGCTGTCCCAATTTGCGAACAGAAATTGAATAATATTCATTGTTGTTTCCCCTTTCTTTAGCCGACGACGGAACAGGCGGATTCAGGAACCCAGCCCAGCCCGTCAATATGTACGCCGCATTTGCGGCCCGGATAATAATATTTGACCGTGTACGTGCCGTTCACGTTCATTCCCTGCCCGTTTCCGTTGCTGTCCCTATACAGGGGGCCGGAATACTTCGCCCGCGCACCGACGCGCATTTTCGGGGCCGTGGCGGTCCCTGCGGACGCCCGGCCCTGAATGTCTGCAAGGTCAACCCAGCCGTAAACCGTGGACCCGCCGCCGCTCTGCGCGATAAGGTGAACCGGGTGTTTCGTCCCCGGTGCAAGCTGTGTGACCTTTGCCGTTCCCGGCTTGCACGCGGGGCCGCTGTTTGCGTTTGCGCTTGCATAATGCACCGCGCCCGTAAAACGCACCACGTCGCCCACAACGGGCATTCCCGCGCCCTGTGTATCATTTGACCCCGTAGACGTTGCGGGCGGCTCTGCGGGCCGCGTGGCGGTTCCTGCGGGAGCTTTGACCGTAACCGCCGAAAAATCAGGCAATCCGAACCCGCGAATATACCGCCCATTGACGGCAAGGCTTCTATACCCCACCGCGTTGCTCATGTTGCCCTCAATCACTTTGATTGTGGACCCTGTGACAGATACCACGATTCCGACGTGATCGGGCGCGGCTGTATTGTCGGTTGCCGCATAGTTCGGGCCGTCGTTCCAGTCGTAAAAAACCACGTCGCCGGGGGCCGGAACGTATGCGTCGTTTTCCTGCCAGCGTCCCAGCTTTTGGTATAGTTCAATCATTTTTCCGCAACCGACTTCCTTTGGCATGACCGCCAATGCGCCGCCCCGAATGCTTACAACGGACACAAAGCACGCGCACCACGCGTCGGTGTACTTCATGGGGTAGCCGCGGGCCAGCGGCTTGTCCGCATTGTAAATGTCGATTATCTTCTTGTGGCTCCCGTCGCTCTCTTTGCACCCGAAAAAGCTTTCAGCGATTGCAACAATGTTCGCCCGGTTCTGCTTCTCTTTTGCTGTCATAGTTCCTTGCCCTTTCTCCGCTCCCGCGGCGTACTTGTTATAGTAGGTCTGTCCGTACCCAGCGCGGCGTTCCTGCGCCGCTGTGCTTTGATCTGCGGGCCGCTCGAATTTCAGCAAAACCGCGTCGGACGCGGCCCGAACCGAACCCGTCGTTTTCAGGACGGACAGAACCGCCGCATAACCCGTGTTCAGTTCATGAAGCAAAAATTCAAGCTGTGTTTCAAGATCGCCCACCGACGCGCCCCGCGCTTTGACGAACTCTAAAAGGGCCTTTTTTCGGCTCCAATAGGTCCATTGTGCAAGGCCGTACCCAGCGGAATCGTTCACGAAATTTCCGTATGCGCCGGAATCTACCGCCGCCGTGTACGTTTCGTCTGTGAATCCCAGCTTCTTTTCATAGCTGTTTTGAATGTTCGTCGGCTTCAAGCCGCTTTCGGCGTACAGATTCCCCATAAGGCCCGCGGCTCCCGCCGGGGTCATGCCCTTTCCGATCAGGAAATTATAAATCTGTTCTTCCGCCGTTTTTCCTCTCAATGCCATTTGTAAAACCTCCGTTTATGGCTGAATGTTGTTCAGGTCAACGGGCAACCCCTCTGTTTCAGTCGGGTTCGCCTTTTTGATCTTCACGACGTTTTCCGCCTTTGCTTTCCACGAATAGAAACCGATAACCGTTGCCGTAGGGGTTCCCACGTATGCAAGAAAAACCCCTAATTGCGAAAGGTCAACCAGCACCGCCCAAAAGCCCAGCCCGAATCCCGCAAAATAAGTCAAAAGAACCGCCGAAAGAACAAGCTTTGAAAACTCAATCTTTCGGGCGGTTCCTTTTTCCTCTTTGACGGTCTGTGCGGCTCTGCTTCGCGCGTGTCGGCGTTTCCTATACTGCCGCCGCTCAATCAGCGCAAGGGCGGCAATGCCGCCGATCAGTCCGGCGGCGACGGCGAATACATATCCCATGCCGCACCGCCTTTCACAAGAAATCATGTTTTATCAACCGTTCATCGTACACGCGTTTAATGTGTGCAACGGCGTGTGTCGCGCGGTTGTTTTCATAGTCCGGGTGAGTGTCGCAATACTTTTCGTAAAAGTCGATTTCCGCCAGAATTTCTATAAAATCTTCCCTTGTGTGCGGAATATCCCGCAATAACTCATTGTTGAATTGCAGGATTTTTGATCTGTGCAAATCTGCATTTCGCGCGTCGTCTGTTTTGATGTGTTCATCAAGGGTTTTTCGCGTTTCGTCCAGCTTTGAAAGTACGTCTTTGTTTATTGCACGTCCTATCGCCCGTGCAATAGCCGTCCACGGGTTAATCTTGATAGGGGCAATCTGAATCAGCGTAACAAGAACAAGGAAAACCCCGCCCCCGCTGGTCAACAACTGTGCAATCGTCACGTCCTCTACCTCCTGAAAATGAAATCTTTGTAAACGCTTTTCAGCGAATACGGGGCAATGTCGGGCGGCTTCTCTGCTTTCCCATATACGGCGCATTCATAGGCCCATATAAGCCACCGCGCCGTGTCCTCCGCCCAAATCGCAAGGGGCATAATCAGGAACCACAAAAGGCCGAACGCGGGGCAAATCTGCCCCAGCACGTTGCCGGGCTGATTGCTATAATCCCAAATACCCAGCCCCAGCCAAAGGTTCAGAATGCACCCGCTTGCAAACTCGACGGCAAGGACGATCAACGCCCCGATCATTGCTTGCACAATGACCGGGGCGCGGTAAAAACCGGGCCGTTGATTGATTGCCCCCACAAGGACCCCGCAAAGCCCGCCGACAATCAGCATTGCGGGGTGGGAACGTCCCCGAAAGAGAATTTCAAGGGCAACATACACGGCCCCCAGCGCGGCCCATATCGTCAAAACACGTTTCATGCCGTACCACCTCCCGCGGCGGCGATAATTGCCGCCATGCTTGCCGCAAGGTCTTTCGGAAGTTCCGCCCCGTAGATAATCGCGGGCAGTTCTTCCAGATCGGCCCGCGCAATCCACGCGTTCAGGTGATTGCAGTATGTCCGATGGTAGAACACGTGGGCCGTTGCCGCCTGTGCAAGCGCGGTAAACTCTTCCGCCGGGTACATACGGCAAAGTTCCCCGTCTGCGTGATAGGGAACCGCCGCCGCGCCCTCTTTGACCGTCTGCGCCTGTGCCATCAATTCTGTTTGGTCGTGTTCGGTCAGGCTATACCGTGACCCGTCAACTTCAATCCCCGCATAGATCGCGGCGGAACAGGCCGCGCCGATCTCTTGCTTTTTCACCGCGCGAACCTGTGCAACGTCGTTCCAGTCGGCGGGGGGCTGAATCCCCATCCGCTCCAGCCGCATATTGCGAATACTGTCTTGCTTGTGTTGTACGCTCATTCAAAATTCCCCCCTGCCGAAACAATGTAGCAATCGCCCGTTGCCCCGTTTCTCTTGACCTTGATTCGGAGATTGAACCCCCATTTCGCCGCCGTCTTTGTGGTATTGCTCAAAAAGAACTTGTTTCCACTTGTAACGGCCTGTGTCACGTCCTCCCACGTGGGCGACGCGTCAAAGGCATTGTTGCAGGCTTCAACGGTAAAGGTTGCCCCTGTCGGAATCTGCCGCGTAACGCTCATGATTGCCTTTGTAACTGCGTCGTCGGAAGAAAGCGGGGTTGCCAGCGTCATTTCGATTTCGGTTTCGTTCTTTGTGAACGTAAAGGTTCGGGTGGCTGTTCCGCCGACGTTATCCGCGGCGGCGATTGTCAGGGTATGGGACCCGTTGGCAAGCTTCACCCATTCCGCCGCCGTGACGCTGAACGAATAGTTCTGCCCGCTGGTCGCGGTATAGGTCCGCTTCACCGTGTTGTCGATCTTTTCCGTGACGGTCAGGGTTTGCCCGCTGTCCGGGTCTGTGACTGTGTAAGCCTGATTGAACGCCCCGGTTTTCGTGCCAAGATCGCCGTTGTTCCCGCTGATTGTGGGCGGCGTGTTGTTTATGACGGTTCGGGTCGGGCTGGTGCTGTATGCTGATTCTGCGCCCGCGCTGTCGTAGGCTTTAACCCTGTATGCGACGCTTTCCCAGCCCTGCGTGATCGTGTCGGTATAGGTTTTATTGATACCTTTGTAAAGCTGCTTCCACGCGCCGCCGTTGTTCTGCCGCTCCAAAATGTACCCGGACAAATTGCCGTCCGCGTCCGTGGAAGTCCCCCACGTTACGGTCAGGGTTTGCCCGCCGCGAACCGTCGTCGGAACCGTCAGGCTGGGCGGCGTGCTGGGGGCGCGATTCCAAATGATTGTATATGCGCCGTCAGAATCCGGGGAATCAGATACCAAGATTGAAGATAACAAATTACAAAGCGGGCGAACGCCCCTGTTGCCGTAGTACGCGTGGCTCCAGTTCATCGCGCCGGAGAAAGTGACGCTGCGGACGTCGTACGAGTCGGACGCGTAAGCGTCGCAAAGCCAGTAGTACCAAAACGAATTTGTGTTGAAACTGCTGTTTGTGTACTCACTTTTCGACACACATTCCGCCGTGGGTTTCGCCCGTCTGGAAGCGTCGTCCGTGAACAGGGCCAGCTTGCTCCCGCATACAACGTCGCCCGTCAAGCCGACTTCCGTTGACGACGCGAAAAAGATTTTGTCTGTGCAAGTTTCGGTTCCGCCGCCGTCTACCGACGCTTTGCCGACGGTATGCGTCGTAGTAAGCAAGGCGGCGACAAAGCTTGCCGAGAACCCCGCAAGAAAGCCCGCTTCCCCGTCGTATTCGTTGTAGTTGCTCCATACATTAGCGTTCGACGGGGGCGCGTCTGCGCTGTGCTGTGCGGCGTACCATTTGCCCGCCGCCGCTTGACTGTTCAACCACCGCCGGATATTTGAGTAAATCCAGCGGTTATTGCCGTAAGATCGGCGGTTGCTGTCGCTGTTGCCTGATTCGATAGCGTCAAAGCATTTCAGCGAAATAATGCGTTCTGTAATCAGCGTCACGGAATTTGCAGGATAACCCGCGTGACCCTTGTCGGCAATCTTCCAGACAATGGGCTTGCCATTGTAAAGCGTTCCCGTGTCCTTTACCAATGTACCGACGGCAAGAGAACTTAAAGCTTTTGCCATTATGTGACACACTCCTTTTCTGAAAGTTTTTCTTCAAATAGGGTTTTATACAGTTGGTCCATTTCGCGGATAAGGTGATAGCAATTCCCCTTTTCCGCGTGGCTCCGCCAGCTTCCGTAGGATTGTTTAATCTCCCGCATGGTGATTTTTCCGCGGTCCAGCAAAGCCCGCTGTTTCTTTAGCTTCCGTTGTTCATTGCTCTTGCTTGCCCTCCTTACTTTCCGAATCACTTTGCCGCTGTCGGTCAGGTATGAATGAAACCCTAAAAAGTCAATACCGTTCCGCAAAGGAAAGATGTTCGTTTTGTTGTTCAAGGTCAGCCCCAGCCGGGCAACATACCGTTCTATTTCGCGGCGGCAATACTGCAAGTACGCCTTGTCCTCATGTATCAAGTAAAAGTCGTCCATATACCGCCCATAATAGCGAATACCCAGCTTTTCCTTGATGAAATGATCTAACCCCGAAAGGTACATGACCGCGAACCATTGTGAAGTTTGATTTCCAATCGGAACGCCCGGATTCTCCGTACTGTCAATAATCATATCGACAAGCCATAGAACGCCGGGGCTTTTGACGTACTGCCGTACCATCTGTTTTAACGGTTCATGCTGAATCGAATAGAAATACTTCGATATGTCGCATTTGAGAACCCAGCCGTCGGCGTAATCGGCGGCTTGCGGGGCGGGCCGCGGCAACCCCTCCTCCCGGCCCTCCCGCTCCGCCTTTGCCTTGTGTGAAAAATAATAGGACCGCATGAACTCTTCCAGCCTGTATAGGCCGTCATGCGTCCCGCGCCCGCGCTGTGAAGCGTAGTTGTCCCGAATAAAGGCGCGGGAAAATGCTGGTTCAAGTATGTTATCGCATAGGGAATGCTGAACGACTTTATCTTTGAACGCGTTTGTCATAACGACGCGCTCTTTCGGTTCGTACACCCGAAAAACGAAATAGTCAGACGGTTTATACGTCCTGTTTTTCAGCATTTCCGAAAGTAGGCAAATTGCTTCCAGCAAATTCGCTTCAAACTTTGCGACGCTGGCTTTGCCCCTTTTACCTCTGCGGGCTTTCAGGAACCCTGCATACAGGTTTCCGAAATCATATACCCGCGTAAAATCTGCGTCTGTCATTATAAAAACTCCTTGCCGTGTATAGAATCCGCCTTGCAGGGCGTTTCCCACCCCGTCAATGCTTCATCATCGGACCCCGCCACGCGCCCGCGGCGGGGCGGAAGCTGGTTCCCGTGGGCCTTGCTTCACCAATCTTGTATTTACCGCCGCCCTCTCACCGCGGCGGAGGGATACACCTTCCTTTGATAGTGGGCCTCTGTTTTCGGCTTTTGGCTTACTCAATCGCGGAAATCCACCAAAGCGGGCGAACGCCCCTGTTGCCGTTGTACGCGTTGTTCCAGTTCATCGCGCCGGAGGAATTGACGTTGCGGACGTTGTACGAGTTGGACGCTACAAGGCATACCCCAAAGAAAACCCGGCGGGCTTTATCGCCGCGCCGGGGGTCCCTCTCTGCATAGTTGCCGCCCTCTGCTGATCTTGCTTGCGCCACTTCGCCGTCATGTACTTAACGTCCAAAACGGCTTTTGTCCATGCGGCGCATTGATCGTTTGAAATAAGTTCCAGTTCAAGGGAAAGTTCAATCAGAAAAAGGACTGTCTTGCATTTTGTCAAAGCCTTTTTCTGTTCGTATCTTCGTTCCCGGAACTCTTGCAGGTCGGCAAGGTCAAGTTCGTTTGCTTCCTGTATATGCTGGAAAATATCAATCGTCAGGTCGTGTAATCGGTTCACAATAGTAAAGCGATACTTTTTCGGAAAACGCCTGTCATTCGTCATTCGGAATGTATGCTTTACAAGGTCTTTCGCCTTTGTGATTATGGTAAATTCGCTTTGTTCAGCTTGTTTCGGCGGCGGGTTCATTTCAAACACCGCCTTTCCCTGATTCGCGCAACCTCCGCCGGGTTCCCGTCAAACGTGAACCCGTGTTCTGTGACAGTAAGAACCGCCCGCGCCCCGGTGTAGGTTGTCCCGCTGATCGTCAGCACGTCAGCGGCCCCGCACCGTTCGCAAGGCGGTTCAATTTCTGTAAACAGGTTCCCAATTATGCAGGACAGTTCCCGGCGTGTGCAAGCATATTCCGTCAACATTCGATTCTCTGCCGTTCCGCGTTCCAAATACCCTTAGTCAGAATGATTCCGTCAAGGGAATCAAAAGACACAAGAAACGGGTTCCCGGTAATGTTATTGAAAAGTCCATCTTCCACACGGGCAATGCGGCTTTCAAGGCCCGCGGCAAGATTCAGGGCTTGCGCCGCGTCCTCTGCCGCCTTTGCCGCTGTTTCAACCGCCGCGCTCCATGCGGCCTTTTCTTCCGCCGAAACGTGAATGTCTGCGTCCTCTGTATGCTCGATCAGGCCGGAAATAGCCGTGTCATAGTTTCCCATTGTGGTGGGGTTCACGTGAATATCGCTGTTGTTTACATGGGCGTTCAGGTCGGTAACGTCGGCTTTCTGCTCGAACTTTGCTTCATGGGCCGTCTGCGCGGCGTTATGTTCCTGAATGTCCTTTTTCGTCGCGGTCAGGGCGTAGGGGTCAACGATGAACGTAATAATTCCCGTGTTTGAAAACTCGATGTGCATTGTCACTTCAACTTCGCCCGCCGCGCCGCTGGTAATTATGACTTTTTCCGTGTCCGGCGTGTTGCAAATGGCAATCGTGTATTCGCCGTCGTCCAGAACCGCCATTTCGCGGATAGTGAACCCGCCCACGTCGGAGGGGATAACCGCTATAACGTCAATCATGTTCGGGGAATCAGGGTTGACGGTCACGCTGGACACGTCCCCGCGCCAAGTTTCATTTTTTAGGCCCTGCATATCTGCCGACGGCACGTAATAGGCCCCGCCGCCGTCGCCGACGGCAAGGGTTGTCAGGTTGATTTTTTTACCCTCCAGCACCGCTTCGCGGGTTCGCATGGTCCCCACGTCGGTTACGATAGTTCCGAATTTTTTTGTCGTTTCCTCTGGCATTGTCTATCCCTCATTTCTCAAAGGTTGAATTTGAAGCTTTCGCGTCTGCTGTGTGTAGCCGCCGAAAAGCATTGACCCGCTGGACGTGATGAAGTTTGTAAGCGACGGATTGATTTCAAGCCGCGTCGCAAACGTCGCAACGGCCCCGACAAACACGGTTGCTTCCTCTGTGAAGTTGTCCGCCAAATACGGCCACACTTCAAGGCGGGTTCCTATTGCGTGATACCCGGCGACGTGAATTGTCGTCGCTTGCTCCATCTGGTAACTGATCGTTTCCAAATGGGAACGCAAATTTTTATAGAACCGCACCCGCTCCAATACTGCCGCTTGCTGTTCGGCTGTCACGCCCTCCGCCGCGCCGATAATCACTTTGAAGCGGAACGGGTCGCCGCCGTACTCGAACCACTCTTGAACCTTTGTGCCGGGGAATACGGCTCCCAGCGCGGTTTCAACGGCGTACTTTGTCCCCAGCCGCCTGTGTACCCTTACGCTGTCTTTAATAGTCCGCCGTTTTACCTCTATCGGGTAAGAATAGTCGTACCAATCGACGTGGAGATCATAGGCCAAAATATCAAGGGTCTGTTCGTCCAGTTCGTCAATGCGGGCATAGATTATGTTTTGCTTGATCTGCCGTGCCGTGGCCTGTAATTGCTCCGCTATGGTCTGTGCAAGCGCAAGCATATTCGGGTCGTTTTTCAGGGCGGGCGGAAGCGAACGTGTAAAGTCGATTGAATACAGGTCATTCACTCTCTGCACCCCCGTTCACCGCCGACGCGCTCCCGCTCAAAAGCGCAACCGCATTGTCAGGAACGACGGCAAAGGCCGGGGAACGGATTTCAACGCGCTTTGCGCCCGCTTGCATAAGCAGGGCGGTTAAATAGGACGGGTTCACGTCCCGCCCCATTCTTGCCCCCTGCCATTCGCGGAACGTCTGAACCGCCGCGGCGATATTTGCCGCCACCGTTTCCGCGCTTACCGCTCCGCCCTCTTGCGTGTAATAGGTGAAGTCGATAGCATACGAAACCGTTTCAGGGGCCGCAACGGTAACGTGATCGGTCAGGGGGCGCACATTGTCCGCGTTCAGAATGTCCGAAACGGTTTTCAGCATTTCCGTTCCCGGCAATTCGCCCCCTGCAAGCAGAACCCGCACGTCAACTTCCCCCGGTTCCGGGGAAGTTGCTTTCACGTCCACAATCAAGGCCGACGCGGTTTTTGCGAAATACTCATAAGCCCCCAGCGGCCCTGCGGTCGAAAAGGTTTCCATGCTCTCCCGCATTCGGTCATAAAAGGCCGCGTCGCTTTCCTTGTCCGCTCCGCCGTCCGATTCGGACACATTTTGCACGGTTCCAAAATACGGGAAGATGTCTACAAGCTGATTGATCTGTCCCGGAACGAACCCGTTTCCGATTTCCCCCGCGGTCAGGCATTCCGCGGCAACGTCCCCGCTTGTGTCGCCCGCAAGGATTGTCAGGGTTTCCAGCGTTTGAAACATGATTTCCCCGTCAACCGTTGCGCGTGTCCCCGCCGGAATGATTGTCGCAACCTCCAGCGGAATGGAAAGCGTGAACCGCAACGTCGTTTTCGCCTTTTCCGGCTCCAAACGGTAAGCGTCTTTGAATATCTCTGCAAGGGAATCTAAATATTCCCCCTCTGCATACCGCGGCACGTTTTGTTTTGCCGAAAAATCAATGTTGACCCGCTCTTGAATGATAATGTCCGCCACCCAAAGGATAAACAGACGCGCGGGGTCTGCCGGGTATAGCGTCCGCCCCGTGAATGCTTCGTAAGACTGAATCAGGGCGTTTTCAAGTGTCGCCGTGTCCGTGTCTACAAATGAAATTTCGGGATAGCCCCGGTTATTCGTCGTCAATTATGTTCACCTCCACAACTGGAATCAACGCGCCGGGCCGTTCCCCTAATTCAAAAGTCACGTCGCCGATCTGCGCCCGTGGTTCGTATTGTTCCACCGCTTCTAAAACCTCTGAAATCAGGATAGGCTGGGCCGTCTGAATCGGCTTGTCAAGAAACCGTTGTGCCATGCCCAGCCCCCTGTCAAGAGGAACGGAAAATTTCGGGGTCGAGATAATGACCGCTACATTCTGCAAAATCTCTTCTTCCCGTGTTGCGGGCGCAAGATTGATTTTCGTTAAGTCGTAGGCTTTCACAATGTACGCCATTTTCTCACCCCTTTATCTGCTGGAATATGATTTCATTGTTACGCTTACTTTTGAAACAAGCAGATTGCCGCGGTTGTCGTAACGGTCAAGGGAAGTCGAAACTTTCGTAATAACCCACTTGTTTGTGCCGTAGGCTTTCGGCCCGATGATAAGCGGGTGAACTTCTCCCCAGCGCATTGCTTGAAGCAGTTTTGCAACCTCTGAAATGGGATTCACGCCTAAAAAGACGGAAAAGAACATGGAAAAACTCATGCTTTCCACTTCCCGCCCTGTGTACTCCAAAAGCGGCTCTTTCAAATGCCTGTCATGGGTCGAATACTTCGCGCCGCTGTCCCATTTCAGGCCCGTAAACGTCTTTACTTCATTTCTGGAAACGGCAAAGGTAATGTCGCCCCAGCACCCGATCAAGGCCATTTCTTAAATCCCCCCAATCACGAACCCGTCGCCGTCGCCGTTTGGCAAGTAGATACAAAGCACAAAATCGCCGGGTGACGGCAACCACGGCTTTATAATCAAGTCGTGCTTGTGGCTTTGAAAGGCCGCGTCGCCGCTCCCGCCGCTTTCGTACTCCGTCCGATACGGGGCGTAATATTCGGGAACCCACGGCGGGTTTTTAAGCACTTTCAGCGGGCCGGAAACGAACGTGTCGCCCTTGTCCTTAAAGGTAACGCGGGCGGTCCGTTCCGCAATATCCACGGACGAAACCCAGCCCGCTCGAATAATATTCTTTAATGCGGTTAGTTCGCCCATTAGTAACCCTCCAAGACGCGCCACAATGTGATATTAGTTTTATAGCCGCTCGACGAAATCGTGTGCGACGCGGTTTCGATGATGTACTTTCCGTCGAACGCTCCAAACCCCTCAACTTTGACAGTTACCCCCGCCACCAGCCGCGCGTCGCCCGCAAGATTAAAGCTTGCTTTGAACTCTTGTGAATTTTTTTCGCGCAACCGCTTTTTTGCAAGGGTCAGGGCTTCCGCATTGCTTGAAACCTTTTCGTTTACCTCCAGCACCTGTCCGCTTCCGTCCTTTTCTGCGTCAGGGGCCTTGTAGGTTGCTTCATAGGTCGTTTTTGAAGCAGGGTCCGTATACTTGACCCGGCAACTGCTGTAAGCCGTGTCGTGAAAGCTGGTCCCGAATGTATATTTTGAATAGTCGCCGTCGCCGCGCTTGATCGTCCGCACCGTGTCTTTTTGCTCATACGCCGCCGCGTCGAAAAGAACAATCATTTTCGCGGTAACTTTTAAGGAAATTCCCGCGGCTTTGCAAAGCCTTTGCAAAAATACAATGTCCGATTCTGTCACTTGCTCCCGGCGGCTGTAAAGTGGGTCAAAATCCGATTCAAACAGGCATTTCAAGCCGTTTGCGGCGGCTATTTCGTTTGCAATGCCCGAAAGCTTGATTTTCTCCCATGCCTTTGTCTTTTTCTGTGTCCGAATTGTGGAAGTATAGGGGATTGACCCGGCCTTGATTGTGACTTTCGCGGGCGGGCCGTTGCCGTCCACGCTATCAACCTGAAAAACGCCGCAATCAAGAACCCGGTCTTTCCCGTCTGATTCCCAATTCTTTTGAATGATAACCGCGGAAATCTCTGCGCCCTTTGCGCCGCCGCTCTGCGTCATGGTGTCTTGTTTTGCCGCGGTCTTTGTTACTTGACTTTCGGCGAACCACCCCTTTTGATCGACGTGGATGGGGTATGGAATACCGCTTTTCAAGTTCAGGTGTGTTATTTTCCCCTGATAGTTTGAAAGCGTCGCGCCGGGGTTGCCGTTTCCGTAACTGCTATATTGCGGCCTGCCGCTTACGGTTACTTCGTCGCCGATCTTCCAGCCGCCGCTTTCACTATCTTTCTTTGCCGGGGCCGGGGCGGGCTGTGCGTCGGCGTTCAGCCAATCGCCCAGCCACACGCCCTCCCGGTCGTCAAGGGATAATTGCAAATCGTCTGTTTTATCCTCTTCGTTGTCCGTATAGGTCAGCGAAAGCAAGTGTTTGTTAATGTCCGCCGAAATGTCCACGCCCTCAAAGGTCAAGCGGACCTCTGCCCGTCTTGCGTTCATAGCGTCCGCCCCCTTTTCCACGGCGGCAACTCTGCCGGAATCCGCGCTTCCGGCTCTGGAATATCAAGCGTGATTCCTGCGGGGAAAATGACAAGGCGGCGAAACTGTGGGTTCGCTTTTATCAGCTTGTCGGTATAGGCTTCGTCGCCCAGCGTCTTGTAGGCGATTCCGTCCCACATATCCCCGGCAATGGTGGTGTATTTAGTCATAGTTCCGCCGCCTTTCGTCCTCTTCCTGTTGCTTCATGCGGTCGTCAAACTCGTTCAAAAGTCTTTCGTCCCGCTCGTTCAATATTGCTTCTATGTCCTCCGCCTGTGCGTCGCTTCCAACGTGGAAAACGGGCGCACTGTGAATGACGATACCCGCGCCCCGCGGCTCTGCCGCTGTCACGGACGGGGCCGACACGCCACCCGCTCCGACGCGTGCCGCCGAAAGCGCGGCTTGCAGTAGAGGAAGCAGAGTAACAACCGTCGTTCCGTCCTGCGCTTCGCGGGCCGCGTTGATGTTGTCAAAGATTCGCCCGGTCTGCGCCGCTGTAAACACGGTCCGCCCGCGGGCGTTTGTGATAAGTTCTGCCCCGGCTTCACCCGCAATGAATGTGTCGGGGGTAAATCTTGAACCTTTCGCCAGCGCGGGAATCAAGGGAATATTGATACCTTTTCCGCCGATTCCGGGGACCCAATCGGGAATTTTAAGCCTGTTCAGCCCGCCGATCACGGTATTTATCACATTGATAATTCCGTTTACAACGCCTGTGCAAATGCTCTTGATTGATTCCCATATACCGCTGAAAATGCTTTTCACACCCTCCCACGCTTGCTTCCAGTTGCCTGTAAAAACTCCCGTGATAAAGGTAATTAGCCCGCTCAAAATCTGTGTCAGCCCGTCTATAATGCCGGAAATCATTGTAACGGCTGTCGCTAACTGATTCCCGAACAACTCTGCCACCATCTGAATAATAGGCATAAGGGCTTCAAGTAACTGTTGCAGTAATGGCAGAATCATTTCTACCAGCGGCATAACCGCCGAAACCACCATCATAATCAGGTCGATCACAACGGGCAAAATCCCGTCTATGATCTGCTGAATAATCGGCATTAGTGCTTCAAGTAGCTGTTGCAGAATGGGAAGCACCGCTTCTATAATCTGCATGATGATGGGTACAAGGGTTTCGACAAGCTGAATCAGCACGGGCAAGATCGCTTCCACAATCTGCCCTATGACGGGCAATAACTGTGCGATAAGGTCAAACAGTACGGGAAGCACCGTTGCAATGATTTCCCCAATTAAAGGTACAATTTGTTGAATCAGGCTCCCAATAACGGGAAGCAGGGAAGTTGCAAGCTGTCCGAACTGGTCTAACAAGCCCGGCAAAATTGCTTTTAGCTGTTCCACAACGCCGATGATTGAATCGAACACGGCAACGCCCGCGTCGCCGAAATGCTCTTGAAAGAAATTGCGGGCATTCCCCATATTTTCACCGCTGAAAACGCCCTTGATTGCCGCGCCGACGTTCTGAATCACGCCCCACACTTTATCAAAGACGGCCAGCGCACCGTCGCCGAATGTCTGTTGAATCCAGCCGCGCACTTCTTCAAGGTTGCCGGAAATCAGTTTGATTGCAAGGGCAACGCCGCCGATTATGCCGACAATGGGCAAAAGCTTTCCTCCGATACCTCCTAACCCCGAAAACAGGCTTTTTATACCTCCGCCCGCTCCGGCAAATGCTTTTAACTTCGTGAATGCGCCTTGAACCGCAAGAACGCCGCCTTTGATCTCCAAGAATCCAAGCTTCCCGGCAAGCGCACCGACTTTCAGGCCCGCAAGGGCGGCGGCAACTTGCGCTACTTGCCGAACAAGTTTCGGATTTTCGTTTATAAATGTCGTAACTTTTGTGATAATTCCCGTTAGCCCTTGTGTACTCGCTCTGAATGCTGGAAGTAAGGCTTCTCCAATCGCAATTTGTAAGCCGTCTATTGCCGACTTCATCAGGGTTATATCTCCCTCTAAATTGTCCAGCTTGATTGTCGCCATACGTTCCGCCGCGCCCGCCGAATTATTTATAGATTCGGCTAATTTATTGTAATCTGCTTCGCTGGCGTTTACGATTGCCAACATACCCGCGAATGATTCTTTACCAAAAATTGCTGTTGCCGCGGCGATTTGTTCCTGTTCTGCAAGCCCGCCTAAACTACCGCGCAAATTATCCACAACTTCACGAAATGATTTCATTCCGCCATCTGCGTTAGTTAGGCTTATTCCGTATTTGTCCATGTAGGTTTGCATTTGTGCTGTCGGTTTCGCCATATTAGCAAGGGCAGTTTTCAAAGATGTTCCAGCGGTTTCGGCTTTTATGGAAGCATTTGCCATCAAACCGATTCCAAGCGACATATCTTCCACGGAATACCCTAACGCTCCCGCTACGGGTGCAACCTTTTGAAAAGTTGAACCCATCATTGCAACATTTGTATTTGCATTGCTTGACGCTTGCGCCAATACATCGGCAAATCTGCCGGAATCCTCCGCTGTCATTCCGAAAGCTGTAAGCGCGTCTGTTACAATATCAGAAACCGCACCTAAATTTTCCCCGGACGCGGCGGCAAGGTTCATAATTCCCGGCAAACCGCCCATCATTTGATCGGTTTTCCAGCCTGCCATTGCCATGTATTCAAGAGCTTGTCCTGCTTCTACTGCTGTAAACTGCGTTGTTGCCCCCATCTTTTTCGCAAGGGTCGCTAATTTTGCCATGTCCTCCCCTGTGGCATTTGAAATAGACTGAACCGACGACATTTGCGCTTCAAATTCGGCGGCTTTTTTTACAGGGCCAGCGTAGATCGCCGCACCAACGGCGGCAAAGGTTCCCAGCGTACCCGCAAGCTGTGTTTTGGTCTTTGAAATCGCTTCATTGTTTTTTTGCTGTGCCTGTGCGATACTTGCCAGCTTTTCCTGATTCTTTTTGACCCTCTCATAACTTGCGGCCAGCCGTTCGTTCTCTTCCGTCAAATGGTCGGTGTCAACCCCTGCGTCGCGCAATTCGTTTCCCAATTCACCCAGCCGGGCTTCCTGTTCCTCGATTCGGGCGGTTGTCTGTTCAATCTGGCGGGCGTTCCGCTCCATCTTCTGCCGCAAGGCTTCCGACGGCCGTTCCGTTTGGCTCATTTCGCGTTGCAAACGGTCGTGTTCCTCTGTCAGTTGCGCCAGCTTGTCCTTGTTCGCTTGCAGGGCCGCGCTCTGCTTTTGGAATCCCTCGATCTTCCCGGAAAGTGTTTTGATTTTGGAAAGATTGCCTTGTAACTGCCTTGAAGCGTTCATTGCGCTGTTAAAACTGGAATTAAACCCGCTCCCCAGCGTCGCTTGCAGTTTGAAAAGCAATTCAAATTCTTTTCTTCCCGCCAAATTTCCACCCCCTTTTTTATGGCATGAAAAAGGCAACCACCCGGAATCCCGGCTGGTTGCCCCACACGATTAGGCCATTTTATTTTTTTGTGCCATAGAATAGCAGACGCTTTCCGTCCATCTGCTTTGTTATTTTTCCGTCCTGAATAAGCGCGTTCAGGGCCTTTAGAACCTCCGCTTGCTCTTCCTCGGCAAATAAGGCGTAGATTTCTTTCCGCATTACGCCGTCATGTTCGCTTGCGAATTTTAGAATTTTACGCTTCTTTGCCGCAAACGCCTTTTTCTTTGTCTGTTCCTTGTCCCATTCCGCTTTTTGCTGTGGATAGTCCCGCTCCATGTACGTCCTGTATGCCGCTTCAATGCGGGGCTTAATGCCCGCACAATGATTCAGATAATAGGTACTTCCATATGGACTACATTCGGCGCAAAACTCTTCCAGTTGATCGCATAGTTCAAGGGCTTTTTCATAAGCCCTGATCTGATCGGCGGGGTTGTCGCTTTCTGTCCACGTTGCGTCGTCGATTTTTTCTTGCATACGTTCGATTTTTGCCCCATACCGATCTTCAAATGCGTCCTCTTCGTCTAAACCCGCCCAATGTGTCACTTTAGGCGGAATCACTCTTTGTTCCTGCGTTTGGCGTGAATCTGGCTGTTTTTGGGGAAACAGTTTTGAGAAAAGCCCCATACGCAACAAACCTCCTTGAAGTTTTGATGTGCTAAAGGCGCTATGTATTCTTATTTTTAACACATTCTTAATTCAATTATAGGCTTATGCGCGTAGGTTGTCAATACTCCTACTGCCTTTGCGCCTGTTCTTTCCTTGCGCGTTCTCTGTCCTCCGCGGCGGCGGCGTTTATGTCACGAATCCACGTCATAATTTCCGCCGGGGTCATGTCTAACCAAAACGGAACCGGCGTGTTCGTCGCCCGTGCAAGGCGGTAACATTCCCGCCGCCACCAGCGGGCCGGGCTTTTTAATAGCCCGTAGACAGTAAAAAATCCCGCGCCGCATTAGTAATGCGGTTAAATTCGGGCAAAGGCATAGCGTCCAGCACGTCGCTTCCGATACCCGCGGCCCGCGCCGCCAGCTTGCTCTGGAAGTTGCGGGAGATTTCGGGCGAAAGGGCATATTCGTTGTTCATCTGCATTTCGGTTTCAATGGCCACCATGTCGCGCCCGGTCAACCGCTCGAAATTAAACGTCAATTCGGTGTAGGTTGCGCCGCTGTACTCAAAGGGCCGCTTGAACTTGTGCGTATAAACGCCCACGTCGCCCCCTGCGGCTTTTCCCGCCGCTTCCGGGGTAGATGTAGGGGCGGCGGCTTCCGTCGCTCCTGTGGCCTGTTCTGCGCCGATTTCGGCTATATTTGTTACCTTGTCGCTCATCGTCTTTTCCTCCGATTCAAAATTTCATATTTTCAGATACAGAAAAAGGGCATAGGAAAGCCCGGCGGGAAAATCCCTGCCGGGCTTACTTGCCCAACGCCTTTCGTACTTCTGCCAAGTAGTCAACGCCGTTGATAAAGTAAATGAAATTCAGAATGTCGATTTCCATGACCTTTTCCCCGTTGATGTACGTGGCGAAATAGGTTGCCGCATACTCCCCGGACGCTTCCGCGGACGCGGCGGGGGCAAGCTTGCCGGGCGCAAACTTCGTCGGCGTTACCATCAGGACGTGCTTTACTGCCTGTTGCACGTGCTTTCCTGCTACATTGTCCCAATACTGCTGGGAAGCGCGGAGATCAAGCTGGTGATTGCGCGGCTCATTCAGCTTGATTGCATACGGGGTCACTGTACGGAAATTCAGCGTCAGCGTCATGGATTCAATTTGACCCGTGAACGCGCCGTTGAATGCGCCTGAAATTCCCGCGCCCTTGACCTCTTCCGCAATCTGCGCGACTTCGGGAAGCGTTACTTCTGCCATGCCGTAAAATTCGGTTGCGTCCTCATATACGGCAAAACTGTTAATGCCTATATCCGCTCTCATTGCTGTTCCCTCCTTACGCCGTCAACGCCGCGGAAACATAGTCCACGTCGTATTCAAGCACAAATTCGCATTCTTTCATAGGGCTGGGCGGGGTCATGAAGATATGAAAAACGGCTTTGCCCGCCATAAGCGCAACCGTGCTGTTTTCGTCCTCTCTGAACTCGACACGCCCGCCCAGCAACTTCTCTTCGTTGACAAGGCCGTTCAGCCAAATATTGACCGAATCAACAATGCTGTCGATCAGCCGCCGGGTCATTTTCTTGTCAACCTTGCTCCAATAGGTCAGAATCAGGGAATTTGCAACCCAGCCGAACATACGGGAAACGCACGTGAAATAATTCTTCACGTCGGTATCAGCCGGATAACAGGCGGTTTCGTTGCCCCAAAGCACATAGCCGCCGATGAAGTTCAGCGCGGTAACAATGCCGTTGCTGTTCAGGTAGTTTGCATTCTGCAAGTCAAGCAGAATTTCCGTGCCGTCAGCCAGAACCGCGCTGTCGATCTGCAAAAGCTTGTTCGACGGGCTTTCTGCCGGACAACCGCCGTTGTCCGAATCGGTCTGCCCCATGCGCCCCGCCATCTGCACGGAAAGGTGAAAAACACGGTCCCCAAGCTTCACCAAAGGCCAGCAAAGAATCTGCCCTTTGTTGTTGATATTCTGCGCTTTCTTCCATGCGGGAACGTCTGCATAGTGGGTCGCTTCCGTTGTGTCAACGTCAATCATGGCTTTCCCCTCGAACACGCCGTTGATCGACGCGGCCTTTGCAACCATGACCGCCGCAACCGTGGATTTATGGGACCAGCCGGGGCAAAGCACCAAATCGGCGACAATCCCATATTTCGGGAAAATGGAATCGTACAGTTCAAGGCCCGAACTCTTCTTCGTGTTCGTGTCAAAGCCGCCGATGATCTCATTTTCCGTGATCGCGGAGGGGTTCACCGCGTCGAACGAAATTGTCAGTTCCCCCGTGTTTTCGGGAATCGTCCCGCCCTCCAGCACTTCAAGAATCAGGTTTTCGCCCTCATAGAACAGGTCATAATCTTTCCCCACCGTGTAGGTAGTAACCCGCACGCTGTCTTTCAGGGCTTCAAGGGGTAAAAGAACCTTGCCGTCGTTAATGGGATAGTTCTTTTCCTCCACCGCCTTTTTGTGCTTTGTCGGGTCAAGGATATTGACGAACACAACGGGGGAAACGCTGTAAAGCTTGAACTGCGAATAGATCATTTCACAAATCGGGTATTTCTCCCAATCGTCGCTATACCCCATAGCGGAAACCGCTTCCGCGTAGTTCTGAACCATGACAGGCTCATTGACGGGGCCGCCGACGGTATGAACCGGGGCCGCGCCCACCACAAAGGCAACGCCGCAATCAGCCGTAACAGGGGTCGAAAGCGACGTGTCAACCTGTCTTGTCGATACACCATGATAATAATTAGGCATGATTAAACCTCCTTATTGCCGCGCATTGCCGAAACAATGTCGCTGTAATACTTGTGTGCGATATTTCCGGGGGTTTTTACCTTGACCGAAAACGCCGCCAACTTGTCCGCCGGAACAATCAGCTTTTCGATCTGCGGGTAATCCTCCAGCGCGTCCGAAAGATAATTCTTCACGTCCTCAAACGCTCCGCGGAATACGGTATTTTCTTTCAGCCGCCCGCGGGGAAGCGACGGCCCGGCGTAAACAAACAGGTTATACCCCTGCGCGCTCTCTGCGGGCTTGTCCGTTTCGGATTCCCCGCCGCTTTCGCTGTTTTCGCCCTCTGTGCCGCTCTGTACGGGGCTTTCGCCCTGTGGGGTATCGTCATTATCCTCCCCGGCCCCGTCGCCGCCCTCTGAGGGGTCTTGGGGGCCGTTTTCGGGGGTATCTGCGGTTTTTGCACCCGCCATCATCAATGCGGCGATAATCTGCGGCTTTGTCATGCTGTCGTCGGCCTGAACGCCGTTTTTTGCGGCAATTTCAAGCAATTCGTCTTTCTTCATGCCGGGTTTGAACTCTATTCCTGCCATATAAAATTGACCTCGCTTTCTATAATTGGCATACTCCAATTAGTCATCATTTCGCCCAAATAATAAGGGCGTGTACTGTCCGGGTAAACAATCGTTTCAAGGGGCGGTCGCAAAATATACCGATCTGCAATCATACCGTCGCGCATGAAAGCAATTTTAATTCGGGTCAGCAGGTTCAGAACGCACCGTGCGCCCTCTTCCGCGTCCTCTGAATACGTCGCGGCAACGATTCGCACCATGCAGACGCATTCGGGGTGTTCCCCCGGCTCTTGCGTGTCGTTACTCTTGATGTACTGCAAAAGAACATAAGGAATCCGCTTTGTTTCCGCGTCCTTGTCAGGCAACCGCATTGTATAGACTTCCGGCGGTCGTTCCTTGTGTTCTCCGCTCTTCCTGTCCACCCGAACGGGCAAAATCAGGTCTTTTGTTTCCCGCTCGATATAGACTTTTAATTCGTCCAATAGGTCTAAAGGTGTCATATATCAACCCCTCTTTCAGAATTTCCGCGAATCTCTTGACTTTTGTACTTTTTTGTAATTTAATATATGTTAAAGATAAGAATTTTTCTTATCAATAGCATACTGGAGGTATGAAAGATGTTTAGTGAAATCAAGTATCATGTGGAAAATGGCTCTATTAACGGCGTACCGCTCTACGAAGTTACAGACACATTTACCCACCTGTTCGATGTCAATGCCACTGAGGGCAGAATTTCATGTGACTTGTCGCTCCTTTACACCGCTTTTCAAGATTCGCCCTTGTCGGAATACGACTTTTACTTGCGTATGGGTGATTTTTTCTGGAATTGTGGCACGGCACGTTGTGCCGTTGAAGCGTATAAAAACGCTAAAAGGGTTTCCCCTTTACCCGATCTTGCAGCGGCTCGGCTCTCTGCTGTCAAAAAAAGTCCGTTCCGTAACAAGATGTGTGTTATTACCGGCGATTTATGGAAGATGGAGCGGGCGGAAGCGCTGTTTGAAATCAGGAAGCGCGGCGGCCTTACGTCGGATAACCCTGTAAACTCTATGAACTACCTGATTTTAGGTAGCCAGGAATGGTCGGCCCTAAACGGTGGTGTTGCGTCCCGTAAAGTGCAAAAAGCTGTAGAGCTACGGGACAAGGGAAAAGACATAAAGATCATTTCGGAAGATGGATTTTACGCCATCCTTGATGAAACACCTTGACTTACTTGCCGTAACCGTTTAGAATCCGTTCAATTTCATGCTCCAAGCGTTTCTCAATCGTTTCTTGCGCCGCTTCCTCTACCTGCTCCACTATTTCCAAATTGCCAGCCATTCCCGGAACAGACGGCCCATATTTTTCTGAAACGGGTAAGCGTGGCCTTGTATCTCGTTCGAATATTCCAATATGCCCGCTTTTCATTTGAGCGGTAAAGGCATGGATTAGCGCCGTTGGCGTGCTGTTCCGCTTCACCGCCGCCGTAACCTGTTCGTGGTATGCAGGGCGTTTAGGCGACACATTGAAACGATATAACGGTATCGCGTGTCCGGCATATCGGACGGTTCCCACAACTCCGCCGTCTGCCATTTGCGTTTTTACTGTTATATTCGATTCTGCGCGGATGTCCTTTTGAGATATAGCATAAACTTCTGAAACTGCTTTTGTAGATTTTGTCTTTACAGTGCTGGTCGCTCTCTTGATAACGCTTGAAAGGGCCTTTTCTGCGCCGCCGGGAACTGCCGACAAGATAAGGTTGACCCGCTCAATCTGTTTATTTGTAATCTCGATCATTCTTCGCTCAACCCCTCCAAGTAAAGCACAATTTCCCCGGCTTCCGGGTGAACCTTTGTAATCGTGTAAAAGTCGTCGCCGATCTCCACGGGTTCACCTTTTTTCGGGGTTCGTTTCAGTAGGGAAAGGGGAATATACAGAACAAGATCGATAAGAACTAAGCCGTCTACATGGTCTGTAGACGGCTTTTTCCTATCCTGCGCGCCGCCGTCGTCCAGGATTACCGGCCCTTTATAGCGGGTGTCGGAAATCCAAAATTCTATCACGTCGGCGTGTTCTGCGCTGTTATGGAATACCTCTGTCAAGTCCCGTTGGGTCTGCGCCTTGAAGTTCATACAAGGTCCTTTGCAACGAACCAGCTATTGACTTCATGCGGCACGGTCAACGGTCGGCTGTTCAACTGTAAGAAACGGCGGTCCGGGCGGCGCTCCACCCATGTCTGCGGCACTCTGTCGCCCTCGACTGTAACAAAGCCCTTGCCCTCTTCGGGAATCATGGTAATTGCGCCGTAGTAAATAGAATAGTCCGCTTCGGTGGAAAGCAAGGCCAGCGCACCGTCGGGAACCAGCGGCTTTTCCTGCGGCGCGGCGGGGTCCGTCCAATCGTCAAGGAACCATTCGTTATACTGGTAAATATCAAGGCCCAGCTTGTGAATGGTCCCGATGTAGGTTACGCCGTTCGGAAGCTGGCGGGGCTTGATAACTGCCAGATCATACGCCCGCACGTCCAGAACGTCCTTGACTTTCGGGTGCTTAACGAACGCATTTGCAACGTCTTTCGCCATAACGCAGACGTTACAGTTAATGAAGCCGTTTTTCTGTACGGTTTCATGCCACCGCTCAATGTCCGCCAGCGGGTCGGAAGTGTCGGCGGACCATTTCAGCGCCGCGGTGACGATTGTTTCGGTATTGCTGAAACCAAAGTCGATTACTTCGTTCAGCCCCTCGCCGATAATGGGAATTTGCCCTGTGAAAAGGGCGGTCGCCGCCATCCACTCTTCACGGCGCACGTTCATTTCGTCCAGTTCGCGGAAATCCCTTGCCAGTTTTTCAATGGCCCGTTCTGCTGGCTTTTTCCCACTATAGGGATTCTCGCCTGCGGACCGCTCCAGCAAGTCGTCTGTATTTGTCACTTTGTTCGGGGCAAGCATGGGCGCGGTATAGGTCTTTGTCTGATACCCGCTGTTCGGAACAGTTCTGCCGCCGATTTTCGGGTGAACGAACGGGGCAAGGGCGCGGTTTCCTTTCCTGAAATCCACGTCAACGCTCTTTGTCACGAATGTTTCGCGGGTTCTGAAAAAGGTGTCGCGGAAAAACGTATGCACGGGGGGCATACGCTCCACAATCTTTTTCAGCGTGCGCGGGGTGTAAATGCTGTTTTCAATAGCCATTTTCTTTTCCTCCTATCACTTCAAAAAGATTCCCAGCTTGCGGAAAGCGGGTTTCAGGGCTTCGACGGTTACGCCATCCGGCAAGATCAGCGCGTCGGCAAAAAATTCGCCTGTCAGATAGCACACAACGCCGCCGTCGGTGCTGTTGCCTGCGGCGATACCGTGCAAATTGGCCAGCCCGTTTTCCGTGGCTTCGCTGATTCCGTCTGCGGTCTTAATAACGGGGGCATATTTGCGGACGGTTTCGCCGCTCTTTACGTCCCCAGCTTCCGTTACAACGTGGAAGTCGCCCGCAAAGAAATTCACGGGGTTTGTCTGGTCTTTCTGGATTTCATACATGGTGTTTCCCTCCTTATTTCGCCGCGGGGAAAAGCTTGTCAAGAACCGCGTCAACCTCTTTGTCGTCGTCCTTGTCCGCCGCTCCCTCAATTCCTGCGCCCGCTCCAACGTCGCCCGCTTTGCTGTTCTTCGCGTCGTCGGCGCGGTCCTGAATGTACTTGCCGCCCTGCTTGCGCTGTTCGGCGATAATTGCTTTCGCAACGTCGCCCGCCGCGGTCGGCTTTGTGAACTTCGCTTCGTTCACGATAGCGTCAAAGCCGGGAAGTGCCACTTCCTCAATGTCCTGAATCCGCGTGCGCTCCGCCGCGGTTGCCGCTTCCTCGATCTGCTTTGTCAGTTCAGGAAAAGCCGCTTTCAGGTCGGCAACCGTCTTTATGTCCTTAATTCCGTCCATGTTCTGATCGCTCCTTTTCGGTTCTGTTTTTAATTTTGTATTTGAAAAACCGCCCGGCGTGTGGGCCGCAAGGCGGTTTAACAACGAAACGGGCATATTCGGGAATTGTTCAAGGTTCATTGAAACGCTGTTTACAATAACCTTTGCGGCGTTTTCAACGGTCGTGTCTGCTTCCTCGAACATAAGCCGATCACAAAAGCCAGCGTCAACCGCCTGTTTCCCGTCAAACCATGTTTCCGCCGCCATGATCGCGGCGATTTTCTCCGCTGTCTTGCCCGTTTTCAGGGCATAGCCGTTCACAATGCTTTGCTTAATCACTTTCAGTTCTTCCGACGCTTTCGCAAGGTCGGTTTCGTTGAAGTAACCTAAAAGGCCGATTGACGGGTCATGCACCATGAACACGCCGTTTCCCGGAATTTCGATCACGTCGCCCGCCATTGCAACGATTGTCGCCGCGGACGCGGCCCAGCCGTCGATCTTGACCGTGATTTTCGCCGCATTGTCTTTCAGCCGGGTATAAATGGCATTTGCGGCGAACACGTCCCCGCCGCCGCTGTTGATTCGCACGACGATTTCAGGGACGTTCCCCAGCGCGTTCAATTCCTCCGTAAACTGCAAGGGGGTTACTTCGTCGCCCCACCATGTTTCGGAAGCAATATCGCCGTATAAAATCAATTCCGGGGCGGCGTTTTCGTTCGCCGCGGCCCGGAAATCCCAAAATCGCTTATTGCTCCCCTTGCTCTGCGCCGGGGCTTTCGGTCTTTTCTGTTCCTGTGCCATCCTGTTTAACCTCCCTCAATGCTTTTTCTTCACGTTTTAGCTGTGCAATGTTGCGGTCATAATCGGACCCATTCATTTCCATTGCTTCACGCCCGCGGGTCGAAAAACCGTTTTGCACCCGCTTTTCTGCCGCTGTAACTTCCTGAACAGGATTCAAAAGCCCCTGCGCGGGGCCGTTCCACTCCGCCCCGGTGAAAGCCTTTCGCCTGATCGGGTCGCTAAAAAAGCCAGGCGCGGGGATTCTTCCCTTTGCGACGGCTTCCGCGAACCATTCTTCATAAATCGGCTGGCAGAAATCGTTCGCAAGCCATGTCCGATACATTTTGAACATTTTCCATGCTTCCAAAAGCGCACCCCGCGACGCGCTATACGACGCATTGAAATTCTTTACCAGCAGTTCGTAAGGGATTTCAAGGGCCGCGCCGATCTGTCGGCATATCGCAACCACGAACCCGTCAAAGGCCGTGTTCGGCCTGCCGGGGTTTACGTCGTGGGCCTTTTCTCCCTCGTTCAAGTCCATAATCAGGCCGGGGGCAAGTTCAATCGAATTTTCGTCGTCTGCGTCCACCTGATCTTCCGGCGACACGACTTCGCCGAAACTCCCGTCGCTTGACGCTGATTCCTTTTCGATGAAGATAGCAAACAGGCCGGAAACCACGGCGGCGACAAGTTCCGCCTCTGTATAGCGGCCTAACTGCTTTAAGGCTTCAATGACCGGGGCAAGGAACGGCACGCCGCGCCGCTGTCCTATCCGTTCCCGGTTCATTATGTGAATCACGTTCCGCCGCCCGGTCTTTTCGCCCCATGCTTCAACCCGCGTCCAGCCCCTTTCGGTCATATCGTAGGACAAAGGGTGGTGTTTGCTGATATGGTATGCGACGACTTCCCCCGCGTCGTTTGTTTCAACGCCGCCGACAATGTGCGGGTCAAGTGTCCCGTTTGGATTGCTCAACCTGTCCGCTTCAATCAGGCAGATTCTAAGGTCATAGGGCATATTGACCCGCGATGTAATGGGAAGCGTTGCTATAACGTCGCCGCTCATAAGCCAATTCAGGAAAGCAAGCTGCTGTAATTCATAGAAATTGTCCAGCCGCTCCAAATCGCACGCCGGGGAATCAGCCCACAAAGCAAATTCCCGTTCGATCATGCTTTCAAGTTCCCGCGCGGCTTCCTCTGTCATTCCCAAAACCTCATAATCGACTTGACTTTTCAGCTTCAGGCCGGAACCGACGACGTTTGTTCTGCACGTTTTTAGCGCGCCCGTCGCAAGGGGAACCCCCATATAAAGATCACGGCAACGTTGGCGGAGGGTCGAAAGGTTTTCTTGTATGTCCTCTTTCGCAGAACCTCCGCCGTATGTCCAGCCGATCATGCCCTTTTTGGTATGCGACGCACCGTAATTGCTATACCCGCTGTCCAGTATTTCAAGTTTCCGGCGGGCCGCGGCACGTTTCACCGCTGTTTGCGGAAATACAGCGGCAACCGCTCTGTCAAAGATGTTCAAAGCGTTTCACCGTCCTTTCTTACAGGTCCCGCGGAACTGCCCTGTATATGCGGTTCCTGCCGCCGCGCTTTTCGATGTTCTCCAGCCGGGCAACTTCGTTCGTCCAGTATTCAATTTCTTTCCTGATCTCCGAAAGATTCGCTTTTGTCAGGCTCCGCGAACCTATCGTATAACTTTGATGTGTCGTAACCTCCAATTCTGCGTTTAACCATGCGTCAAGGTGCTTTCGTGCGATTTCAAGCCGTGTTCTTCCCTGTGCCATTTATAGAATACCTCCGTTCGTTCTGGACCGTCTGCCGCGCTTTTTCGGCGTTGCCGCGGGCGCGGACGGGTCAGGCTTTTTCAAAACAGGATTCGCAATTTCAAGCGCGACGGTCGCATAATTCCGAATGTCCAGCGGTTCATTTCGCTTGTACCCTCCGTCTTTCAGGGTCCAGACGTATTGTGCTTTACCCTTTTTGTAGGTCATAACCATTTTTTCAGCGGTCAGCCCCCGGAAATATTCTTGCGTGTACCCCCGGTCTTTGTCTTTCGGAAAATGACAGTAGTTCGGTCCCTCTTCCTGCACCGCCAGCCGCTGATACAAAATCGCCTTGCCCGTGTCAACTCCAATCGTGAACAATGGCGTTTTTACGCTGTTTGCGGTTGACGGCCTATTGAAATACGGCACGTCCGCGCCGCCCTTGCCTTTGATAGCAAAGACGCGGCGGGCCGTCCGTTCTTTGCAGAAACGGTAAACCTGATTCGTAAAGTGACCGCCGGAATCCACGCAAGTACAAATGATTTTCAGCCGCCGCCCGTCCGCCGTTGTGAACGTCTGCGAAAGAAAAGCGTCAAGTTCATTCCAAACGGGCTTCAATTTCAAGTCGCCGTAAATCGCTTGATACCGAATACCCCAGCTTTCCTTGTCAACGCCCCATCCGACAACTTCAACCTCGAAACGGTCGTCCTGCACGTCAACGCCCGCGGTCAGCACCAGCACTTCTTCCGGCACTTCGCAATTATATTTTTCCCGCCGCTTGTAAAGATCGTCGGTTTCGATCTGTTCGCCCTCTTCTTCCCATGTCTGCCCCATTTCGGTATTCGTCCAGACTTTGAGAAGTTCAATATTGCCTTTCTTTTTTTCGTCGTTCGCGGTAATGAACTTTTGCACAATCTCCCGCCATTCGACGAACATTGAAGCAAGGGCGTTCAGGTGAAATCCGCGCACTTTCCGTTCGGGAAACCGTGCGACAAACTTTCCGCCGCCGAAATGCTCTTTCCACTCTGTTTCACTTGATATAACGCCGCATTCTGGACACACGCACGAAATTTCTTCAAGGTCGTTCGGGTCAAATACAATGTTCGCCCATTCAAGAGGGGTCAGCGCACCGCACGCTGGGCAAGGCACGTTCCATTCCTCTTGCGTGCTGTGTTCGTATTCAACTTCGATTCTTGAAAGCCCCTTGATTGTCGGCGTTGACACGTCAACTTCTTTTTTGTTCCAAAATGTAGTAAGCCGCTTCCCCGCAAGTAAAAGGGGGTCGCCCTCATTGCCCGCCGTCGCCGGGTATCTGTCGATTTCGTCGGCAAGCAATATCCGAATTGGACGGGAAGCAAGGGACGACGGGGAATTTGCCCCTACGATCGTTACATGACCGCCGGGGAAAATCTTTTGCAAGATCGTGTTTCCGCTGTTTCTTGCCTTGTCGTTTACCTTGTCCCGCAAAACGGGGGTGTCGCGCAACATGGGGGAAAGACGGTCTTTGCTGAATGATTCGCCCATCTGTATAGTGGGTTGCAATACCATGATCGGCGACGGGTCGTAGTGCATGAAATAGCCTATCGGGTTTAGAATGAACCCGTCCGTCTTTCCGATCTGCGCCGCGCTCATGACGACAACTTTTTGAATGCTTACGTCGCATATCGCGTCCATGATTTCTTTCTGATACGGGGCCTTTGACGTGCGCCAGCGGCCCGGCTCTGCCGACGATTCAGACGAAAGACGGCGGTATTCGTCCGCCCATTCCGAAATTGTCATGTCCGGCGGCGGGGCAAGAACCGCGAAAATCCGGCAAAACAAATCAACCGTCGCTTGCTTCATCGTCCTTTGCCCCCTCTCCAAATGCGGCGTTGAAGTCTGAAAGTTCCTGCAATGCTTCGTCGATATGCTCTTTTAGCAGTTTGAATATTTCCGCCCTGTCCGTTTTCCTGCAAAGAACCGGGGCCAGCTTCGCGGGGATAGCCATAAGCCGCGCTTTGAAGTTCACCAACATATCTTTCATGACGGCTTCTATGTCCTCCGACGCATGAAGTCGGTTTTCTTTCAACTGCAATTCGTATTCTTCGTTTTTCCGCTTCGCCCGAACCAGTTTTGCCCGCTCGGTGTTGTAGTCTATCGCTTCTTCGCTTTCCGGGTTCCGCTTTCGTAGGTAGTTTATATAGCGGCGGTTTGTGTCGATCAGGTCGTACAGGCCGGGGCGAACCTCTGCAATCACTTTTTCGTCGCGCAACTGCCGCACCCGCCGTTCGGACACGTCCATAAATCGGGCAACCGCTTTCACGTCGTAAAGTTTCAAGTTTTTTCACCCCTCCCGATCTGCGCGAACCGCTTTTTTGACCCCCTCCCCCTAAAAAACGCCCGCCGAACCGCGGAAGCGTTCAAAAATTTTTTGTCCCTGCCCCTGCGCTGGGGTCGCCCGAACCCGCAAGCTTTGTCAGCTGCCGAAAGAACCTATCGCCGGGCCGCTGTCACACGTCTAAATCGTCCGAAATATCGTCGCTTTCGTCGTCGATCTCGCCTGTTTCCGGGTTTACCTCGAATGCGCCGGATAATTTTTGCTTTGCAAGGTTGTACTTGCGTTCTTCAAGCCGCACCCGGCGGCATTCCAGTTCATACCCCTTGATTGAATCAAGCAGTTTTATAACGCGCCCGTGTATCTTGTTCAACTCTGCTTCAAGCTTCATCGTTCGGTCAAATGCGCTGGCTTTTATAACCGTCTGCATTGTGACATTATATGCGCTCTCTTCCAGTTCCCGCGCCCTGTCGCCTGTGGTGTCCTGCAAGGCCGCAATCTCCCTTTGCAGACGTTCCAGTTTCTTTTCCTGCTGTCGTGTCGGCGGCTTTCCTCCCTCGCCGCTGTCCATATCCCAAAGCAAGGAATCTTCTTCCCGTTGCAGGGCTTCCAGCTTTTCGCGCTGTTGCTTCAACCGCTCTTGACCTTTCGGCGTTCTCATTTCCACCACGCGGTCTATATACAGGCTGTCCGGCTCCGCCGCTTCAAGCGCGGCAATCTTGTTTTGCAAGTCGATTTCCTTTGCTAAAAGCTGTTTCAACTCTTCAAGCATATTTGTTTCGGTGTCCAGTGTTAGGCCCTCAATATATGCCCGCTGTTCCGGCTGGAGATCGTCAAGGCGAACCGCGGTATATGCGCCGTGTGTTTCCGCATTCCTGTTCCCTGTGGGCGCGCCCGCTCCCGCGGCGTTCTTGTTGCCCGGCTGTCCGCCGCGCTTCCGGGGCGGTTTCTGCGCGTCAAGGGCGGCTTGCCACCCGTCCGCGCTCTTCCACTTGCGAACCTGCGCGGGGGTCGTGCCGACGCTCTCCGCAACCTGTCGGGCGGTCATGGTCCCGCCGGACTCCAGCCACACCCGGCGGGCTTCGTCCCGCGCCGGGCTTCTTTCGCGTGCCATGCGCCCGCGCCCCCTTTCGTTTGTTTTTCATTTTCCGCCCCGCGCACCCTTGCGGAAGCGCATAAAAAACGGGCCGTGTTCAAAACATGGTCCGTTTTTTATCATGCGGGCGGCGTGGAGGATTTCGCCGCCCGTTTCGTTGTGTTCACTTATCACGATACCCATTATAGCAGATAAATCAGGCAATGGGTGGCAATCTTATTTTTGCGGGAAATTGAACCGCGAAACCGCCTTGTTCTGCGAAAAAAGCCTTGCAAGCCGATTCAAAGCGTCGTTCCGAATATTCCGGCATTGCCGGGGGCTGTAATTGACCCGTGCCGAAATCTGTTCCCATTGTAGGCCGTCTATGTAGAACCCCAAAACAACCGCCCTTTCATGGTATGTCAGGCGGTTTAATTCCGAAAGAATTTCCGCCTTGATCTTTGCAAGCCTGCTGTTTTCACGATTCAAGCTTTCAATCGTGTTTGTGACCGAACGGGGAATGTTCAGCGCGGCCCGCTCGACGGGGCTTTCGCCCCCGCCGCTTCCGCGGGGCATTCCGTCCATATTTACCGCGCCCACCGTCGTGTAATACTGATCTTCAAGGTTCTTTATAACCCGCTCGTTCAGTTTGATTGATTTTTCAATGTCACGGTAAAACCGCAAAACCGAAATAACCTTTTCCCGCTTCATCGTCTGTTTTTCCTCCTGTGTCTGCTTTTAGGGCGGCTTGTATATCCGGCGATAGGGCCTTTCCCGTTCGCACCGCCTGATTTCCGCCCGGTATCGCTGTTCTATGTCCTGCGCCCGGCTCCGCTCCATCTTCCGCCGCTGTGCGCGGCTTTCTCTCCCGATTTCCTCCAACTCTTTCCGTAGATCGTCCAAAGCTTCAAAGTCAGACGGGCCGACCGCCGTTAAAATCCGCGAAAATTCCGCCACCGCTTCCTCTATGGCAACTCGCACGCGTTCCGCCCAAATCCGCGCGGCTTCTTTTATCGCTTCCGCTTCTTCTTCTGTAAAGCCGCCGAAAATCAATATTTTTTCCGGGTTCATCGGTTCACCCTCAATCCGCCAGCTTGTCAATGGCAATATAGAGGGCGTGAACGTCTGCCGTCCAGTCCCGCGAATGGTCGAAAGATTCCCCTTTCCCCATGCAGTATTCCAGCAGATTCTTTAATTGCAGGGCGGCGCGGTCAACGCTCATTTCTTGATTGTCTGCCCGCTCCGCGCTCATAGGCGGCGGGGAAGAGGGGGCGGGCGGTTTATCCTCGGCTTCCGGCTGTCCCTGCGGCTCTGTGCGGCCCTCTGCGGGCGTTTCCGCTGTGGGTGGCATTTCTTCCCGCCGCTTTGTTTCCGTGGTCTGTGCGGCGGGCTGTGGCGCACTTACGGGGGACGCTGGCGGTTCTTCCTGATATTCAATCGGGGGCGCGGGCGGTTGCTTGACTTCCGCCGCGGGCGGCGTGTCCTGCTTCCGCTCCCGTGCGGTTCTGATCGAGATTTCCCCGCTTTCCCTGTAATCTTCAAACGCCGCTTGCTGATCTGCCGGATTCAGGCCGGAAAGTTCATAGGCCGTCGAAATATTTATGCGGTCCTCTTGCAACTCTGCTTTGAATGCGGGGCAAAGGTTCCGAATAATCGCGTCATACCTCCCGATCTGTGTTGTGCTGGTATGAAGTACCTTTGCGATAAAGTCCCGCGTCCCGTCCGCCTGAACCTCTGCACCGCCGAACGCCGTTGCAACGATGTTTTGCAGGACGGCGACGAAACGGGGCTTTGTGCGTGCTTTCTCCAGCACTTCCCGCAAGAACCGCACTTCTTCGATCTTGTCCCATGCGGTTTTCTCCCGCTGTGAATTTGTGACAATCAGCATAAGGCCGTCGCGCACTTCCTGATCTTCCGCCGCTTCTTCGTTCGGCTCAATGTCGCACGGTACAAACTCGAATTGCGGCTTTCCCTCTTCCACAAGGGCAATCGACGCAAGCCGCCGCCTGTGTCCCGCTATGACCTTATATTTCCCGCCGTCCATCGGCACGACGACAAGGTTTTGCAGGACCTTTCCGGCGATTTCGATTGCCGCTTTCAGTTCGTCGATCTCCCGCATGGAATAGAAATTTTCTTCCGACGGCACAAGGTCAAAGACGCTGATTCTTTCAATCCGGCTTTCAGCGGGGCGGGGGATAGGCTCCCCGCCGCTTGCCGCCGCTTTCGACGCGTCGCTTAAAATCTGATTCAGATTGAATCTTGCCATAATGTACGCCCCTTTCTGTCCGATTCGGACACGTCATTTCTTGCCGCGCTCCAAATATTCCCGCACAAATGCTATATAGTCCATTGCGGCCCCGCTCCGACGACTATATTCTGCAATGGGAGATTCTGCAAAGGTGCTTTCCGTCACTTTCTCCGAATAGCGAATGTGCGTGTCGAAAACCGGGTATTCGGGCTGGCTTCGCAACCACTCTTCCCCCTGCTTGTCCGCGTCTGTCCGCTGAAAACAGGTAATCAGGCAACCCGCCAGCCGCAAGCGCGGGTTCAGGTCGTCCCGCGTGTCCTCGATCTGCTCTTTCAGTTCCGCCAAACCGTCAAAGGCGTATTTGTCAATCTTGATCGGAATAATCACGTCGTCGGACGCGACAAGGGCGTTAATGGTCGAAATGTTGATGTCGGGGGCGTTGTCTATCAAGCAATAGTCATATTCGCCCGCTATGGGGTCCAGCGCGGCCCGCAAGCGCGTTTGTTGCGGACGGGTACTGTCCATCATGACTTCAAGGTTCGCGCGAATCAGCGTCATATTGGCGGGCAATACGTCGATTCCCTCGAACCGCGTTTTCTTTATGGCTTCGTGAATATCCAGCCGCCGCGCGGTCAGTACGTCCGAAATGCTCTTGTCGTCGTAGGAATGAACCCCGAACATTTTTGACGTGTTGCCCTGCTTGTCGTTATCCACAATCAACACCCGCTTACTGTGGAAAACTGCCAGAACGTGGGCCATGTTGTCCGCGGTCAGCGTCTTTGCAACGCCGCCTTTCAGGTTGATAATTGAAATGATTTTCACCGTGCAAACCTCCTGTTTTTATTTTTGACCCGCCGGGCGGCGGGGTTAGTGCTGAATCAGCCGAAAGCGCACTCCCGGCGCGTCTTTAACCTCAATCGGCGCATACTGCCCGGAACGGTCCAGTTCAAACCGAAATTCAACCTTTCCCGTGCGGACGTAGTGAACGCAAGCAATGTCCGTGATCGTGTGAACCGTCCCCGTTGTGTCTTTGAGTTTGTCGCCGATCTCAAAGGGGCAAAACGCGTTAAACTGCGCTTGAATCATTTCTTTTTCCTGCCTTTCTTCTTTTTCTTCTTTATGGGGTAGGTGGGCGGCGTAGGTTCCTGCCGCTTTTCCTCTTCCTTTATCACTTCCAGTTCTTCCACGTCCTCCCGGCGAAAAACAAAGGCGCTTCCTGGGTCATAGTCCCCGATCATCCAAACGCGCTTGAATGATTCAAAATCGTTTTTGTACCGGGGGAATGGGTGGGTCTGTTCGGCGTAATAAATTCCCATCATCATTCTTTCGTCGTCGGCCTTGCTCCAATCGTACAGGTGGTAATATTCGCCGTTGTCGTACTCCCAAAGGGTAAGGCGAACCACCAAACCGTCAAACTGTTCATTTGCTTTCTGGATGTTCTCAAAGTCCCGGTAGGTCAACCCCTGCCCGGCGTATTGCTCCCGTAGGTCCTGAATGGTCTTACCGCCCGTTTTCAGGCGGCAACGTATAACTTTCGGTTGATAAGTCATTTATTTTCACCGTCCTTGTTATGCTTCAAATAGGTTCCCTTGCGTGTCGTCCCGCTCCAATGGGCGGACGGGCGGCGGCGCGTCAAGCACCTTGCGGCATTCCCGCGCCATTTCTTCAAGGCGCGTTACGAACTTTTCATTCACGACTTTGTAAGGGAAGATAACCGCCGCAAGCAAAAGGCCCGCTTTTGCCGCAATATAGCTTTGACCGTCCGGCGTGACCCGCTCGTATAGTTGCACCATGTCCAGCACGTCCTCCAACGGGGCAAGGTATTTCCTCTGAATGAACGTGATTCCGTTTCGGGTCTTTAGCGGTTGCAGTTCCGCGCCGCCGTAGATGATCGAAAAGTCGTCGTCGCGCAAAACCCGCTCCGCCGGGTCTGTGTCGTCCACGTTGACCGCTTCCGGCATTTCAGATCGCCGAACAACGATGTTTTCCCGCTGTTTCTCCGATATGTCGAACACGGCGCAAAGGGTTTCTTCGTCCAGTATGGGAAGCCCGATCAAAGGGTATATCGCGTAACCGTCGCCCAGCCATTGCGTGATTTCCCCCGTGCTGTCCAGCTTGTCAAACAGGCGGAACCCCTTTGCTTTATTGCATAGGGCGACAACCTTTTTCAGTTTCATTCCGCGTCCCCCTCCCAATTCCACCAGCCTTGCTTGCCGCGGGCCGGAATAGGCTTGTCGAACATAACGGGGTTTTGAAGCACCCATGCGAACCGCCCCGGCGAATAGTCGCCCAGCACCCGCTCCCGCTCGGTCAGTTTGTGCATGATCTCTTCCACGGGGACGCAATCGACAATTTCAACCGTGCCGACAACTGCGCCCAGCGGCAATACCGTTTTCCCGCCGACGGCTTGCATAAGGCCCCAAAATTCATTATCTGAAAGCCCCATTGTTGCACGCTTCAATTCTGCTTTCCCCGCATGAACCGCGACGCGGCCCCGAATGCTTGTCCGCTGCGGGCGGGTTTCGTAATGTTTCAGCCCCGCAACGGTCGCGTATGCGTAGGGCTGATATACCGTGTAGGCTTTCACGTCTGAACCTCCTTTTCTCCATTGTAGACAACCACCATTGACGGGAACGGGGCGGGGGCGTATGCGTTGCCCTCTTCATCGGTGAAGCGCAACCGCCCGCGAATGAACCTGATTTCAGCTTTCCCGTATATGTAGTCGTGAAAGTATGTTGTGTCCGTCCGGGCCGGAATCAGCAAAACGACGGTCGCGCCGCCCTGCGCTTCCTCATAGGCTTTGCGAACCCACTTGCCAACTTCGCGCCCGTATGGAGGGTTGCAGAATACAGCACCCCCCCCCGCAACTTTCCACGGGCTTTTCAGCCCGTCGGTTTCGGGCGTGTAGTATGTGGGGCATTTCGCGCTTTTTGCCGTTGCCGCCGCGTCAAGGGTGAAATGAAATTCCCGGTTCAGCGCGTCGAAAAAGGCTTGCGGCGTGCAATAGTCCATCTTCTTACTGCTGAAAAGCGCGGCATTCATACGCCCACCCCCGTGTCGTCTGCCGCTCCCGCCGCTTTCAGCATTTCGGCAACGTCGCCGCGGCGTGCGCCCTCAATCTGGACGTGCCAGCGTTCCCCGATTCGGTATGCGTCGATTTTCCGGCGCGGGCAAATGCCCTTGACGATCTCCGCGGCGGCGTTTCCCGCCGCTACAAGCAGAATCAGGAACCCGGCCCATGTCCAGAACCCCGAAAGAATGAATCTGATAAACTCCATGATTATTTCCCCCTTTCTAACTTCTCCGCAATGCTTGTGATACCCCGCGCCGCGTCCCGAATGTTTGCGTCTGTTCCTGCTGTGATTTCTAAAATCTTTGCAATATCCCACAATTCACGGGCCGCGGCTTCCGCGGTTTCTTTCAAGCAACACGGGCAAACGGTTTCGCCCTCTGCAATCTGCTTTCCACATTTCGCGCATTCCTGATATTTCACCGTCGCCACCTCCCTTACAACGGTTTCCCGAATACGACGACGGTTCCAGTCAGCACCGCGCCGACGATGAACACAAGCCATGCCAAAACAAGGGCAATCACGATATTTTCAAGCCACCCCGTCGCACGCAAGGCCCATTTTGCCGCCGTAAGCGGCCCACGCTTGCGCTGTGCGGCCCGCTTTGCTTCCGGGTCATTCCTGTTCAGGTCATACGTGTTCGCCTTTATAGCCGCTGTCAGGCGCGGCGTGAAGTGCCTTTTCACCGTGAATATCGCCCAATAGACGACAATTAGAATTGCTCCCGCTCTCATGTCGATTCCTCCGTTTCGATCTTTGTTTGTGTGTCATAGTCCCAAAGGCGAATTTGTGCCATTTCCAACGCTAACCGCTCCGCCGCTTTCTTGTAATAGTCGCGGTCAATCTCAAAGCCGACGAACTCGAACCCCTGCCGCCAGCACGCAATCAGGCTTGACGCGCTCCCGGCGTGTGTGTCAAGGATTCTGTCGCCGGGGCGGGCGTAGTTCTGCAAAATCCATTCATACAGGCGGATGGGCTTTTGTGTCGGGTGTATGGTGTCCCCGTCTCGTTGCAGTTCAGCCCGATTGATAACGACAACCCGCGTCGGACAGTCAAAGGACGAATAGGCAAGTTCGCAATCGCTCATTGATAGCCCGTGCTGGCCTTTATCCCAAACCACCCAGCCCTTTGTCCCACGGGTCGGCATGGGGACAAAGTAATTCCCGCCGAAAATTATTTGATTTTCCGAAACCCGTTCCAGTTCGCGGAAGTATTCAGGCGGCGGCGTTTCTCTGTCCCATCCCTTGCGGGCGTGAAACTTGCGGTTGTGCTTCACGTTGTTATGTACCCGCTTGCGCTGTCCGTCATGCCCGATACCGTAAGGCGGATCGCATATAGCAAGCTGAAAGAACTTGTCGGGAATCTCCTGCATTGCTTCCATGCAATCAGCGTTATAAAGGCGGTTCAGGTCAAACACGGCTCATTCCTCCCCGCGGCCCCTTAACGCCAGCATTTTCTCCCGAACCAGCTTGTCAACCACCCGGCCCGGCGTTTTCTGCCCGCTGATCTGCATAAGCCGTTCAAGGTTGAACGCCGTTTGCGGCGTGACCCGAACCGTTAATTTCCGCTTGTGCTGTTTCTGCTTTTGCATTGTCTTTGACCCTCCATTTCTCCATGTCACAATCCGCCCCGGAAATCCACCGCCCGCCAACGTCGTGTGCGTAGTCCAAAAACAGAACCGCGCCGTTAAATCGGACGCGCAACGGTTCAAGGTCTGCCGCGGTCACATACTTTCGCCCGTAAAGCTGTTTCATATCCCGCCACATTTGCCACGGCACGAAAAAGAACTTGTCGCCGATTCCGGCGCATACCGCGGCAAGCGCACCGCGGGCGGCGTGACGCTCCAGCGCGTCCTGCTGTTCCTTTGTCAGAACGTCCCGTTTCATGCGGTCGGTCGTTGTGTACTTTGCTTCAAAGACGATTGACCGCCCGCCCGCAAGGGTTCCTTGAAAGTCCGGCTGGGCGCGGGCTGTGAACCGCCCCTTGAAAATCCCGTCGCGGCTTTTCTCCATGACGCGGAACGGTTCGGGGGTCTTGTCCACGTCGGCCCGCTCCCGCTCCGAATACAGGGCGCACGCGGCTTTTATGGCCCCCTCGAAAAAATGCCCCTGCGCGTTGTTGACCTTGTTTTGATACTGCAAGGCCGCACGCCGCTTGTCGATCTGCATTTGCTATCCCTCCGATTTCTCTTTCATTCGTTCGTCGTGATCGCGGCACGGGAACGGCTCTGATCGAAAGCATTCTTCGCAACATTCGTCGCAAGTAACTTGCCCGTGCCAGCGTTCATACCCGCACGGCTTGACCCGCTCGACGGGCTTTCCGCATACGGCGCATATCAAGCCCCCGCCGCTTTCTGCCCCCGCTTCCTGTCGCTGTTCCTGCTGTGTCGCCCTCATGTCCGCCGCGTGAAGTTCATAGACAAGAGGGGAAACCGCCATTGCCGCCGAAAGTGTCCGGCTTCCGCCGCGGGCCGCGTCGTCATACGCTCCCATGTGCCAGCGGATTGCAAGGGCTTCTTCATCGGTCAGCCGCATAAACCGCGAAATCAGGAAAACCGACTTTTCACCGTGTCCGAACGGGAAGCGGTCTTTCACCTGATACCCGCCGCCGTCCTGCGGTTCGTAATAGTCCGCCTTGCAAATGTCATGCAGTAGGGCGCAAACGGCCCGGCTTTCCGGGGTTCCGACGTTCTGCCGTGTAATCAGTTCGTAATATACGTTCAGACTGTGACCGACAAGCCCGCCGGGGAATGCGCCGTGATGTTTTGTGCTTGCTGGGGCTGTGAAAAAGTCTGTGCTTTCAAGCCATGCTATCAGATCAGCCGCGCCGGGGCGGTCAATCTGCGACACGAAAATTTCCTTGAAGCGTTTTGCGTTCGTCATTGCCGCAACCTCTTTTCTTTATGCCGGGTCAGGTATTCGGCCCAGCTTTCTTTCAGATAGCACCGCCCATAGACAAACCGCTGGGCGAACTCTTTTTGTAATGCGTTCGGAACAATGCCTTTTCGGTCGTTCCGCTCCGCCTGTGCGTAAAGGTTGATACCCTTTAACCGCTTTAGCCGCTCGACACGGTATGCGGCGTTTTCGATGTCCTTTGTCACAAGCAGATAACGGCGATTCTGCCCGTGTCCTTGTCCACTTCCCGGCAAACGGCAATCAGCCGCATTCGCGGTCGTTCTTCCGCCGCGGTCTGTTCCTGTTGTTCAGGTTCCCCGCAATCGCACCGTTCGCCCGCGTCCAAATGCGCCCCGCAATGGGGGCATTCCCTGTAAGGCTTTCCCATGATAACCACCCCTTTCTATTCTTTCTTTCGCAATTTCAGATAGATTGACCAGCCTGTGTAATCGTTATATTCGTACTGAACCCCGTAATCGCTGTCTGTCAGGGTCCAGCCGGGGTATTTCTTTTCCCAAAACTCCCGGCCCGGACGCTCCCGCGCCCATTTCTCAATCTGCCGCCGATTGTACTTGCCGTCGTTCGTTCGGCTTGTGGGCCGCTCCAAATTGTGTGAAGATGTCCACCGCTTTTTCCCGCCAGCCTGTTTGACAAGGTAATTGCAAAGGGCGGCAATGCCGTCGTCGCTTGCTTGCAGACGGTCGGCGTTGCAATAGCCGATTCGGTCGCCCTTTTTCTGCCCCTTGCGCTTTCGCTTGCGCCACAACTCTTCCACCGCGTCCCGATCAAGTCCGCCGTTCATGATGATATGATGGTGAATGCGAACGGGCTTTTCGCTGTTTTTCTTTGTGGCGTAGGCCGTGACAAGCATATACTTTAGGGGCGGCAACCCCTCTTTCTTCCGCTGATACTGAATCCGGCGCAAGTAGTTTGTCACTTCCCGTTCGGCTTCCTCTATGGTCGCTGGAAGATATTTCGCGCTATATGTAGCCGTCACGTGCAACGCGTCCGGGTCGTCCCCGAAATTCAAGTTTGCGGTCTGAATGAAATAGCGGCGGGCGTTCTTGTCGTTCAGGTTCTTTTGCTTCGGCTCCGATTCTTTGATCTTCTTTGACCGTGTGCCGCGTTTTACTGCCCTGCATTGCGCGTCGGTGTATGAAAAAATATCAACCTCCCGATATTGCTTGCCGCAATAGATTTTCTTTTCCCGAATGAAACTTCGCACCGTGCTTCACCCTCTTTCTGTCGGTGAATGAAGCGGGCGTGTTCTGTTTCCGGCTGTGTGCTAACTAATCCATGCAAGGGGGGAAGAGGGTTCAATGATCGCCCCCTCCCTCTTCCCCCCTTGCAATCCCCCCATCACCCTCGGCGGCGTATGAAGAGATATAGACAAGAGAAAAGAACAAAGGGCAAGGGCCGAACCCTGCTGATCTCCCCGTTGCTTCCTGTATGACGTGGACAAGCTTTCGCCGGAATCTTAATACCCACTACAAGCCCGCCACGCCGCATAAAAACGGCGTTCTTTGTTGACTTTTCCGCCGATCTATGCTATACTTTATCCATAGGTTGATTGATGATTTATTTTCATCGGCGGAATCCGCTTCGCGCGTTCTCTCAAAACGCGCGGGGCGGTTTTCTTATGCAGTTTTTACCGCGGCGGGCTTAAAAAATCCCCTCTGGCGGTTCCGTTTCGGTCGTGCTGATCTCTCGACTTGCTTTTTCTTCCTCTGCCATGTCTGCCGCGTCCTGCTTTGATTGTAAGAGGGACGCAACCGCCGCGCCCAGCGCGTCGCCCCAAAGGTCCGCGGGGTAGTCGTTCAGCGTGTCCAGCACCGCGTCGCGGGCTTCCTCGATAGCTTCGCCCCTGTTCATCTGCATTCCCTCTTCATCGGGAACAGATACAAAGATTGAAGATTCCAAATGACAAAGCGGGCGAACGCCCCCGCGGCCGCCGTACGCGCCGCCCCAGCCCATCGCGCCGGAGGAACCGACGTAGCGGACGCCGTACGAGTATTCAGGGTCGCACGTCCACGGGGTCAGCGTCCACCACCAGCACCCGATTTTCGGAAGCAAAGCCCGGTGTTCGCGGTAAAGATCGCACGTAATCAGGGCGATCTTGTCCCGCGCGGTTCCGTAGTCCGTCATACCGTCGTCGGCGGTCAGATCGCTTTCAAACTCCTTGAACGCCGCCGGGTCTGCGCCCTCTGCAATCAGCGTGTCAAGGAACGGGCCGTTCAGTTCCCGGCGCAAGGACGACTTGCGCCAATCGTTGCAGTTTTCTTCATCGAAAGCCCGTTCAAAGACGGGTTCGGCGGCAATGGCAACCGTTTCCAGTTTGCCGGATTCAGTGTATAGATGTTCAAGCTTGACCCATTCCACGCCGCCATAAACGAACCGCGCACCGTCTTTCAGGGTTGAAAGTTGTAGTCTTTTCATGGTCCTTTGACCTCCTAATTATTTTTTGAATTGCCCTGCTTGTCCGCGATAACGTCGCGGGCAAGCTTTGAAATGATGAAATAATAGGCTGGCAGAAACAGGGTGAACACTTCTCCGCCTATTGCGGCATAGCCGCGGTCGATCAGGGCGCGGGCTTGTCCCGCTTGAAAAAGCATAATTCCCGCAAGGGTCAGGACCGCATATTTCGCAACGGTCCAGACTTCCGCCCGCTCATACCACGGGAACCCCTGCCGCTTCCTGCGGGGCCGTATGGGGTTCCTGCGTTCAATCTTGATCGGCTTCATCTTCCGCCCCTCATGACCGCCCGCGTATATACCGCGATTCTCCATAAAGGCGGGGTCAGCGTTTCCACAACTTGACCCAAAACCGCCGAAATCCTCTGCACTTCCGGGGCGATAATTTCCACCGCGCCGAAAGCTTCGATTACAAGCGGGTTCACGGCTTTGTCGTCAATGTAAAGATCGGCAAACACTTTCCGCCCGTCGGAATGCTTCAAACCGTTTTTCGCGGCGTGCGGGTTTCCCGGATTCTCATTGACCGCATACAGGGGGATTCCCTGTGCCTTGCAGAACGCCACCGCTTCGTTAAGCAAAGGGCGCGTTCCGTTCTCCCTGCTGGTGTAAAGAATGATCTTTGACCCCTCCGCCGCCAGCCGCTTCACATAGTCAATGACAAGGGCTTTCGGCTCTCCCACTTCCGGGAATGTGTCGGCGCAAAGTGTCCCGTCGAAATCGACGGCGACAAACTCATATTTCGGCATTGCTCCCGCTCCTTTCGATTCTGTCAGGGTCGGCAATCGTAACCGAACGCCCGGTTCTGTCCATTAGTTCAGCTTGCAGGAACGCCCGCCGCTTTCCGGGTTCCCTGCGGCTAATCAGGGCGGAAATGCGCTGATATGTAATGCCCCCGTGAATGACCGGGCATTGTTCATCGAACGCCGCTTTCAGTTCGTCACGTGTCATAATGGCAACCCCCATCCGCTTTCCCGAACGCTGAATGCGTCGCCGCATTGCACTATATCGGGGAAATTTGTTGACGCGATTTCCATTGCGGATTTTTCGATTTCATACGCAAAATACCGAATGTTTTTGTACCCCAGCTTCTCAAAGCAATAACGCCCGGTTCCTATCCCGTCATACATGGAAAGAACCACAATTTCTTCATTTTTCGGTATTCCGGCCAGCGCATGGGAAAGAATGTGTATAATAACTTCCGCCGTCCACCCGTTCCCCAGCCCTCGATATGCGTGTGACTTTTTCGCCATCCAGCAGTAATTGTCCGGCAAGGTCTGTAATCGGCAACACTCCGTAACGGTCAGCGGACGAATGGTGTAAAACCCGTCCGGCAATGCAATTTCATACCTAACGCCGTTGAAAAGGATTTTCCCATTTCTCACTTCGTAAATCTTGCGTTCTTTCATCGTGTTGTTTGTTTGAATTGCTATCATGTTATCTTTTCCAACTGTTGAAATTGTGTTTGTCTTTTGCGGGTCGATGTTTACTTCAAAGCGTTGTATGTGCGGAATATCCGGGTTGTAGTCGTCCCTGTGTCCCGCTTCGTTTATACGCCGCCCTACAACACGCCCCGCAAACGCCGCCGGGGGAATCACTCTTTCAGCGACAAGCGTTCTTTTCCGGCTTCCTACCGTTTGTTTGATATTGCTTCCTTTTGCATAGTTCGCCGTAAGGCAATACGCTTTCCCGTCTGTTGTAGTTCCCACGGGGAAAGCCCTTTGTTCTGTTACAGGCTCAAATATCATTTGCCCGTGATTTTTCTTCAAATAGTTTCTTGCTCCTGCATGGTCGTATGTCCCCAAAAGGCAAGTTGCTTTTTCGCGGTCGCATATCCCGCTTTCCAGAATATCCGCCAGCATAATGTGACGATCTTCCGGCTGTTCAACTCTCGGTATGTTATGGGCATAAAACCGCCAACGGTTCTGCGCCGACACAAGGGCGGAATTTATGTACTGCAAGGGCGTTTCTAACTCTTCCGAAATTCGGTCTTTGATTGATTGCGCCGCGCTCTTGTTGTTTTCATAAAGGAAAAAGTCAGGCCGGAACTTTTCTTTTGCTATAAGATAATTCTTGAACAACTCCCAGCCGATTCCGTCCGGCTCTGTTTCCCTCGCCTTGCATTGCGCTATACTCCAATGAGTGCAAGGGGAACCGCCGATTAAAAACTTAATCATTTTTGCCCCCCTTTCGGGAAATCTCATAGTCAGTCCCATAGCGGCGGCGTTTGCACCGCCAGCACGTGATTTTCTGATTCCTGCCGCCCACGCGCTTTATGTTGTGCTTTCCGGCCTTTTGCAGTTCAAGAAAGCAAGGCAAGCAGAATTGACGCTTCATACTCTCACCCCCTCCCGCTCCGCCGGAAATCCCCTGCATTCGGGCAAGTTTTCCAATGCGGCACAAAGGCAACGGGAAGATCGCGGCTTTCCTCTTCCGGGCGGGCAACCCGCCCGACAACCACCGCGCCGTCGTCCGTCACGAAACGGTCGCGCCCGTCCCCCTCGATCACGAATACGGGTTCAGGGTCTACGGGCATATTCTTTCCGGCGGTCGTCTTTATCCAGTCGATAGCACGCCCGCACCCGCGGCAAACGCTCATACAACGCACCTCCGTTCCGCATAGGCTTTCGCGCCGATCTCCAGCATTCCCTGAATAAAAATCAGGGTGTCGCGGTTCGCTTCCGCCTGTTCCTCCCATGCCTTGATCTCTTCCAGTGTCAACCGCCGGGCGGTCAGGTCAGACAGGCCGCACCAATAGTCGCTGGGGCTTATCCCGTATTCCCGGCAAAACTCCCGCTTTGCCTGATTGCTGGACGCGGCCCAAATGTGAAGCGTGCGCCCGCTCGAACTCTGCACGATGTAAAGAAATTTCGGCTTGTCCATCATTGCACCGCCTTTTCAAATCTGATTTTCATTTGTGCCGGGTATAGGTCTACTTCTGGGCGGCGTTTCCCTGTCCATCGTAGGCCCCCAGCTTGCCCTATGCACTTCCACCCGGCGGCTCGTAAGCTTGCCCCGTTCTCTGTGTCCAGAATGTAGGTTACAAGGCGTTTATACCCCATAGCGCGGGCGGCTCTCCATGCGGCGGCATATAGCATAGAACAGGCGTTGCGGCTTCCGTCTGTGCAAAGTCTGTTTACTTCAAGTGTCCAGCCGTCGTCCAAATGCCGCGCAACTGGACGGCCCACAATGGCAACGCCCACGATTTCTTCACCGTTTGAAAGCCCGATTGAAAACTTGTGTCCGACAACCGGCCCGTGGTGTCGGTGCTTCTGCTCGACGAATGCGTTTGCTTCCTTTAATGTCATAGGGACGATTTCAAGCATTCCGCACCGCCGTTCCCGCTTCACGGAAAGAATCAAGCAGTAGTTTTATAAATATCCGAACCTCTGATTCGCCGTGAAGTGTTATACCCGCGCTTTCACCCATCGGCATTATTGTTATTGCTCCCGCCTCGTTCCCGCTTTCTATTGCATAGCGGAAAATAGGCTTGAATTTTTGCAGCACCTTTTCTTCCTCTGCGGTCAGCGGCCTTTCCAATTCCGCCGGGTCAAGTTCGATCACATACGATTCTTTTTCTTTATTCATGCTTCACCGTCTTTCCTTTTCCTCTGATCTATGGTAAAATACAATAAAATACAGAATGGGGGGTTCGCGCCTATGAACGACGCTCAATTTCTTAATCTGATACGGCAAATTCAACCCACTATATATGAAGATATAGGCCCCGCCGTCGGCTTTGGGAATATCTATAAAGCCTTGTCGCCGTATGGTGAAGATCAGGATTCTATAAGATGGAGAATAGAACAGTTAGAACGCCAGCAAAAACTTGAAGTTTTCCGGCTTGATTCGGTTATTAGTGCCGTTCGTGTTCTCCCGTGAACTATCCCCGGTCATAGATTCCTATTGACTGCGCCGCGCTGATAGCCATTGCCCAATCAATGTCTTTTTCTTCGTTCAGGATTTTTGCCGCGTTCAAGGATATATCCAGCACTTTCCCAGCTTCCAGCGCGGAATACTCTTCCACAAGGGCCGCAAGCTTTTTCGCCGCCTGTTTCGTCCCCTCGCTGGGTTCGTCCCTCAATTTCAGCCACCAAAGGGGATTGTTGCGGTATTCCTCATACTGGCAGTTGTCGCAATCTTTCGCCGGACAGTAATTGCAGAACCGTTCGTGAAAAGCTTCGTTCCACGGCCCCTCAATGCAGGGCAAGGACGCAAGGAACGCCGCCAGCGTTTCTGTGCTTTCTGTGATTCGTTCAAACTCTGTCACTGTCAAAACCTCCTGTTTGATTTTCGCGGGCTTATGCCCCCGCCGTTTCTGCCGCTTCCTCCGCCGCGACGCGCCCGCGCCGCTTGAAGTTCGCTTGTAACCTCTGCTGGGCAAGAACGGGGTTGTATGCGGGCCGCTGGTTGCGGTCAAGGATAACGGCCCCGCTTTCGTCCGTTTCTTCCCCGCGCTTTAATTCAAGGTAGATCGTTTTCACGCTCATTCCCAGCCGTTCTGCTATGTCTGCCGCCCGGTCGTTCGACTGATACCACGCGGAAATCTGCTTTCGGTCTGTGAATGTCAAATATCTGTATTTCCGCAAGATTTCTCACCCCCGTTCTTCGTCCGCTCTCCTTTTAACCTCTTCAATTTCAATCCGCGCTTTCAAGGCAATATATAGACAATAAGCACTTGCAACGCGGGTCATGATCTCGACTAAATCCGGCTTTGTCGCCGCCTTTGCCAGCTTTTCCGCGATTCTGTCCCGTGCCATACTGTCAAAGAAAGCCCCGTCAATCAGGGAGAGAACCGCCGCCGTTTTGAATGCGTCCGATTTCTTCCCGTAAGATTCCCAGCCGTCCAGCCGCTCCCATTCCTCCGCGAAAAAGATAATGTCGTTTGTCAACTGTTCATCGTAAGGAAAATTCACGGGTTCGTCTATATAGCAAAATTCCTCAATGAATGCTCTGATTGTTTCTAATAGGGCTTCGCCGCACCCGCCGTTTATATCTTCCCACGATAGCGGTTCCGGCTTGAATATGGCTCCCATGCTTTAGCCCCCTTTCAGGTCGGGCGCGGCGGTCATTTGCCGCGCCCGGTTTCTTCTTTTAATCCGCGTACACCTGATACAAATTTCCGTCTTTCCAAAGCCACGTCATGTGGGCGCAGTCAAAGCGGATAAACTGCCAATCTGTTGCGTCATAATATGGGGTTCCGATGATACGCACCCGGCTGGCTTCAAAGCCCCATTCCTCGCAAACCTCGATGCGTGCCCGCTCTTCCGAAATCTCCGTTCCGCAACTATTGACCGCCCATTTCCCGCGGTCTACCTCATAAGCAACGACGGCTTCCGGCTTCCGCAAGCACCATGTATAAACCGCATAACTGAAAACTTCGCCGGGGGTCAGCTTCTTTTCTTTTACAAGCTGGGAAAGAACTTCGTACAGGGGCGACACGTCAAGTTCCTTGTCCCGTTTGACCCGGCTTTTGACCTCCGCCGCGAACTCTTCCGCTGTCACCATGATTCCGTGACTTGCTTTCCATGCCCGATCATATCCGGCTTTCAATTCCTCTTCCGTGTCATACAGATACCCGCGGTTAAGAATGAACTTTTCAAAATCGTTCAGGGCGTTAAAGTCCTTTGTTTCCGTCCTGATCTTTTCTTGCAACAGTTCACCATATCCGGGAACCCGTTCCGGGGTGGCGGCTTCCGCCGCGTCGGTTTCGGCGGCAGGGGCCGCGGCCCGCTCGTTTTCATCGTAAATCCGGCTTTCCGGGTGTTTGTCGCTCCAAAACTCAATGCGCCCGCCGTCGTTTACTTCGTAGAAAACGCCGTTTTCTTTTGTGGCGTAGGTCTTGCGAATGACGTTGTCCTCCAGCGTAGAATCCTCTTTATACTGTACGCCTAACAGAATTTCGGCTTTCGCGGCTTCGTACTCTTGAAATGTAACGTGCTTCATTTTGGTGTCCTCCTTTGATTTCCCGGCCCGGATATACAAAAAAATTAGGCTACACGGGTCGTTTGACCTTGTGTAACCTAATTGTAATGCTTGCCGAATTTTTTTACTTGCCGCCTTGCCCTTGCCCAAAATGGAAATAAGTGCTATAATATTCTTTACGCCGGAATAGAGCATGTTTGAAAATAGAGGACAGGAGGGATTTTTGACCGGAAGCGCTCCATTTTAGGGAGCAAGCGCCAAGGAAATCTTCGGATCCATAACGATTTTCTATGCCAAAAGCGGCCGCTTGCGGTCAAAAAAGCAATGTCTCCGATTTTTCAAACGGGTCTCAGAGGGCGGAGCTGGTTTTGAGATAAACACGGGTATCTTTGGGATTTTTGCGGGCATACTTTCTGCCAGAAGGGATGTGCTGCAAATATGAAAAAGACCTCAAAAAAAGCGCAAATTAAGGGCGCGGCCAGCATAAAAAGCGTTGGTGTGAACTGTAATGGAGAGGATCCGGAGAATCAGGAAAACCAGGAGCTGACCGAGCAGCAGAAGCAGATTACCGAAAGCGGCTCGGTGGTAACCCACGGCCACGGCCACACCGTGCACTGCCTGACCATTATCGGGCAGATTGAGGGCCACTATATTCTGCCCTCCCAAAACAAGACCACCAAGTATGAGCACGTAATTCCCCAGATCGTGGCAGTGGAAGAGGACCCCCAGGTGGATGGCCTTCTTATGCTGCTGAACACCGTGGGCGGCGATGTGGAGGCCGGCCTGGCCCTGGCAGAGCTGGTTGCGGGTATGAAGAAGCCCACGGTTTCTTTGGTGCTGGGGGGCGGTCATTCCATTGGTGTGCCCTTGGCTGTGGCGGCCAAGCGCTCGTTTATCGCGGAGTCGGCTTCCATGACAATCCACCCGGTGCGCATGAATGGCCTGGTGCTGGGCATTCCCCAAACGTTAGAGTACTTTCAGCGGATGCAGGACCGGATTACCAACTTTGTGACGCAAAACTCTAATATTAGCAAAGAGCGCTTCACCACCCTTGCCATGAACACCCAGGAGCTGGTGATGGATGTGGGCAGTGTGCTGGATGGCCCCGACGCGGTGGAAGAGGGGCTTATCGACTCTTTGGGCTCCTTGTCCGACGCCATGGAGTGTTTATCCCGTATGATTGACAAGGAGAAGAAAAAGCGGAGCAAGCCAGCTCCGTCCAGAAAAAAGAGCGGCTAAGCTTTGCGGCTAAGGGAAGAGCTTCCCGGCCGCTACATAAAGTCAGCACATATTTTTTCGAAAGGAACATATTATGACGATTTTTGACGCGATCTTTCAGGGCGTGATCCAGGGCGCTACCGAGTTTCTGCCAGTGTCCAGTTCTGGGCACCTGTCCATTTCCCAGCACATGTTCGGCATCGAATTGCCGGGCATCCTTTTCGACGTAATGCTTCACCTGGGTACGCTGATCGCGGTGGTCTTTGTGTACCGCCGGCTGATTTGGCGGCTGATTAAGGAGTTCTGCCTGCTGGTGGCCGACTTGGTGCGGGGACGCTTTCAGTGGAGCGAGATGAATGAGGACCGGCGGCTGATTTTTACGCTGATCATTGGGCTTTTGCCCTTGTTCCTGTTGTTTGCGCCAATTCCGGGCACGGACCTGAAGGTAAAGGACTTTTCCGAGCTGTTGGCCTCGGATTCCAGCATTATCGCCGAGGGATTGGCGCTTTTGGCCACCAGTGTGCTGTTGCTTTTGGGCATTTTTGCCAATAAGCAGAATAGCGCGGGCCGCCATGCGGCAGGGCGGGCTCGTGGCAAAGGAGCGGGAGGCCGGAAAAGCCTCTCGGTACCAGACGCCATTATTGTGGGACTTACCCAATGCCTGGCGGCGGTGTTTCCGGGGTTGTCCCGGTCAGGGTCTACTATGTCGGTGGGCCTGCTGCGGGGCGTTAACCAGCAGACAGCCCTGGATTACTCCTTTGTGCTGGGCATTCCGGCCATTGCGGCCGCGGCGCTTGTGTCTCTGAAAGATGTGGGTGCGGCAGGAGAGCATATTGGCGCGGCGCCGCTGTTGGTTGGGGTAGTCACTGCGGCGGTGGTGGGCTTTTTGGCCATCAAGCTGCTCAAATGGATTGTAACCACAAATAAGCTGTACATTTTTGCGATCTATACATTTTTAGCCGGAGCGGCGGTTACGGTAATTGGCTTTATTGAGCAGAGTACAGGCACAAACCTGTTTACCGGCAAACCGCTATAGGTATGGAAGAGGGATAGGAGGAAAAAGAACTTGGCACAAGAGAAAAAGCCTGCCCAGCGCGGGACCCGCGGCGCTGGCAAAAAAACCACAAGACCGGCGGGCAGGGCCCCTGCCGCTTCTCAGGGCAGGCGGGTAGCCAAGCCCACCGCTGAGGAAATCCGTCAAAAAAACCAGGTGCGGGCTGTGGTACTGTTTGCCTGTGCCGTATTTGTGGGCTGCCTTTCCATTGTAGAGGGCGATAGCCTGTGGAAATGGGCCCACAATGCCCTTTTGGGCCTGTTTGGGGGCTGGGCGGTGCTGTGGCCGGTGTTAATGGTCTATGTGGCCGTTATCACCACCCTGGACAAGCCCATGGGTTCCATTAGCGGCAAGGTGTGGCTCACTGCTATTATTATCCTGCTGTTCTGCGCCACTGGCTATATCTTTGGCGGAATCCGTCCTGCCGAGGGGCTGGGCTTCTTTGAATACATAACCCTCCTTTACCGGCAGAACGCTGGGGTAGGCGGCGGTGTGCTGGGGGGCGTGTTAGGTCAACTGCTCATCAGTGCTGGGGGAAAAACCGGCGCGCAAATTATTATCCTTTTGTTACTGTTTGTGGGGATCATGATTTTAACCGGCACTACGCTGTTGGGCCTGTTCCGAACCATTAAAAAGCCGGTGGACGTGGTGAACGAGAGTATTCAGACCGCCCGCCAGCGCCGGGAAGAGGAGCGGCTGATATTGGAGCAGGACCGGCCTAATATTGATGTGCCCTTGGAGCCGGTAATGCCCGCGCATCCAGTTTCCAGCGAGCTTTCGGCTTTGTTCCCACCCGTGGAGCCCAGGAAGAAAAAGTCTCAACACAACGAGAAGCTGGACCGCCTGCAAGAGGTGTTTGGGATTGCCCAAGAGCCGGAAAAGAAGGAGGAGCCCGCGCCCCCGCCGGTTTCTGAAGAGCCCCAGGAACCCCAGCTGCCTGTCTCGCCGGTGGTTTCTGCTAACCCGCCTATGCCGGACCCCGAGACGGTCCTTCAGCCGGAACCTTCCGCGCCAGAGGAGCCCCCACCCCCGGTGGTCAAGCTCTTTGAACAGGCCCAGGAGGAACCAGAGCCCCAGATTCCCATGCCCGAAAAACCGCGGACCGCCACCCCCAGCGAGATGGCGGACTATTTGGCCCAGGGGGCCTACTGCTTTCCTCCAGTAAGTATGCTGGCGGTGAGCCCCCAGGTGGACCACGCCAAGGAGACCGAAGAACTGCAAACCAACGGCCGGGTGCTGGTAGACACCCTAAACAGCTTTGGGGTGTCTACCAAAATATTGGATATTTGCCGGGGGCCTTCTGTAACCCGGTATGAGATACAGCCAGCGGCAGGGGTGAAGATCAGCAAGATCACCAGCCTCTCCGACGACCTGGCCCTTAGCCTGGCGGCCACTGGCGTACGCATTGAGGCGCCTATACCCGGCAAGGCGGCGGTGGGCATTGAGGTGCCCAACCGCGCCCGCAGCACGGTGCGTATGCGGGACTTGATCCAGTCCAATGCATTCCAGACCTCCAAGGGCAAGCTTTCGGTGGCCCTGGGTCGGGATATTGCCGGCCAGCCGGTGGTGGCGGACATTGCCCGCATGCCCCACCTGCTGATTGCGGGCACCACGGGCTCGGGCAAGTCGGTGTGCATCAACTCATTGATTTTAAGCGTGCTGTATAAGGCAAGCCCAGATCAGGTGCGCTTTTTGATGATTGACCCCAAAGCCGTGGAGCTTACCGAGTATAACGGGCTGCCCCACATGCTGGTGCCCGTGGTCACCGATCCCCATAAGGCGGCGGGCGCTTTGGGCTGGGCAGTGAACGAGATGATGAAGCGCTATAGCGTGTTTGCCGACTGCAATGTGCGCAACCTGGAGGGCTATAACAACCTGGCCGAGGCCCAGAACTATGAGGACGAAAATGGCCAGCCTATGCAGGCTATGCCGCAAATTCTGATCATTATAGACGAGCTGGCTGACCTGATGATGGCCTCTGGCAAAGAGGTGGAAGATTCCATCTGCCGTCTGGCCCAGCTGGCCCGGGCTGCCGGGATGCACCTGGTGGTGGCCACCCAGCGTCCTACGGTGGATGTAGTGACAGGCCTGATTAAGGCCAATATTCCCAGCCGCATTGCCCTAACGGTGTCTACCTCTACCGACTCTCGAACCATCATTGATACCGTGGGGGCGGAGAAGCTTTTGGGAAACGGCGATATGCTTTTTGCCCCAGTGGGCACCAACAAGCCAGTGCGCGTGCAGGGCTGCTATGTGAGCGACGATGAAATCTCTTCCATTGTGGAGTTTGTGAAAAAGACAAAGGCAATTGATTACGACCAGGAAGTGATTGAGGAAATAGAGCGAAACGCGGCTAATGCGGAGGCGAGTAAATCCGCGGACGACGGAGCCGGCGGCGATGTGGACCCCATGATGGATGAAGCCATCAAAGTGGTGGTGGAGGCTGGACAGGCCAGTACCTCCCTTTTGCAGCGGCGGCTGCGGCTGGGCTATGCCCGGGCTGGGCGGTTGATTGACGAAATGGAGCAGCTGGGCATTGTGGGCCCCCACGAGGGCTCAAAGCCCCGGCAGGTGCTGATGAGCTATACCCAGTGGCTGGAGCGGAACATGCAAAAGCAGGACCCTCCGGCAGACACGGAGTGAAAAAAGGAACGGACCAATTTTTGGTCCGTTCCTTTTTTGCAGTATTGGCTATAACAATGTTTGGCAATCAGACTTACGAACCTATAAAAAACTAGAGCAAAAAGCCTAAGTCATTAACCGAACCTGTCCGTCAATGAGCAAGGCAATGCTGTGGCGTGTTTCCTCCCGAATGCGCAAGAGCGCCTCCCCAATTTTAATGCGGGTCCCCCGGTGCGCCACGTCAAAGGCGGCCCGGGCGCCGGGCTGCTGTGCGGCAGCCTTTTCCGCATCCTCTAAGCTCTTCATATACTGACTTAACTTCATCTTGTTCACCGAGAGCTGCATCCGCAGCTTTGACATTCGGGTCACCTTTACAGTGCTGTGGGGCTGACGTTCGGTTTCCGCCAGTTCCTGCTCCAGGCGTTCGATCTCTTTGCTGATAATATCCTTTTCATAGTCCTCCCAGGGGAGCCCACCCAGGGTAATGGTGGTACGCACCTCGGTCTTAGAGCCCAGCGTATTGGCGCTCACTTCCCGGGCGGCCCATATATTGCCGCCGATGATGGTACCCCGGCCGGTTTGTACAAACACAGCGGCGTCGCTGTATACATTGCAGCCAATGATACACTCGCTGTGCAGGTTTTCCCGGGCGTAGACCGTGCAGTTTTCCAAGTATTTGGCAAAGATGTCTTTGTGGGCCCGAATAATCGCCTGGTTGTTGCCCTGCACGCCCTTGGCTAGCACCAGGTCGCCGCCTGCCTCAATATTGCTAGATTCCACCACGCCGTCTACCTTGATATTTCCCATGGCCCGCACAGAAAAGCCGCTGCAAACATCGCCAGTAATATGGACGTCCCCCAGAAAATTAATGCTGCCGGAAGAATAGTCTACATTACCGTTAATAATCAGCTCGGGGTGCACCTGGAACACCTTGCCGGAAAATTCCAGATTGCCGGTTTTAGTGGCAATTAGCGCGGTACCCTCCTCATTAATCGCGGTATTGCGGCCCATGGGCACAGGGGCGGGCTTGCCGTCCATAGTAGGGATCACCTTGCCCAGCACGTTTTTTCCGGGCACACCGGGACTGGGCGGGGCAATATCGCAGATGACCGCGTCTTTTTCAATGTTTTGATGAGAGGACACAGCGGTATAGTCCACCCGGTTATATTCATCCACAGGCAGGGTGCGGTCCACTTCCCGGGGAAAATGGTCGGTAATTCCCCCATTCACACCAGCCACAGCGGCCTGGCCCCGCGCCGCCAAGAATAGCTTAAAGTACCGGTCCTCCCGCTGGGGCAGCTCATCCAAAAATTTCTTGTCCACCCCAAAGGAGACCTTGCTGGTTTCCAAAGCGCTGGACAGGGTCTTTGCCGAGAGTTCCTTTCCCTCTCCCACCGGCGGGAACACTAGCACCCAGGCGGAGAGAAGGTCTTTGGCCAGATAAGTCACTGCCTGGGCGTCCAGGTTTACAGGAACATCCTCCTGTTTGGGAGTGGCAGCACTTAAACGGCTGTTGGCCAGGGCGGTGAGGCTTAGCTGAAATTTGGCGTTTTCACCCGCTGCCTGTTCTGAGGTAAAAATGGCGGGACCGCCCTCGTTTTGGAAACTCAATTGGGGCATGGGCAGCCAGCCCTGCTCATCCCGGCGCTTGCGCCAAAGCTGATGCAGGGGGTGGTCGATGGGAAGCGTAACCGTATAGGGGTCCTCTGTCTGGGAGGTCCCGGCGGGGCGCTGGTGTTCAGAAAGCTTTAGTGGTTTGCTGTGAACCGGCGCTTTTGCAGGCCGCTCCTGAACGTCTTGAACGCTTTTCTTTGCGGTTTTTTTCCGGGAAAACCGAAACGTATGGGTAAAAAACCGAGATGTTAGAAACTTGGTAATAAAGGAAGGTTTGTTGGCCATAGGGGGCACCTCACTTTCTTTCAATGGTGTGATCATGGCTCCTTACTTCTTTCAAAACCTATCACAAGATACTCTGCATACATTATAGCTGGTTGGAGAGTTTTTTACAAGGGGAACTTTGAAATTGAATAAAAATTTCTGACAGAGTCTGGAAAAGATGAAAAAAATGAATGGATTTTCTATATTACACCCATTTTTGACAAAGCTATTTCAGCATGCTATACTTAAAATCATCTTGAAAATTTAGAATAGGGGGAGACTGATATGACTTATGACCAGGCTATGGCAAAGGTGAATTCCCGGCTGCTTTTCGGGATGCAGCCCGGGCTGGAGCGGATTCAGCGTCTGCTGAAAGAACTGGGCAATCCCCAGGAAAGCCTGCGGTACGTCCATGTTTGCGGAACCAACGGCAAGGGAACCACCTGTGCCCTTACTGCAAGTGTGCTGCGGCAGAGCGGCTACCGCACCGGCATAAACCCGTCGCCATATGTGGTGGATTTTCGCGAGCGGTTTCAAATCAACGGGGAGATGATTACAAAGGAGGAGTTTGCCCAGGAGATGGAGGAGATCTGGCCTGTAGTAGAGCGCCTGGACGCAGAGGACTGCCGCATCTCCGAGTTCGAGCTGGTCACCGCCATTGGGTTCCACTGGTTCGCGAAAAAGGCCTGCGACGTGGTGGTGCTGGAGGTGGGCATGGGCGGCCTGTATGATGCTACGAATGTGATTCCCACCCCAGAGGTGGCAGCCATGGTATCCATCTCTCTGGACCACACGGCCTGGCTGGGGGATACTGTGGAACAGATTGCCCGGGAAAAGTCCGGGGTTATTAAAGAAGGCGGACGGGTGGCGCTGTATCCCCAGCAGCCGCCAGAGGTGCGGGCTGTGATAGAACAGGCCTGCACGGAAAAACACGCGTCTCTGGCTGTGTCGGATCTAAGCCGGATTCAGGTGCTAAGCGAGAGCATGGAGGGTACGGTGTTTCAGGCAGAGGGACTGCGGCTGCGTACGCCCTTTTTGGGAGAACACCAGGTGAAAAATGCCGCAACCGTGCTGGAAATCATCAAAATATTGCGTACCCGGGGCTTTCATATTTCAGACGAGGACCTGGCGGCAGGGTTTGCAAAGGCCTTTATCCCCGCGCGCATGGAGATTATTAGCAAAAAGCCCTTGTGTCTTTTGGACGGCGGCCACAACCCGGGCTGCGCTCTGGCGCTGAAGGACGCCTTGCTGCGGTTTGTGCCAGGGAGGCGGGTGGCTGTGATGGGCATGATGTCAGACAAAGACAGCGCCTCGGCTTTAGAGATCCTGGGGCCGCTGTTTGACCAGATTGTAACAGTGGCCCCGAATAATCCCCGGGCCCTTAGCGCCCATGATCTGGCGGCGGTGGCGGCTCCCTTCTGCTTGCGGACCATAGCGGCGGAAAGCGTAGAGCGGGCTTTGGATATGGCCCTGAAGGACCTGCGGGAGGAGGACGCCCTGGTGGTTTGCGGATCGTTTTATCTGGCGGGGGAAGCGCGGGAACTGCTGTGGAAAAAAATAAGGGATTGCTGACAGGGTTTTGCAAAAAACGCGGGAAAATCTGTGTAAAATGGTGGTAGCTGGTCTGGGGACGAGAAATGGGACAGACTGCGCGGCGCCGATAGAAAAGTTTTCCTAAGAGAACGACGTAGGATACATTGGTATTATTAATATATTATGGATTCGGTTGCTTGGACACTCTCTTGGCCTTTATCGAATCTCGCTGACCCAACATTTATACAAAAGAAAGGAAGTATAAAATGAGTATTCAGCTCAGTTACAAAGAAGGCGTGCTCACCGCCAAGCTGGGCGGCGAGATAGACCACCACACGGCCCGGGAAATGCGGGAGTCCATTGACGACACCGCCCAAAAACTAAAGCCCTATTGCCTTCGCCTGGACTTTTCCGACGTGCCCTTTATGGACAGCTCCGGCGTGGGGCTCATCCTGGGCCGGGTGCGCCTGTGCGGCTTTTGGAAAGGCCGGGTGGTGCTGTGCGGGCTTTCGCCCAATCTAAATAAAATGGTAGAGCTGGCCGGTATTTCCACAGTGGCGGCCATTGAAAGGAGGGCGGGCTGATGAGGCCAGTGAATCAGATGCAGCTTAGCTTTTCCTCCCATTCGGTGAACGAAAGCTTTGCCCGGGCGGCGGTGGGGGCTTTTTTGGCCCAGCTGGACCCCACGGTGGCGGACCTTTCGGACATTCGTACAGCGGTTTCCGAGGCGGTAACCAACGCCATTGTCCATGGCTACCGGGAGAAGATGGGGACTGTATACATAACGGTGAAAATTTTTGAGGGCGGCAAGGCTGTGGTCCGTGTGCGGGATAAGGGCTGTGGCATTCCAGATATTCCCCAGGCCATGGAGCCACTGTTTACCACTGGCGGCCAAGAGCGGGCCGGGCTGGGATTTGCCGTGATGCAGAGCTTCTGCGACAGCGTGCGGGTGACTTCGGCCGTGGGCAAGGGCACCAGCGTAACGCTGACCAAGCAGTTTGAACCCAAAGAGTAGCCCCGCCTTGGCGGCGGAAGAGGCCCGCTTGCCCTTTGAGGGGGGGCCAGTGGGAGAGGAGGCAGGCGCACGGCCAGAGGAAGCTCTTTTCACACAAAAAAGTGGGGGCGCAGTGGCAAAGCAGGGAGAAGTGGACCTATCCCGGCAGATAGAGGACAACCTGGGCCTGGCCCACCTGTGCGCCCGGCGGTTTATGGGCCGGGGGATAGAGTATGAGGACCTGTTCCAGGCCGGGTGCGTGGGACTGGTAAAAGCGGCAGAAAATTTTGACCCCAGCCGGGGCGTACGGTTTTCCACTTACGCAGTGCCGGTGATTTTGGGAGAGGTACGCAGACTTTTCCGGGACGGCGGCGCGGTGCGGGTTTCTCGGGGACTGCATGAGCTGGCGCGGCAGGTGCGAAAGGTGGCGGAGGACATTAGTCAAAACACCGGACAGGCCGCCACAGTGGAGCAGATTGCAAAAACTTTGGAGATTACGCCAGAAAAGGCGGCGCTGGCTCTTGGCGCCCTAAACAAGCCCTTGTCCCTGACCGGTGGGGAAGAGGGTACCCAGCTGGAGATACCGGTGGAGGCCCCGGAGGAGCAACTGACCGAGCGGCTAACCCTGCAAACCATTATAGACGGTATGGAAGAGCGGGACCGCAGGCTGATTTACTGCCGGTATTACCAGAACATGACCCAAACCCAGACCGCCCAGCTGCTGGGCATGACCCAGGTGCAGGTAAGCCGCCGGGAGAAAAAGCTGCTGGGCTATATGCGGGAACAGTTTGGATAAAGGTGGTTTCTAGAACATGGAGGGCTTGTTTGTAAAATTGGAAACGCCGTCTTTTAAGGAAAAGAGCGGCCATGTTCCGGGGCAAGAAGCCGCGATAATCTCTGGGCTGGTTTAGGGCTTTTCCTTGCATCCGTCCGCTTCTAAATCAAATATCCGTCATTTCCTTTATTTGGAAACAGACTTTAAGCCTAAAAAATGGAAACCAAATTTTTTTAAGTATTGCATCCCAGCGAAAAGGGTATTATAATAGAAGTAAACAGGTGCGAAAGGCGCCGAAACTTTAGCTTATAAAGAGAGGAATGTGCTAAAATGGCTACTTCTATTACAAAAGATACCATCATAGGCGATATTCTGGATATGGACCAGTCTACCGCCCCCTATTTCCTGGAGATGGGCATGCATTGTCTGGGTTGTCCTTCCGCTCGGGGCGAGACCCTGGAGCAGGCCTGCGCGGTTCATGGGGTGGATCCCGAGGAGCTGGTTAAGAAGATCAATGAACACATGAGTAAGTAAATTACTCACCGTAAGTAAATTACTCACCGTAAGTAAATTACTCACCACAAATAAATTGCTTAGCCATGTTTTAAAACAGGCTGTTTACGCCGGTTGCCGCTGGGCCGGGGGCTGTTTCGGTAGCCCTTGTGGTCAGGCGGCATATGGTTTATTCAGGGATTTTTGGGGGAGGCGGAATGAATGGCAAGACCTCTGTTTCAGTTGGGGCCCCGGCTTGCCGCCTGTGCGGAGCTGGTGCGCCAGGGCTCGCCGGTGGCCGATGTGGGTACGGACCATGCCTACCTGCCCATTTGGCTGCTGCGTACCGGAAAGGTGCCCTGGGCCGTGGCCTGCGACATAAACCCAGGCCCGCTGGAGTCCGCCAGGGCCCACGCCCATCTATATGGCGTGCAGGACCGGCTGCGGCTGGTGCTGGGCGACGGCCTGGAGGGCCTGACGCCAGAGGACGCCCAGGACATTGTGGTGGCGGGCATGGGCGGCCAGATGATTTTGCGCATAGTAGAGGCAGAGTGGCTGCGCAGCCCAGAAAAGCGGCTGATTCTTCAGCCCATGAGCGCGGCGGACCGGCTGAGGCTGGGCCTGTGCCGCAGGGGATTCCAGGTAGAGCGGGAGCTGGCCGTGGAGGACGCGGACAGGGTTTACTCTGCTTTTTCCGCCCGGTACATAGGCCGCTGCCCAGAGACAGAGGAAATCTTTCCCTATATGGGCGCGCTGCCTCCGGGCCCGGCCGCAAACCGGTATGCGGCCAAAATGGTGCGCGTGCTAACAGACCGTTTAGCGGGATCTGAGCACAGGGGAGAAACAGAGGAGGCCCGAAAGCTTCGGGAAATCATTGGGGAGATTCGGGAAAAATATGCTGAATGATGGAAAAGGGCCGGGGAATTAGGAGACATCCTTTCTGCTTGCTGTGAATTTTCAAGAGGAGTGAAGCTTATGGCTCGAATTTGCGATATATATGATGTGATCAACGCGGTGGCGCCCTTTTCCTCTCAATTGGGGTTTGATAACTCCGGTCTTTTGGTGGGGGACGCCAGCGCTGTGGTAACCCGGGCCCTGTTGTGTCTGGACATTACCGAGGCGGTAGTGGAGGAAGCCTCCGCCATGAACGCCAACCTGATTATCAGCCACCACCCGGTGATTTTCCAGGCCCTGAAAGCCCTGAAGAGCCGGGACATTCCCTATCGGCTGGCCAAAAAAGGCATAGCCGCCCTGTGCTGCCACACCAACCTGGACCTGTCTCCAGTGTGTGGGGTAAACGTGGCCCTGGCCGGGCGACTGGGCCTGCGGAATATCCGAGCCGAGGACGTGTTTGGAGAAGAGGCCGTACTGTTTTCCGGTGAGCTGGAAAGCCCTATGGAGCCTGTGGAATTTGCCCGGCTGGTGAAGGAGCGGCTGGGGGCTGGAGCGGTAAAGCTCATCGATGGGGGCGGCATGGTGCGCAAGGTGTTCCTCTGCGGCGGGGCAGGGGGAAACCAGGTCTACTACGCTGCCTGCCGGGGAGCCGACGCCTATGTGACTGGCGAGATGGACCATCATGAGGCCCTGGAGGCCGCCCGCACTGGCTTGACCTGTGTGGTGGCGGGACATTATGAGACTGAGAAGGTGTTTGCCCAGTTTCTGGCAGCCTACCTGAAAAGGCGGCTGCCGGACACAGCTTTTTTGTTGAGCAAGGCGGAACATGCGCCTTTTGAAACCATATAGCCAAAGCGGCGGAGGAGAGCGGAAATGGAATATCCGGAGAGTAAAAGAGAAGGTATCAAAAAGACGGTAAAAACGGGCATTACCTTTGGCAGTGCCCTGGCTATGGTGATTAGTTACTGCAACTGGCATTCAGTGGGCTGGGCCATCTTCCACGGCCTGCTTAGCTGGGTTTATGTCATCTATTATGTCATCCGGTACTAGAGTCTGATAGAAAACACCCGAAACAGGGTCTGTTTTGCCCGGAAATGGTGGCTTCGGCGTCAAAAATCCTGGAAAAAGGCGCCAGCATTTCTCCGATTTTTAAACATACCCCAATTTAGGAGGAGACAATATGACCATTGAACCAGCCAGGGCAGAGGACCTGCCCCGCGTTTTTCAGCTTTATACAGTGTTGAACAGAGAAATGGCCCAGCTACAGCCGGACATGTTTCGGCCTGGGGCAGCGGATGAAAAGTTTGTGCGTTCCGTGCTGGCAAGTGGAGAAGAGGATGTCCTGGTGGCCCGGGAGGGGGAGGAAGTGCTGGGCTTTGCTCTTGTACAGCAAAAGGAGACGCCGCCTTATCCGGCCTTTTTGCCCCGGAAATACGTCTATCTGATGGATCTGGCCGTGGACCCGAACCACCAGGGGCAGGGCCTGGGAAAAGCCCTGCTGCAAGGGGTAGAGGACTGGGCCCGGGGCCGTGGCGCGGAATTTGTGGAGCTGGGGGTCTTGGCAGAGAACGCCAGGGCCATTGGCCTATATGAGAGCCGGGGATTTCAAGAGACCCGAAAAGTGATGAAATTGGATTTAATATAGAAAGGAAGAAACTATGGCACTGGACGGGGCGTTTTTGCGCCACTTAAAAAAAGAACTGGAAGAAAGGCTTATTGGGGCCCGGGTGGATAAGATTCACCAGCCCAACCGGGAGGAGCTGGTGGTGGCCTTCCGCAGCCGGGAGGGAGGGGAAAAGGTGCTGTTCTCTGCCCGGGCCAATAGCGCCCGGGTCCATTTTACCGCCATTCCCCTGGAAAACCCCAAGCAGCCCCCCATGCTGTGCATGCTGCTACGCAAAAAGCTCCAAGGGGCCAAGCTGGTGGGGATCCGCCAGCCGGAGCTGGAGCGGCTATTGCACTTTGACTTTGATTCCATAGATGAGCTGGGAGACCATGTGGTTCTTACCCTGACCATGGAGATTATGGGCCGCTACAGCAACATAATCCTTACTGGGCCTGACGGAAAAATCATAGACTCCCTCAAGCGGGTGGACGCGGAGATGAGCTCCCAGCGGCTGGTGCTGCCTGGGCTCACCTACCACCTGCCGCCTCCCCAGGATAAGCTGTGTATGCTAAACGCCACCAGCCAAGACCTGGCGGCCGCCCTGGCAGCCCTGCCCAGAGACATGGAACTCTCTAAGGCTTTGCTGGCCGTATTGCAGGGGGTCTCGCCAGTGGTATGCCGGGAGCTGGCCCACCGGGTGGGAAGGGGCAGGGACCTGACCGCCTTTACCATGGACGAAGAGCAGCGTTTCCGTTTGGGCTACTTTTACCAGAAATGGCGGGAGATGGTGAAAGAGGTTTCTGGTACGCCCTACATGGCGGTGAATCTACAGAAGAAGCCTATGGACTTTTCTTTTACGGATATTCAGCAGTACGGCACCTCGGCAGTGGTGCGCCGGGGAGATACCTTTTCTCAAATGCTGGACGACTTTTACAGGGAACGGGACCAGCTGGAGCGGATGCGGGTGCGGGAGCAGGACTTACTGCGGCTGCTCTCCAACCATTCCCAGCGGCTGGCCCGAAAGATCAATGCCCAAAAGGGGGAGCTGGACCAGTGTGCCCAGCGGGAGGCCCTGCGGGTGGCGGGGGACCTGCTAAGCGCCAACCTGCACAGCCTGGAAAAGGGCGCGGACCGCGCGGAGCTGGTGAATTTTTATGAGGAGGACCAGCCGGTGGTGGGCATTAAGCTAGACCCAGCGCTGACGCCCAATCAGAATGCGCAAAAATACTATAAAGAATACCGAAAAGCCAAAATAGCGGAGGAAAAGCTGACCCAGCAGATTGAGCTGGCTGGAAGAGAGCTGGAGTATCTGGACTCGGTTTTGGACGCCCTGGCCAGGGCAGAGAACGAGCGGGACCTGGGGGAGATTAAGGCGGAGCTGAAGGAGCAGGGCTATATCCGGGCTAAGAGCGGGAAAAAGGAGAAGGCGCCGGTCATCAGCGCGCCTCTGCGTTTTACGACTTCAGATGGATTCACGGTGCTGGTGGGGCGTAATAACCGGCAGAATGACCAGCTGACCATGAAATTGGCCAACAATCATGATATTTGGTTCCACACAAAAAACATACCCGGCTCTCACACCGTGCTGGTAACAGAGAACCGCCAGCCCACCCCCAGAGCCATGGAAGAGGCGGCAGCCCTGGCGGCAGGGCATAGCAGGGCCAAAGGCTCGGCCCAGGTGCCGGTGGACTATACCCAGGTACGAAACGTCAGTAAGCCCCAGGGCGCACGGCCCGGGATGGTAATTTATGTAAACTATAAAACGATCTTTGTGGACCCTTCTACCTAAAAAAATCATGCAGCGAGTGCTCTTTTGCGGCAGAGGAAATAGACTACTAAAGTTTTATTATAACCAATATTATTTGTTATCCAAACAGAGAAAAGTTTGTTTCGGCCTGGAAGAAGCGCAATATGCCCCACAAGGAACAAATTGTTCAGCTGGTACGGCTTTTCCAAACGCAAACCGACGAGGACCATCCCCTTTCCACCTTTGAAATCATTGATTATTTCAAAAATCAAGGGGCAGTAATAGACCGAAATACGATCCGTGGCGAGTAGATACACTGAACGCCTGCGGAATAGAAATCATCATTCTGGAGGGCCGTCCTAACCGCTACTATTTTGCTGACCGCAAGTTCCAGCTTCCGGAGTTGAATCTCCTGGTCGATGCGGTAGAGGCTTCCAAGTTTATCACCGCAAGAAAGAGCGGCGAGCTTGTGGACAAAATTATTTCTATGGCCAGCGCAGAACATGGGTCGGAATTGAACCGTCACCTGTACACAGGCGGCAGAATCAAGCCGGAAAATGAAAACATCTATTATGTGATCGACGCCATCTTCCGGGCTATCAATATGGGACGAAAAATCTCATTCCAATATTTCCGATACGACGCTTACCGGGAGCGTGTCCCCTGGCACGGGGGGGAACCATTCACCCTCTCCCCCTACGCCATGCTCTATAACGAGGATAATACTATGTCTTGGGGTACTATGAATATTTTGATAAAATCACTACATTCCGCGTAGACCGGATGGGCATTCCTGACATCCTGGATGAGCCCGCCCAGCAGAAGCCGGAAGGATTTGCCCCTGTTGATTACGCGGTCAATGTTCAGCATGTATGAGGGGGATTTGGAAACCGTAGAGCTGCTTTGTGAAAACAGCGTGATGGACTCTGTGGTGGACCGTTTCGGGGAAGAAGTAGAGACAGAGATAACAGATAGTGAGCATTTCGCAGTAAGGGCACAGGTTCCTGTCAGCCAAACTTTCTTTGCATGGGTATTCCAGTTTGCCAGGAAGATTCAGATCCTTGGCCCGGTCTCAGTCAGAGAGCAGTATCAAGAGATGCTGAAAGCCGCACTTACATCGGAGGCGGACAGGGCTACCAAATGAAAAGCAGGAGTTCTTCAAAATTTTTTCAGATAGTGCGGCGGGTTCGCCGCACTATCATTTTGCCCTATTGATGTCCTCGCAGGTATGTGCTTATAATGCCTCTATCATGAACGGATAGTCGCGATAGAAGGAGAATCCGAATGCGCAGTAAGAATCCTGAGCTAATGGGGAGAATCAAAACGTTTGTAGAAAACGATTATCGGGAGCATGGCGAAACGCCCACCAATCAAGCCATCGCCGATGCAATGGGCATTGGAAGGTCAACAGCATATTATTACCTGGTGGAAATGGCGAAGCGCCGGATGATCTCCTATGAAAACGGCAAGATTTCCTCGGAGAATATCCGCAAGCTGACCCCGGAGGTCAACCACGCGGCGCTGGTCGGTTCTATCCCCTGCGGCGAGCCGGACGAGCGGGAGGCTATGGTGGAGGAATACATCCCCCTGCCTGTTTCGGTTTTTGGAAATGGTGATTTCTATGTCCTGCGGGCCTCTGGGGATTCTATGGTAAATGCAGAGATCAACTCCGGCGACTTGGTTGTGATTGAAAAAACCGATGTTGCCGATGTGGGGGATATTGTTGTGGCCCTGACGGATGACCGGCTAAACACCTTGAAACGCCTATGTTTTGCCGAGCGTAAGCACTGTTATTACCTGCACCCAGAGAATGCAAATTATGAAGATATCTACGTAAGCAGCCTGAGCGTCCAGGGCATGGCCAGGCATATTGTCAAGGCGTTGTAATGGGGGCAGCATATGGTAGAAGGAATTTCGCAGAGCTTTATGTTCAGCTCGTGCGGTTATTATCATACAAGGGAACTGGTTTTGCCTGTAAGCAGAGCCAGTCCCCCAGGAGGTGTGTCTTTTGACTTCATTTTTTTCTGACGTGGAGATGGAGGAACTGGCAGAGGGTCTGATTCGCCAATTCCTGGGACAAGATTTAGAAGTACCGCTTCGGGTAGACATTGAGGGATTTCTTACCGGCCACCTGGGACTTCCGCTAAAGTTCCGCAGCTTTGCAGAGGAAGATTTCAGCAAAATTGGCTTTATCTCCGATGGGATTACGCCGCTTCGGGTCATGGAGGGACGCCAACCAGTACAGGAGGTCTTTCCGAAGGGGACCGTCGTATTGGAAAAGTGCCTACAGCGCCGGGATGAGGGCAGCAGGAGGAGATTCACCATTGCCCATGAGGCCGGTCATTACATCCTGGACAGGACCGTAACGATGGCCTTCTTCCATAGGGAATTTGACCGGGAACGAGCCCACAGCCCCCAAGAGTTGAGAGAACTTCTGAGCTTTCGGGAAGCCAGAGTGGACCGGCTGGCTGCGGCGCTTCTCATGCCGGGATTCATGGTGCGGGAAGTGCTGGAAAGGTTTGAGGTCACCGGGCTGATCCCCATTTTCGGGAGCAATCTCCTGCGCTTGGAGGATAAACTGCTGGTACAGAAGATGGCTGGTGCAATGGGTGTCTCCTATACCGCTTTTCTGATTCGCCTAAAGGAGCTGCATCTGCTGGCGCGGCACGACATCTCGGAGTACATTGCCAGCGAAATCGGCTTAGGAAATGAGGCGATGGCGCTTTGAATACCGTAAAAGCGCACTGCCAGACCCCCGTGAGCAGGGATAACCTATATAAGCTCCGGCTTTCCCGTTCGGAAACTGAGGGGCTTTCCCTGCGGGACATCCGCTGCCCCTATTGTGGCTTTCTTGTGGAGCGGGTGTTTTCGGACGTTACCGGACACAAGATGGTCCATTGCAGAAAATGCAAAGAGGAATACCCGGTCAATCTTGGGTATTTCCGGCGGGCCAACCGTCAAAGGAAGCACGATGGTTTTCACTGCCATCGCCAGAAAGGATAATGAATAAACTCTACAACTTTTAATCGAGAAAGCGGAGGGAAACCGGTGTAAGCCGGTGGAGGCTGCCAAGCGCCGTACAAGGTTGGAGCGGTTATTGCAATAGTAATCGAGGTTACTATGCCATGACTGTTCCAATTTGTACGGCGCTTTTTGCTTGCCTTTTTTGCCTTGTACGGTGTTAAAAGTCCTATTCCGCTGTGCTTGGGAAAGGAAAAATCATGAATTACCATGCTATTGAAACAGGAAAGAGAATCCAGGAACTTCGCAAAGAAAGAGGACTGACACAGGTTGGGTCAGCCGAACAGCTGCATATCAGCCTGCGGCCAAATTCGCTGTTTGCAACGCGGGCGGCGGGTTCGCCTATGTGGGGGCCATGCACGACAGCTTCCCCCATGCGCTGGAATTGAGCAAAAAGGGGTACAATGCCTTCGCGCTTATTTACCGTCCTGGCGCTCAGACCGCCTGCGAGGATTTAGCCAGGGCTATTGCCTATATCCATGACCATGCGGACGAGCTGGAGGTTGACGTGGAGGGCTACTCCCTTTGGGGCGGCTCGGCGGGGGCGCGGATGGCAGCATATCTTGGCTCCTACGGTACGGCGGCTTTCGGCGAAAGAAAGTACCCCCAGCCCGGAGCGGTCATTATGCAGTACACGGGCCATTCGGAGATGCTGGGCACGGAGCCGCCCACTTACGCCTGTGTGGGCACCAACGATTGGATCGCCAGCTACAGCACTAAGGAACGGCGCATAGAGCGCATTCGACACAACGGCACGGACGCGGAAATTGAGGTCTTTGAGGGCCTGCCCCATGGGTTCGGGCTGGGCGCCGGAACGGTGGCAGAGGGGTGGCTTGACCGGGCTGTGGATTTTTGGGAAAGACAGGTTTCTAAAAAAACTCTTGCCAAATGAGTCCTTTTCTTAATAAGATGAAAAGCGCCAGGGAGTTTGCGCGGTTTTCGCAAACTCCGTTACGCAGCCGCAAAGCGCGGGGAAATATTGTAGATTTGTGCTGCGTAATGTATACTTGCAGGTATATACTGACCGAATTTTACACAAAGGAGCATCCGAAATGGAAGAAAAGATTATAGAAGTTTCTAAAAAATTCTGGAAGTATCGGGAACAGGCCGACGTTACCGGCATGGAATCCATTGCCGACCCAGGGTGTATGTTCGTGCATATCGGTGTGACCTGCGGTACGGAGGAAGAAATGAAAGCGTTTTCCGATGGGGTATTCAAGCCCACGGAGATCATCCTCAACAAGCAGGAGGCAAAGCTCTGGGGCGATACCGCCATCGTCATCACCGACTGCAACTACGGCCTGCTGCTGGGCGGCAAGCCCACCACCCACCACTTTGCCGTTACCGAAGTGTATGTCTAGCGGGAGAATGAATGGAAGCTGGTGCAGTTCTCCTTCACCGCTTTGGTCTATTAAAATATGTATAACCCTCAACTCGACACCTTCCTCACGGCGGCGGACGCAGGCAGCTTCAGCAAGGCGGCGGAGCAGATGTTTATCACGCCCACGGCGGTCATCAAGCAAATCAACCTGCTGGAGGATGCGCTGGGTGTAAAGCTGTTTGAACGCACCCATCGGGGCCTCACGCTCACAAAGGCGGGGGTGTCGTTATATAAAGACGCAAAATATATCATCCAATACTGCAAAGACTCCGTCAGCCGGGCCAAAAACGCCATGCAGGGGGACACGGATATCGTGCGCATCGGCACCTCGCCCATGACCCCGGCCCAGGCCCTGATGGAGTTGTGGCCCGCCATCCATGAACAGTGCCCGGAAATCAAGTTCCAGATGGTGCCCTTTGAAAACTCCCCGGAAAACGCCAGAGAGATCCTGGCCAACCTGGGCCGGGACATCGACGTGGTAGCCGGGGTGTTCGATGAAACCATGCTGAACCTTCGGTGCTGTGCGGGGTTTGAAATGTCGCGGGAGCCGCTGTGCGTGGCGGCGTCCATCTACCATCCGTTGGCGGCAAAAACCAAACTCGCTGTGCAGGACTTGTATGGGGAAAACCTGCTGATGATGCACCGCAACTGGAGCAATTACGTGGACGAGCTGCGGGATGAGCTGTGGCAGGAGCACCCGCAGGTGAACATCGTGGACTTCGACCTGTACCGCATGGACGTGTTCAACCGCTGCGAAAACGGCAGCGACCTGCTGCTGGTGGTGCCGCCTTGGGCAAACGTCCACCCGCTGCTGAAGGTGATCCCGGTGGAGTGGGACCACTCCATTCCCTATGGCCTGTTACACTCGCCGGAGCCATCCCGGACGGTAAAAAAGTTTTTGAAGGCCGTGCGGACGGCGATTGCGGGAAACCAGCTATAATTTCAAAATTCATGCCAATATAAAAACGAGACTTGTTTTTATGGTGGGCTGTTCGGAAGAACCACGACCAAGTAAATGGGAAATTGTCATTCATCCTTCGGGAAACAAAAATATAATAATCGTACTAATCACTTGAAGCATCGCAATAAACATAAGCAGATACTTTATTCCATGCTTAAACTTTGAAAAAGACAGCAGCATCCAACCAGACATCAAAATACATATGATGGAAACAACAGCACAAATTCCAAATGCAATGTATCCATTAACTTGAGCGATTTTATCCAATAATCCCGTCAAATACAATATGATATGAACCGCTTGTAGCGCCCCTGTCACAATATATATTCTTTTACTATTTTCAGATTTAAAGGAATTGCGTCTTAACAAAATAAGCGATCCAATTATCGTTAAAACAAGTAAAATTCCAATTCCTACGGAGACAGTAAAACGCATGATCTCACACCTCTAAATCCCGATATACCAAATTCTATCCACGGCAAGTATAGCCCCCCAAAAACACAACATTTCTCCATGCCCAGTTATAATCTAAGGGTTTATACGGTTCTAACCAAACGAGACTTCCTGTGAAGTCTCGTTTTTTGTGGTGGGCTGTTCAGGAGAACTATGACTAAGTAAACCCGAATTTATCAAGCTAAAAATTTTTTGTCTGATCTTTTATACAATAGAATACCAACAAGAATTATGATCGCTAATACAGCAATGTTATATTGTGTTGGCGCTAAATAACAGATATTAAAAGTTGCGTGCATAATGGCAATAAGCAATATATTTCTGCATTGATAATAGGTTATTCCCAAAACAACGGAAACAAGTAATGTCCATATACAAAGATAAACAATTTGTTCCATGCCCAATGAATTTCTGATTATCCACATTGGTATATGCCACACGGCCCAAACGGCACCGACAAAAAGAACACTTTTGCTTTTCTTAAAAGGAAGTCGTTCTAGCAAAAATCCTCTCCATGCTATTTCTTCAATAAACGCTGTTATTAGCAGGTATATACAGTTTGTTAATAGTGATATCCCTGTCAAATATGTATTTTTAAATACGTCAGTTTTCACTATGAACGAATAGAAATAAGAATCAAATATACCTGCAACCATACAGATAACCTCTATTAAAATATATTTGATCCTTATTTTCCCTGAAAACATTCGCGTAAAGTATCCCTTGACATTCTGCTCACAAATCAGCAGAAAAATAGTAGCCATAGCGGGAATACACACATATAAGTATTTTAAGTACAATAGTCCATTGGGCATGATAATTCCGTTCTGTTTTAGCAATGTAGGTACATAGCATATAAACGATAAAACATATACGACGGAAACCCATAACGTGAGTTTCAATTTATTTGTGTATCTCACCATCACAATTTCTCCTTGCAGTGCGAAAATCTTGCAGAAATCCCGATTTGCCAAGTGTTACCCACGGCCAGTATAGCACAGCCTCTCAAAAAACACAACATTTCCTCAATCCAGTTATAACCCAAAGGTATACACTATATAACCGATCGGAACTTCTCAACGCCAAAGCCAAGGTTTATAATAGACCCACAAACCCAAGGAAAGGAAAACATGAAAAAAGCAATTCCCCTTTTGTTAGCATTTGTGCTTTTGCGGAGTCTGGCAGTCTCGGCCTTTGCCGCCGGAGGCTTTACCGGCGTGGCGGACAATGCCTGGTACGCAAACGCTGTCAGCTATGTCCAGAGCCACGGCCTGATGAGCGGTACAGGCAATTCCCTTCTGCACGTCAGCAGCTCCGGCCTGGGCGAGAGCGGCCAGCTTCTGGCAGAGATGGCCGGTACCGGCGACTGGCAGGAGGGCCAGCGGTTCCAGTCCTCGGCCTCGGAGGAGGAAGTGGCCGAATGGGTCAACAGCCTGGGTTAAGGAGGGGCACATGAAAAGAGTATTCCCTCTCGCGCTGGTTTTGGCGGTACTTTTGACAGCTTGCAGCGAAACCCAGCCCGGCAGTTCTGTATCTGCCAGCGCGCCAACTAAGGTCGCTCATGGATATACTAATGGTCTGCAAGTCAAAACAACTCTCTTTAGCCATATAAATACGTACTGGACGGGCGCCGGACGCGCCATACTTGGCATAAGGGACGATTTGTTGGTTGAGCAGAAAACGCGCATACACGCCGTCTGCTCCGGGCTTGTTTAGATCCCGTGAAAATATGGTGCGCGAAATGGAGTTATCGTTCTGCTCATCGCGGACGGTATTGCTGCAGTCAATTTTTCTGTCCTCCAATATAGAGCAAAGAGCGGTTATGGTTGTGCAGTGTATACAGCCTTTTATAATATCATAGGTTCTTTTGTCCAATGTTGATCTCAATGTATTTGGCATAGAGTCTCTTCTCCCTGCATCTGTCTGACTGCTTACACATGAAGATATTGTAGTCGTATTATAGCATATTTGGGGGAACTTTGGTAAGTGTGGATTTTTTTACGATAGGCTTTACATGAAAAAGAATCAAGAGCTACCGCTAAACTTGCGGATTAGATTTTCCAATTCTTTCCTATATACTATAAAACCCCCGGCACATATTGAGATATGCCGACAACCATATAGCAGGAGGTACTGCAATATGGTTGTAACCGATGTGTCCAACTTATCTGTACGAGAGCTGACCGTGAAAGGGACCCATTTCCAAAAGGAAAACGGGGATGCCCAATCAGCCATGGAACGAAGTATTATTTTTGCAAAGAGGCTGAGTCAATTTATGGAAGAGAAGGAGGTGAGTCTCGATATGGAAACTTCCCCGGTAGAAAGAAAGGTAACATATGGCAAACAAGACTACAGCAACATCTGCAAAGTTGGCCCGGACGGGCACGTCTGCGGGAGCCAGAACTACGGCCCGAAAGAGTAACAAAATCTACTGCTACATGGGCCCCGACATCAAAGGGTATCTGCACACCAGTCAGGTGTTTCGGGGGGAGCGTGAGAACCTTCTCAAAGAGTATGCCCAGCTGGTGGAGGCACACCCGCTGGTGAAAAATTTGCTGGTCCCTGGGGAGTCCCTGGCGGTGGCCAGGCTCAAGGTCAAGGAGCCGGGCACGGCCCACTATGCCAACTACCACAAGCTGTCCCAGGAACTGATAGAGGAGGCGCAGGGGAAGGTAAGGCCAGAGTATGAAGCGCATCAGAGAGGGGCGATGGACATGCCTGCTGGGCCGATGTACGCAAGGCGTTGGGAGAATAAAAGCACTTGGGTTGGGGCAGTCGTGCGGTTGACCTGACTTGTTTTTGTAAAGGAGAGATTCATCATGGCAAAAGAAACCTTGATAAAGGACGAGATGGAACAGGTAGAGGCTTTGGAGCAGGAAGCCCAGGAGGACCCCGATCCTTCTGTATTTACCCGCAGGTTGAACAAGCCCTTCACCTATGAGAACACCATTGTTGGGGCGCTGCACTTTGATTTCAGATCTCTCAGTGGTGAGGACACCATCGCCATTGAGGCAGAGCTGAACCACCGGCTGAAGAACCTCATGTACCCCCACCATTCCTGGGAGTTCATGACGATGATGGCCGTACGGGCCTGTGCCACCCGGGACGCCAACGGTATGTGGGGAGCTGGAAGCCTCCACCAAGTTTACGGCGGACGAGTCCGGCCAGGCTATGGGCTACATGGGCATGGCCGGGTGGAACGCCCAGCAGATGCTGGCGGGTATGCCCGGCGTGCTGGACCTGGCAGGAGTGGCGGACATCGTCACCGACAAGGCCTCACCGCCGCCGACACGGGCCAGTTTGTGGACGTGCTGGCTCGGCCTCCTCCAAATCCAACACCAATGTATTCCTGCTGGGGGAGAGCTTTAAGTATGTGGCGCTGCTGTGCGGCACTTTGGGCTACTCTGCCGAGGACGCCGCCGTATCTCTGGGTCTCATGGCCAACGCGGGCATCAAGGGCAGCCAGGCGGGCACCACGCTGAAAACGGCGATTGCCAATCTGGCCGCGCCTACGGAAAAACGGGCAGCCGAGATGGAGCGGCTGCCTATCAGCCTGACCGATTCCAACGGTAAAATGCTGCCCATGCTGGACATGGTGGGCAATCTTCGGGGTGCATTCTACGGCATGAGTGAGGCGGAACAGTCCGCGGCGGCAAGTACCATCTTCGGTAAAGAGACCATGTTGGGGATGCTGGCCATCATCAGCGCCAGCGAGGCCGACTACCAGAGCTTGACCCAGAGCATTTATAACTCTGCCGGGGCCGCCCCGCGTATGGCAAACATCAAGCTGGACAACCAGGCCGGTGACCTGACCCTGCTAGAGTCCGCCACGGACGGCCTGAGCCTGACCATTGGCGAAGAGTTCATGCCCCCAATACGCCTTTTGACCCAGGCTGGAACAGGGGTCATATCTTTCATTGATACGATAATCCAGGAGCATCCTGTTTTGGCAAAGGTCCTCATGGGGACCGCCGGGGCTGTGGGCGCGGTCCCCGACGGGGTGGTGGCTTTCAGCGCGGCGAAGAAAGCCGCCGCGGCTATGCCACGGGGACCACAGACGCCGAGCCTTGCTTCGCGATGGTGGGCGAGAACGGCCCCCAGCTGGTGTTCTTCCAGGGCGGGGAGCAGGTGGTAAACGCCACGCAGACCGCAGCCATGCAGAGGCAGTCGGCATTGAGCGCGGCTCCGGCCGGCCCCTCTGGCGAGGAATCGGTTGTGGTGCAGATTTACTTCCAGTTTGAGGGTAACGCCACCCCCAAGGCCGTAGCAAAGCTCTGGGAGTACAGCGCGGAATTCGAGGCCCGGGTGCGCCAGGTGAGGGAGGAGTATGCCATGGATTCAGCAAGGAGGCGGTACGGATGAACACCCACACCACCTCCCAGGGTTTTGTGGGATAGGATTGCCCACAAAACCCTGGGCAGCATCCACGACACCGACAAGCTGATGATGGCCAACCGGCGCTGTCTCGGCTTCTACACCTTCCCGGCGGGCATTGTGCTGACACTGCCGGAGGTGGGGAATGAGAGCGGCATGGAAGGCTTGCCGCCGAGGAAGCAATAAAAAAAGAGCCAGGCGTTCACCTGGCCCCAGCGGGTTATCTACTTTTCTTCCAGGCCCTTGAAGTAGGCCCTGATCAATTCCTCCAGCTCATCTGGCGTGTAGGTTTTATCCGCTCCCCCGGAGCTTTTGATCAGGCCAATCAGGTCATATGCGGTGGATTTCTGGTACATGATCAATTCTTTTTCACTGGGCGGCATAAATGGGCCCCCTTTCTTTGAATCTATCTATATTTTAACGTAAATCTCGCGGGAGGTCAAGCTTTTTCCAAAAGGAGGCAGATTTATGAGTGCTGAAAGCCTTTCCCGCCGAACCTTTGGGGACATCACTTTTCAAGGCGTAAACATCACAAAAAGCCTCCGGCCCTATTTTCTCAGTCTCTGCTACACCGACAACGAGGACGGCGAAGGGGACGACCTGCAAATCTGCCTCCAGGACCGGGCGGGGCTCTGGCGAGAGAAGGTGAACGCCGCTGCCAGCGGGAAGTTCAAAGTCAAGGCAGATATCGTCATGGAAAACTGGAAGAGCAGCTCTGCTGTTCTTGGCGGCGGAAGGGACATTCGCCTGCCCTGCGGGGAGTTCGAGCCGGACAGCGTGGAGGCCTCCGGCCCGCCCTCGGTGGTGGTGGTCAAGGCAACGGCACTGCCCTTTTCCAGCTCCATCCGGCAGACCAAGAAAACAAAGGCCTGGGAAAGCGATACCCTCTCCGGCATGGCCCATGAGATCGCCGGAGCCAACGGCATGAAGTGTATGTATGAGTCCAGCCACAACCCCAGCTACGACCGTATCGAGCAGCACAAGCAGAGCGACATCAAGCTATTGGAACGGCTGTGTCGGGACGCTGAGCTATCTCTGAAATCCACAGACAAGCTGTTGATGATTTTCGGCCAGAGCAAGTTCGAGAAAAAAGCCCCGGTACGTACCATCCAGAAGGGCCGGGACTACCTGAGCTACAGCCTGCGTACCAGCACCGCAGGGCGCCCAATATGCGTCCTGTCGGGTGAGCTATTCCAACCCGCTGACCGGCAAAAAGATTGAGGGCCTCGCCCGGGTGAACGATATGGTCCTCGCCCTGTTCCTGCCCTGCCACGGCAGCGACGGGTACATTCTGGGGCGGATTAGGAAGATACCAACCTGATTTGAGGGGATTTATATGGTGATCGGATGCCTGGGCGACATCATCTTTCAGGTGTCGGAGGAGACTGTCGAGACCATTCGTGATATGGAGTGGTCCGGCTCGGCCCGGTACGCGGTCCACCAGCGGCACAACATGAACGCCCTGACGGAGTTTACCGGCGTTGACCCGGACACTATGAAATTCACCGTTACCCTGGTTCGGGAGCCGGGGGTGGACATGGTGGCGGAGATCGCGAAATTTTTCAAGCTGGAACGCGGCGGAGAGGCTGTGCGGCTGGTGATTGGAGACAAGGCCTACGGCAAGTATCGCTGGAATGTGGAAAAGCACAGCGCCAAAATCACCGCTCACGACCGCAAGGGCAGCCTAATTGCCGCCGAAGTATTTTTAGATCTGCAAGAATATTTGAAATCGTAAGGTGAGTCTATGAGCTATCCAGTGAGCGCCACGGACCTGGGAAACATCCGGCTGAACGAATCGGAAACAGTGAACGCCGTGCTGCAAAACATTGCGCTGATTCTGGCCACGCCAAAGGGCTCGGTGCCCTTTTACCGGGACTTCGGCCTGTCCCAGGAGTTTTTGGACAAGCCCATGCCGGTGGCCAAAGTCATGATGATCGGCGAGGTGCGGGAGGCCATCGAGAGCTGGGAGCCTCGGGCGGCGATGGTAAATATCCGCTTCGCGGAGAATCCTCTGGAGCCGGGAAGGCTGACGCCTACGGTGGAGGTGGAGATCCCGGTGGGGGAATAAGATTTGACAAGTTCTGACAAGCTGGTATAATAGAAATGCCCCCCGAAAAGGGAGGCGAAAGGTACTGCCATAACGGTGGACGGTTGGCCCTCTCCAGAGGGTCTGGACCCTCTGATTACATAGAAACCCGAAAGGGAATCGACTGGAAAGGAGGGCTAGCTAATGAGCACTTACGAGACGTTATCGATAGTGATGATGGTTCTTGCCATCATCGTTCCACTGTTGGTAGCACTCATCAACAGTGCAAAAAAGTAACCGCTCCGGGTCAAAGGTAGCGATTACTTTTGCATAAAGTAATTTAAACCGGGCCAACCGTCTATCGGCGGTGCCTTTCTCTACTTTCATTATACCACAAGCGCCGGCAATGTCAAGTGACAGGGCCGGAGCTTTTTCATTTTGAAAGGGGAAGCCGTATGCGCAATCCCCAATACCAATTCATCGACACCAACGCAGCCGCGCTGGTGTCTTTGCTCGTGCAGGTCTACCAGCAAATCACCGGCGAAACGGTCTACCCCAGCAGCCCGGAGAGGGTGCTTATTCAGTGGGTGGCCAGCATCCTCACCCACGAGCGGGTACTGAACAACTATACCGGCAACCAGAACATCCCCAGCCGGGCGGAGGGGGAAAACCTGGACGCCCTGGCCCAGCTCATGTATCTGCCTAAGCGGCCCCAGGCCCAGGCGGCGGTGTGCACCCAGCGCTTCCATATTTCTGAGCCCCAACTCAGCGCCATTTTGGTGGCAAAGGACACCCGTGTTACCAGCCCCAGCGGGCCGGTTTGGGAGACTGTGGAGGACGTACACATCAAGATTCCAAATAATGGGCGTGATTGTGCATAGAAAGGACTCAATTAGAGAGCTGCAAAAGCGCAAGACCAACGAGCAGCTAGCCGCTGAAAATCAGGCGTTACAGGCTAAAGTGACAGCCCTGGAGAATCAGCTGGAGGATACGCAGTTAGCCCTTTGTGATGTCTATGAAGCTATGTTAGGGGGTGATGTGTAATGGCGGCAATCTACGCTAACTTGATTCGCCGTGGCCGGAAAACTTTAGAGGATGTTCCGGCCCATCTTCGGGCGGAGGTTGAGGTTCTGTTGGAGGCAAAATAATGAGTAGACTCCGGAAGAGAATATTAAGATTTTTGCTGCGGAAGGAGGTGGAAATCATGGCGGTTGTGTACGCGACTTTGATCATTAAGGGCCGCAAAACCTTGGAACAGGTACCCGCTCTCATCCGGGAGCAGGTGAAAGAAATCCTCGCCGATCTGGAAGTGGAGGTGTAAACGCTTCGAAAAGCAAAGGGCCGTCCGATTGGGCGGCCCTTTGCTTTATGTCTTTGGTGGAAGGACAAAACGATGCGGGTCAAGCTGTAGGACATCACAAACAGCCAGCCCAATCCGCAAACTGGTGGAGGACATGGAGCGTTCACCGCTTTCCAGCCGTTGGTACTGCCTGATGTTGATTCCGGCGGCGTTTGCTACGGCCTGTTGGGTAAGCCCAAGAGCCTCGCGCTGGTAGAACAGGTAGCGGTGCTCGGGAATAACATACACGTAACCTGTCTCCCCAACTGGTGGATTTTCGTCAACCAGCAGTGTGTCGTTGTACATATTGCACCTCTTTTTTTGCGGCCAATTGGCCGTAATAGCGTCATTATATGTCCAAATGGGCGTGGCGTCAAGTTACATTTGGAAGTAAGGCAGGTGATATAATTTGACACTCGGAAACCTTTTCGCCGGGGGCAGTGTTTTGGCCGTTGCCATGCTTCTGGTGCAGATTTCCCCCATAAAGATAAGCCCCTGGTCGGCGCTGGGGAAATTCTTCAAGCGGCTGCTGGGGCACTTGGGCCGGGCCGCAAACAGTGACGTGCTTGAGAAGCTGGACGAAGTGACACTGGCCCAGCAGGAAGCCCAGAAAAAGCTGGATACACTGGAAGTACGTCTGGATGAGCACATCGACGCGGATGATAAGCGGGACGCGGATAAGCATAGAATGGAAATTCTGCGCTTCAACAATGAACTTTTGCGCTCCATTGACCACACAAAAGAGGAATTTATTGAGGCGTTAGCTGAGATAGACGCCTATGAGCGGTTCTGTAACGATCACCCGGATTACCCCAACAACCGGGCCGTATTGGCCATTGAGAACATCCGGGAGAACTACAAAGAACGTCTAAAGAAGCATGATTTTTTACAGGAAGGAGAGGTTCATCATGAATGACCAGTTCGTAGCAAAATGTAAGGCAGCAGTTCAAGATTACTTCAACAGCCATGCCGAGAAGACCGATAACGTCTTAATCAGCATGGACGATGTGTATGTGGTCTGGCTGTGTAAAGCTTTGCAGAACAACAAGGCCCTGCTGAGTACCACGGTTCCCGACGGGATGTACTACGAGGTTACCTACAACGGAGATAAGCGCGAGATGTATGTGGACGTGTACAAGAAGTGGGAGAACTTCGCAATCAAGGAGTGAAAGGAGCGGCAAATATGAGTAACAGCGCCTTAAGCTGCAAGCGGTTGATAAGCCCCAACCGCAACAGCCCGCGCAATCACAAAATCGACACCATCACCATACACTGCGTAGTGGGGCAGATGGGCATTGACGCTCTGTGCAGCGAGTTCAGCAGGGAATCCAAAGGGGCTAGCTGCAACTACGGCATCGGCTACGACGGCCGCATCTGCACTGTGGTGGACGAGGGGGACCGTTCCTGGTGTACGTCCAGCTGAGAGAATGACCACCGGGCCATCACCATCGAATGCGCCAGCGACGCCTTCTACCCATACGCCATTAACGCCAACGTCTGGAAGTCTTTAATTGCGCTGTGCGCGGACATTTGCAGGCGCAATGGTATTCAAAAACTGGTGTGGTCTACAGACAAAAGCACCCGCATGAACCATCTGAATGGCTGCAATTTGACGGTGCACCGGGACTACGAAAACAAGTCCTGCCCCGGCGATTACATCTATGGCCGCCTGGGCCAGATTGCCAAAGAGGTCAACCAGAAACTGAACGTACCCGTCGAGCCCTTTAAGCCTTATCAGGGGCAGGTCAATGCAGACGACGGCCTCAACTGCCGCAAAGAGCCTGTCAGCGGCCAGGTGCTCAAGACCTTCCCAGACGGCACGGTGCTCACCATCACCAAAGAGGACGGAAACTGGGGCTACTGCGGTCAGGGCTGGGTATGCCTTGATTACATCAACAAAATCGCGTCGGCAAAAGACCCGGCGGCAAAGGAGGATTCTATCATGGACGGCAAGACCTTCAAGAAGATGTACGATGAAATCAATCCCACCTACAACACCATTGAGGAAGTGCCCGGCTACTGGCGCAAAGACATCAAGGAGCTGGTGGACAAGGGGATCATCAGCGGCGTGGGCGGCGGCAAGCTGGGCCTGACCCATAGCGACTGCAAAGCCGCTGTGCTTGCCAAGCGTATCAAGGAGAAGCTGTAATGCCCGCCCACATGAAGGAGCAGACCATCAAGGTGAAAACCCGCCCGGACTTTTCCAAGCAGCTCATCTCTGACATTCGCTGGCTCCTTTGGGCCGTGACCCTCGGGGGCCTGCTGCTGGCGGCGTACTGCATCTACAAGGGCTATGCGGGGTCGCTGCCCTGGCTCTCGGCGATGGTGGGCCTGCCCTGGACGGCGCATGGGGTGGTGTGTTCGTTCTACCTGAACATGGCAAAGTCCGACCACCGGGAGGGCGGCATTACCTTTGAGAGCGCAAAGGCAAATAGTTTCACGACTGACGAAAACAACACTGACGGCCCGATGGGCTAGGAAGGAAAAAGACATGAATGAATTTCTGACAACTTTACTGCAGGCCGTTCTGGTGGCCGCCGTGCCCGTGTGCGCGGCGTTCATCGGAAAGGGGCTCAAGGCTCTGGCCGCTTATCTGGGCCAGAAGTCCGAGAGCGATGCGGCCCGGAAATACCTGGAGGCCGCTGCCGACGCTATCTCCACCGCCGTAACGTACACCAGCCAGGTGTATGTGGACAAGCTGAAGGAGAACGGGCAGTTCACCAAAGAGAACCAGCAGGAGGCCCTGGGGATCGCCGTGGCCCAGGCCAAGAATCTGCTCACCGCCGAGGCCATCACGTATCTGCAAACTGCCTATGGTGACCTGAATGAGTACCTCAAGAGCCGCATCGAGGCAGAGGTGCGCAACCAGAAAATGGGTGTGGGTACCTTGACGTTGAGCGCGTAAACGCATACGAAAGCCCCCGGCTTTCCCGGGCCGATGTTTCGGCTGGGAGGGCTGGGGGCTTTTTGTTTTCCGGGGCTATTTCTCAAAGTAGGTGCTGTACACGGCCTCGGCTATTTCATTATAGCAATTCCTCTGGCCACGCTCAATCGCGTTTTGGAGCATTTTAGTCGCCGTCTCGGAAGCCTCTTTGTGCTCACAAATTTTCGTGATTTTCTCATATATTGTCATGGTATTTATCCTTTCTGGCCTGCCATCTTCAGCACCGGGAGGCCGTTCCTCGGTGGACGCCCCTGGCGGGGCGTTTCGGCACTTTATTTGCCATAAGCAAGTTTGAAAAGGTCGTTTTCGTGAAGTTCCCGGTCTTGTTCCTCCTGTTCAAAAAGGATTGCCCTCAGTTCCCGCACGGTTAGATTTTGATTGTCGATTTCGGTGAGCGCCTGCCTCAATTCGCGGATTGTCATTTTTAATTACTCCATTGCTGTTTCGTTGCAAGTCTATTATAAACGATAGCCTTTCAGTCGTCAAGGGTTTGTTGAAACATTTTCCTTTTGCTATCAAATCTTAAGCTTGACATGAGAAATGTAAATCTTTATAATAGCAAGCAGGAGGGATTAAGATGGACATTCCAAAGAAAATCAAACTGGCTACCACCTACGCCGGCATCAGTGAGGCGGAGCTGGCCCGGCGGCTGGGTTCTTCGTCCCAAGCATTTGGCCAACGGATGAAAACCGGGAAGTTCTCCTCGGCTGAGCTGAATAGGATCGCGGAAGCACTGGGCGCGGAGTTTGTGTGCTCGTTCAAATTCCCCAACGGCGACGAAGTGTGAAAAAGGCGCTGTCCCTCTTTAGGGAGACAGCGCCTTTTCGTTTTGGAGATAAAGAAAGAGCCCAAGCGACACACTCAGGCTCTCAGGAGAGGGACCCCTGTACATTCGTTTTCTATGGCCGGAAAATGTTTTCGCTCCCGGCTCATTTGGCACACGGACAATCAGCTCCGTCAAATCACAGCCCAGCACCTCGCAGATTTTGTCCAGCTGCTCCAGGCTCACGCGGGTTGCCACTTCGTGGTACAACTCGCTGATCGTGTTGGGCCGTATGCCCGTTTTACGCGCAAGGTCCGCTTGCGTCCACCTCAGTTCACCAAGCCGGGTGGACAGTAGAATCCGTATCATAGCCAGTCTCCTTTATGGTAGAGTCTAGCATATATCGGAATAGATTTCAGTGATTTGTTAGATAATATCGATTTTCGATATGTATTTTCCAAAAATAAAGCCGCTTGGTTTTTCCAAGTGGCTTTATTCTATCTGTCCATCAGCAAATCCAATGGACAAGCCAGAGCGAATACCCCGCCGACTATTGTGATGATCGGTCTTGGGTTCGCCTGGCTCTCTTTTGGTGGACCCGAAGGGGATCGAACCCTCGACCTCCAGATTGCGAACCTGGCGCTCTCCCAGTTGAGCTACGGGCCCAAATAGTAAAGTATAATAAAAGTGATTCCTTAATAATGAACTGCATTGCCAGCTATCTTAAGATAACAAACTAATCACTTCAAGATCTACCTTCTAAAAACAGGTCATAAAACCATCATGACCTGTGCTCCAAAGCTTAAAACTAAGAATCTCAATTTAAGGAAATAGTAGAATGAACCTGCTCATTTCAGAACAGTATTATTTTACCACAAAAAGAACAGCTTGTAAAGTCCCAATTTCAATTTTTTCTATTTTATTTGATTTATATATATACAAATTATAATTGTATTTGCAAATGTGAAAATTATAAACAATATTTATGTCGGGAACAAAAATCGTACGAACTTAGCTTAAAAACGGATTGCATATCCAACCGTAATCTGGTAAAATAAAGTTTAGCAAGTATAGGGCCTCCTATATTCCCACTGGAGTAAAATCTTCATTTGTTGAGTGAGAGTGGTGAACTGCTCCTGAATATTTAAAAATGCGTTTTATTCTATCTGAAAAATTTGGGTGTTGTTTATTATCCGGGCTGCTGGATTGAAGTAGCTATGAAAAATTTAGAAAAGAGGTTATTTATATGAAATGTAAAAGAGTTGCGGCACCTGTCTTGCTTGTTTTCTTGCTTATCAGTTTGCTGATTTCTGGCTGCTCTGCCAGAGAGAGTGGTTCCTTTACTGCCGACACACTAGATGGTGGTACGTTTAGCCAAAAAGACATTGAAGCAAAGGATTTGACGCTTATTAACTTTTGGGGAACTTACTGCGCCCCATGCATTGCGGAAATGCCGGACCTCGCCGCGTTCGAAAAAGCCCTGCCAGAGAACGTGCAGCTTATTACCATCTGTGTTGATGGAGAAAAGAATGAAGATAATGCAAGGGAATTATTGCAATGGGCCGAGTATGAGGGGATCACCTTAGTTAGCGGGAATGATAGTTTTAAAGCGCTATTAAAAGAAGTCCAGGGCGTACCCACCACTATTTTTCTGGATTCAACGGGAGGTCAGGTATGCGACCCGATCGTTGGAGGCGGATTCCAGGACTTTGAAGGCGTTTTTCTTAAGGCTGTGAATAAAGCGCTAAAAGCCAGTGGAAAGGCGGAAATTAGCCTTGAAAAGTAAGCGGATTTTGGCCGCGCGATATGGTCTTTTAGCTATAGCGCTAATATTTATCGCCATTGGCTTGCTGGGTAGAGAGCAAGTAGAAGTGCTGCAAAAGGCGGTGATGATATGCCTAGAGTGCATTGGAATCGGTTGAAAAAGGGGAAGATGGGCTTTCAGCGAAAGGTCCAGCTAGCTGCCGCTGTGTTAGTAAACGGCTACCTGCTGGGCTTTGCAAAGGGAAAAATTTTTACTGGCAGTACAAAGGCGCTTTGTGTGCCAGTGCTGAACTGCTATTCCTGTCCCGGTGCGCTGGGAGCTTGTCCCATTGGGGCATTACAGGCGGCTTTGGGCGGTGGCAATCACCACTTTCCATTTTACGTATTAGGTTTGCTGATGTTATTCGGCGTGGTGCTGGGACGCCTAGTATGCGGGCTCCTGTGCCCTTTTGGGCTGGTGCAGGATCTGCTGTACAAAATACCAGTGCCCAAGTGGAAGGTGCCGAAAAAAGTAGACCGGCCAGCTCGTTGGCTTAAGTACATCATTCTGCTGGTAATGGTAATTCTGCTTCCAGCTTTTGCTATTACGGATATAGGGGTCACCTCACCTTATTTTTGCAAATATCTATGTCCCGCTGGGACTCTTGAGGGCGGTATTCCGCTGCTGCTGGCTAATCCCTCCTTACGGGCGGTCGTAGGTGTGCTTTTTAGCTGGAAAGTACTGGTTCTTGTATTCATCCTAGCGGCATGCATGTTTATTCAGCGCCCTTTTTGCCGTTATCTCTGCCCACTGGGCGCTTTCTATTCCCTCTTTAACCGCTTCGGCTTCTATCAGATGCAGCTTGATAAAAATAAATGTGTGGGTTGTCAAAAGTGCCAGCGTGCTTGCCCTATGGCGGTAGAGGTTACAAAAAATATCAATAGCCCAGAGTGTATCCGCTGCGGAAAGTGTAAAGAAATTTGTCCTACAAAGGCAATTACCTCTGGCTTTGTAGGGAAAGAAAAGAGCACAAGCAGCTTGAAATCAGAAAAAGCAGAGTGAGGGAAGAAGGAGACTGCCGCTTATTTTGCAGCTTATTGTAGACAATCCGTCCTTTTTGTGCTATAATAAAAAAACCGCAAATGATTAAACAAAGAGAATTTGCAGGCTTCTATCATAATGTCTTTCATATAACGAAAGGAAAGTGACCGGGTATGACCATTCTTCCTCAAGATTATTCTCCCGCGTTAGGCCTTTATGACACCCAAAAGGCGATAGGACTTATCAAAAATATTTTTCAGGTAAAGCTGTGTGCGGCCCTTCATCTGAAACGTGTAACAGCGCCGCTGTTTGTGGACCCCGCTACCGGCCTGAACGACGACTTAAATGGAGTGGAGCGCCCAGTAGGCTTTGATATTCCCGCTGTGAATGGAAACGGCCAGGTGGTGCATTCTTTGGCTAAGTGGAAGCGTCTGGCCCTGCATGACTATGACTTTTTTGTGGGAAATGGCTTAGTGGCCGATATGAACGCCATCCGTCGGGATGAAGAACTGGATAATCTCCATTCAATTTATGTGGACCAGTGGGACTGGGAAAAGGTTATTTGCAAAGAGGAACGTACTTTGCAATTTTTGCAAGAGACAGTCCGAAAAATTGTAAGTGCTATCTGCGGTACTTTAGACGAGCTGCAATGGCAGTTCTCTGATCTTGCAATTTCCCTCTGTCGGGATGTGACCTTTATCACTGCGCAGGAACTGGAAGATTTATGGCCCGGTTTGTCGCCGAAAGAAAGAGAAAATGCCTTTACAAAAGAACATAAAACTGTATTTATTCAGCAAATTGGCGGAAAGCTGAAGAGCGGTAAGCCTCACGACGGCCGCGCTCCGGACTATGACGATTGGTCCTTGAATGGCGACCTGCTATTTTGGCATGAACCGCTGGGGCTTGCGCTGGAGATCAGCAGTATGGGTATTCGCGTGGACCCTGAGTCCCTGGACCGGCAGCTTAGGGAGACCGGCTGCGATGCCCGGCGGACGCTGCCCTTCCACAAGATGTTGCTTCATGGAGAGCTGCCCCTTACCATCGGCGGAGGCATTGGCCAAAGCCGCCTGTGCATGCTGCTGCTGGGCAAGGCCCACATCGGCGAGGTCCAGGCCTCCCTGTGGGACCAGGAGACCAGGGCCGCCTGCAAGGCTGCGGGCATTGTGCTGCTGTAAATCATAAAAAGAGCCCCCTCGGCGGTGAGGGGGCTCTTCTTCAGTCATGTATCATGTGTGTAGGGCAGCAGCTCTTTGCCGCCTTCTGCCGAGCATATTTCCATGATGACCGGCGGATCATCCTGGTCCAGGGTCAACTCCAAGGCCAGGGCCAGGCGGTCTAAGCCGCGGGGCAGCACCGTTACGCCGTAACAAGGGGCGAAGCCGGCCTCGTGATTGAGAAAGATCGCTCCCACAGTGGAGAGTTTGTATAGCTCATCCTGGCCGTCATAGAAAGCCATAGAAATGTCAAACTGATAAAAATTATTATCACCGAACAGTTTGTTGAAAAAGCTGCCCTTCGTACCGGAAGAAGCGGCGGCCCAGCCCTCTATGGCCTCGGCGGGCTTTACCTCTAAAGTTCCCTCTGGGTTACCCATGATAAGCTTGTACCGGGGGACCTTCAGCCGGACGCTGGCCTTGTAGTCCCGGCCGTTGACGGCCAGGACGCAGTCGTACTTTCGGGTGGAGGGGGTGAAGAGGTAGAGGGCGGAGGCGGCTAACGCCAGGCAAAGAACAATGATTAGCAGAGAAATTTTCTTTTTCATCTATATTCCCCTTAAAACAGGTGTACTTTTCTAGGTGCTTTTTAAAGAGCCCTCTCGCCGGTGAGGGGGCTCTTTGGGATCACAGGCATAATGTGGATTTATTTACACAGGTTCTGTTTCAAGATAGATTCTAGCGTACACATTGTTACTCATTTGATAATGGCTAAAGCGTGTACGGATAGAGGAAGGGGTGGTCGTGGAAACAGGAGGGACTTGATAGTCTAAATACTGGCGCTCAGTGGCATTTCTTCTATGACAAAGTGAAGTGCCATTTGGATGTGAAAAACCGAGATTAATCAGATCGGTGTTTTCATAATTCGTGCCATATATTCTTATCCATCTGTACCCATAGGTAGGAATGGCCTGTCCGATAGGGGAAACTGTAACGCCGTTTCTAGCAGGAGGAATATTTAATCTCCCGTATAGAATTCTTGTAATGGATTGCGGAGAAATCCCCTCATTATCTACAGGAATTTCGTTAGAAATGGGTTCTACTGGCAAATCCCAGCCAGGGAACAAATCGCTAAATGCTGGAAGTAGTTCAGATTCACCCTGTGGTAGGGTCAACACAGTAAACGGTATAGCCGTCTGCGGCCCAGTCCTGGCGGTAAATCAATTCATTTCGAGCAGTGATAATTTTGTCTTTTAAACTTTGCACAGCCTTATCTTGATTGAGATAAGCATAGTACCGTTTTTCAGCTTGGGTTTTAGGAAGAATGGCCTCCTTAGCTGATTCTAGAATAGCACGTTCTTCTGGTCCAGGGTTAACCCAATCAGCAGGGAAAAGGTCATGAAAAGCTGGAAGAGCCACTGCTGTGCCCTCTGGGTCGTCGATAGAGCCATAAGAGGCCCCGCCGCAATATCTCTCATCATACCAATCCGTGCTCCAAATAAAGCTGTTTCTGGCAGAGAGAATCTTTGCTTTCAGCTCATTCACAGCGGTGTCTATGTCCATGTGGGCATATTCCTGAATTTCGGCCTCTGTCATGCCCACAGCGGCCTGAGTCGCGTATTCCGGTACAGTTTCTGTTTCGGAAAGCAAAGGCGCTGGCGCTGCAAAAGCCGGCGCGGCACATGACGCGGCAAAGGTTAGGGCAAGCATCATTGAAACCAATTTCTTCATGAAAATTTCTCCTTTCCACTATGCCTATGATCTTAAGTTGATTATATAACAAATAGGGAGAAAAATCAATTCTAAAAAGGAAATATAATTAATAAAAGCTTCTAGTTTTATCTAGGCGGTTCCAAATAAAAGGACTTTAAGTATTTTTATCCTGGAACATAAATCATCATCTCTATCACAAAGCACCTGTGGAGTTGGTGGATATTAAGTGTGGACAACGGCAGGCATCATGCTGCTGTAGGTCCTGTGAAAAGAGCCCCCTCACCGGTGAGGGGGCTCTTCCTTAATTACATGCGCTGTGCAGTAAACACAGTTGGTGCTTGACAAAGCTGAAATTCAACTAAACTATATCAGACGCTGCCGTGCCGCCTCATACAGCAGTACCGTCCCCGCGCAAGCTACATTGAAGGAACTGGCCGAGCTCTTCTCCGCCATGGGGATGGTGCACAGATGGTCGCAGCTCTGCTTATAGGCGTAGCTCAGGCCGTCGGTCTCGTTGCCCAGCATCAACAGCAGTGGGCCTGTTAGGTTGGCCTGATAGATGGGATGTTCCCTGTGGGCCGTGGTACCGATGGTAGCGAACCCCGGGCAGGACTCCCGCATTTGGGCGATAAAAGCCATTACATCGGCGTTCTCTGCCTGCACCGCCGGGACCCGGAAAAAGGAGCCCATGGTAGCCGAGACTACATCCGGGTCGTACAGGTCCACGCCGTGGCCGGTGAGGATGAGCCCGTCTGCCCCAAAGCCGTCCATGGAGCGCAGCAGAGTGCCAAGGTTTCCCCGGTTGGAGGGGCGGTCAAACAGCACCCACAGGGGATTGGGCCGGGTGGGCTTGAACAGGCTCAAGTCGGCGGGACGCATCTTCACCACCGCCATCAGCTCCGAGCTGTCCTCCTTACTGCTAAGCTGGTCCAGCAGGGGCCCACTTAGCCGGAAATTCTGCTGGGTGGGCACACGGGCCAGCATGTCTTTTGCCCACCCAGAGAGCTGCCGGTCCCAAGCGTAGAGAAAGGAGGCAACTTGCCAGCCATTTTCTACCGCCTGGTTCAGGTTCCGTACCCCTTCCACAAAGAATTCGCCGTATCGGTGGCGCTTGTTACGATTGGTCTTGAGGACTTGAAATTTCTGAAAATCCGCGTCCTGGCTAAAAATATCATGCACTCGATTATTCTTGTACATCAATGAGCACCTTCATGGTAGACTCCCGGTGGGAGTCTATGTACTGATAAGCCTCTAAGTACTGGGCAAAGGGGAAGCGCCTGCTGAGCAGGGGCAGCAGCCGGACCTTGCCCTGGCTGGCCAGTTGGATGGCGGTTTCATAGTCCTCGCTGCGATACATCATGCTGGTGTTCAGGTCCAGCTCATGGTCGTTAAGCACAGCTAGGTCCACCGTGGCCATGCCGGCAAACACGGCCACCAAAATGAGAGTACTGCCCTTGCGGGCGTGGGCGATGGCCTGGCCCATAGTGATATTGTTTCCGGCGCAGTCGTAGATCACGTCACACTTGTCCGGGCCAAAATACTGGACTAAGGCTTCGCCAAAACCGGTTTCTTTCGTGTTAACAGGAAAGTCTATGCCGCATTCTTTGGCCTTTTCTAGCCGCAGGGCGCTTATGTCTGTAATCATCACCCGGCCCGCGCCCATGCCTTTGGCGGCCTGGGCCACCAAGAGACCAATAGGCCCCGCGCCCAGCACACAGACGTCCTTGCCGGCAATGTCCCCGGCCCGGCGCACCGCGTGAACGGCCACGGCCAGGGGTTCGATCATAGCGCCCTCTTCCAGACTCATGCTGTCGGGCAGCGGGGTGATCTTTTCCGCATCCACCGCGAAGTAATGAGAGGCCATACCGGTAGTTTGGAAACCCATGACCTTTAGGTTTTCGCAGAGATTGTATTTGCCGTTACGGCAGGGCCAGCACTGGCCGCAGACCACCTGAGGCTGGATGGTGACCTTTTGGCCCAGGGAAAGACCGGTAACACCAGGGCCCAGTTTTTCTACCAGACCAGAGACCTCGTGGCCTTGGGTGACCGGATAACTGGTAAATGGATGTTCGCCATGGTACACGTGGATGTCGGAACCACATACGCCGATTTCCATGATTTTGATAAGAACCTGTCCTTCCTGGGGCTGCGGGATAGGAACTTCCTGAAACGTAATGGCGCCGGGAGCGGTCATCACTTGTTGCAGCATAAAAATGCCTCCTATAAATTTTATGATACAAAGCCAGCCCGCTAAAAGTAGCAGGCTGGTAAAAATTTAAGAAATAATTCATGGTTTCACAAGCTCGGTCTTACAAAGCGTACGTCAAACTGCCGGCCAATTTTTCAGGGCCAAGGCGCTGCCTCTAACCAGCCTGTTTTAGACTCTCTACTTTAGAGGCAATGTAGCCCTGCACCTCTTCTCTTGGAATCTCCAGCGCAGCGGCGAACTCGCCGAAAAGCAGGTCCTCCGCCTGCTTTAAAAAACGTTCGTCTACACTGCCAAACCGGCGCTTTTTGCTAAGCTGATCCTGCTTTTTGGAGTAAATGGACATGGTCAGCTGAATCCAGTCCTCACAGCTATGGCTTTTCAGAAGGGTATCATAATGTCCCGCCAGCTCTTTGGCGGCACGGTTGTGATAAGCTGGAAACTGTAGGGTGGGGATAAGGCGGATCAACCGTTCAGCCTCCTCTCGGGTGATGATGGGCCGCATAAAGACCTTATCTGAGTCAACGGGCACTGAGATAACACAGGCCTTATAAAGAGGCACCAACACATAGTAAAGCCGCTCTTCTTCTGAATTGGGCAGTGTTTGCGGTTTGATCTCGCTAATCCTGCATACTCCTGTACTGCCGTATTGCACGAGTTCGCCAATTTGATACATGATTTTCCTCTCTGACCGAAAAAAGGTCCTCCATAGTTCCTCTTATGGCTGCCGCCAGCATAACCAGCGGCCTGCACACTTCATCTAACTGCTATTATACCACATTTAAGAGGAGAATGTAAGTAAAACTTCATAAAAAATGATTTTTTTTAAAAATATTTTTGATTTTTCCACTTACAGAGAGAGCTATGTAGGAGAAGAGAAAAGCTCAAATTGTCAGATACCAAACGGTATTACCAGATGCCGCTTGTAAACCAGTCCGGCAGAAGCGCCGCTTGACGAAGAATGATCATGAGTTTAATTAGCAGGCCAATGGCAGAAATAACGATACCGGCTACAGCCAGCCCCCGGGTCTTGTCTCCGCGAAATCCGAACATGGAGGCCACCAGCCCCAAAGGCAGCAATACTACGCTGGCCCAGAAGAATCCCATAATGGAGGATACAAAGCCCAACACAGTGGCCACGTCTGTCCAGGTGAAAGGACGTTTCTGACGAAAGTAAAGAGGCGGCTGGGGCGGCTGGGCAGAGGGGATAAAAGCTGGGGGTCCGCTTTGAAAATACTGGGGCTGGGGCTGGGGCTGGGGACTATACGGGTAGGGCAAAGGGGCACCTTGGGGCGGCGGGGCGGTCAGGGGAGCGCCACACTGCTGGCAGGTGGCAGACTGGTCTGGATTTACAGTTTTGCAGACAGGGCATGAAATCATACGAACACCTTCTTTCCTATTTTCTATAATTCTGGCGAGGACAGCTGGATTATGGAAGAAATTCCAGCTCCAAACTGCCAAAAAACTCTTGGCTTTTTTGCGCTGCCAGCGCGGGGTGATTTCCTGGAACTTCAAATAGAAGATTTTTCTCCTTGAAAACCTCTTCCGGGGGTTTGGGCTTGCCTACATACTGCATGTGAGGGTAGATCAACTCCATTACATCGTCTGAAAAGATCCGGTCCAACATGATTTCCACCGGGTTTCCGGCGGGTCTGCCTTGGGCTCGGGCCTGCTGGCGAAGCACAGCTGCCGCAGACAGGGCCATATCAGCAACCATAAAAATCGTGAAGAAAATGGTAAGGCCGCGGCCCAGCTTTTTGGGGATCTTCTCTAAGCTGCGCGAGACCACTGGGTACAGGTCTTTTACCCAAACCATGCCGAGAATTCCCCAGAAAAAAGAGTACATCAGGTTGGTGCGGCCACCCAGGTTTAAGAAGGAGTCGCTGTACTCCCAAGATACCGTGCCAAAGGCCGCTTGCTGCACAAAGCTGCAAAAATATTCAAAACTGGCCCCAATGACCATGCTGGCAAAAAAGATCAGCACATCACGCTGGTTATACATCCGCCGCAGGAATAGGGTGATAGCCACCGCCCCAAAGCCGTATACCAGAATAAAGGGACCAATCACCACACTCACTCGCAGCTCGAACTGGTGGGGCGGAACGATCAGGGCATAGATAGTCTCCAGTACGCAGCCGACCACATTGCCCGCCATGAAGATCCAGAAAAGCTTTTCATAACAGATTTTATAAGCAAAAGGCTTTTCCGCTCCTTCCGGCAGGTGGTCCTCATAGGCGGCAATGGCGGCCTCGTTCCGGCGGCGCTGGGCATCTTTCGATTTGCGGCGGAACACGTCGATACTCTCCTGTAGGGCGGTCAGCTGTTCGTTATGACGAAGAGAGCGCAGATTTGGAAAGGCCTTTAAGAGCCGGCGGTGCAGGATGTTAGACCGCAGATACTGCTCATATTTCTCCCGCAAATGCTCGGGATCAAGCTGCCATTTGGCAGTCCTTTTTGAGATGGCGGCGGTAGCTCCCTGGGTGGCGGAGGCATGCTGGAACAGGGACTCGCCCAGCTTATCAGAGCCCTCTTTCAGCCGGGCGGAGACATACTCCAGCATACGCAGCTTACAATTTAAGCCGATAATGGATACCACAGTCACAGCTAAGTCGGCGGTGAGCAGAGCCAAAAGCACAGCCAGAATGACCCATCCCACCGTAAGCGGGATATGGCTGACCATCCGCCCAGTGGCCGGGGTGACAAACCGTACCACAATGGCTCCGGCCACTCCCCATAACATGGAGAATTTAAGACAAATATAGCCGTTAAGGTTATGGGGCTCGTCAGAGTAGTCCCACCATTTTTGACGGAAAATTTTTTCCAGTAGGTATCCGGCCAGCCATTCAAGCGCGGAACCCAACACAATGGAGCCCAGCATCAGGGCCGCCAGGTTACCGCCAAAGGGCCTCATCACATAAGAAATGAGTACTACGCCCAGCCCGTAGATGGGGCAGACCGGGCCGCTGAGGAAGCCGCGGTTGACAAAGCGCCGTTCAATGGCCGCCGCGTAGAGAACCTCGCCGCACCAGCCCAAAAAGGCGTAGATAAAAAAGCACCATAAATATGTGTAAGCCATGCTAAATGATACAACTCCTTAAATCAGGTGGTAACTTTCTTTATGAATGCTATTTTATCAGAAGGGGGCAGTAAAGTAAAGTTCTATAGCCTTTCAGTTTTCTTAAATATTTCTGGCAACATTTCAATTAGATCGGTGGGCAGCATGGCTCGGGGGGAAAGGCTCTTTTGGCATAGATCTCCCGCTTTGCCGTGAAGCCACGCGCCCACTGCCGCGGCCTGAAAACTGTGGACCCCCTGGGCCAGCAGCGAACCAATGATGCCCGATAGTACGTCGCCGCTGCCGCCTTTGGCCATTCCGGGATTTCCGGTGGAATTCAGGGCCAGTTGGCTATCTGGTCCGGCTATTACTGTGGCCGCGCCCTTTAGCAGCACAACGGCCCCGCTCTCTTTAGATAGGGATTGAGCAATGGGAATACGCTGTGCCTGAACCTCTGGAACCGTACTTTTGCACAGCCTGGCCATCTCTCCGGGGTGGGGCGTGAGCACAATGGGGGACGAGAGCCTGGTCAGGCCAGCCTGGGCGCAGTAGTTCAGTCCATCGGCGTCGATGAGAAGGGGCTTGGTACAGGCGCCGAAAATAATGGGGCACACCAGGGCCGCCAGTTCCCCCAGACCACAGCCCACGACACAGGCGGTGCAGCGGCCCAGGGCGGCAATGAGCTGCTCCCTGGCGTTTTCCCGGGTGTATACGGTGAACACGGCCTCTGGTATGGCGGCGGCTAGGACGGGATATAAGCTTTGCTCCACGGCAATGTCCAAGAGGCCCACCCCACAGCGCAGCGCGGCCCGTGCCGCCATCATACAGGCCCCGGCCATGCCATAGCTGCCAGCCACCAGCAGCAGCCGGCCCTGGCTGCCCTTATTAGCCTGGATCCCCGGAGGTTTTAAGGTGTTCTTGGCCAACAGGGCGTTGGTCAGGCAAGCGCGGGTTTTGGCAGAACACAGCAGAGCCCCTGGTACACCCACCTGGCAAACTTTTACCTGGCCGCAGAATTCTTTAGCGGGATAGCTTTGATGGGCAATTTTTTGGGCTGTAAAGGCCAGAGTTATGTCCGCGCGGAAGCTGTGAGGAGAGGCCCGGCCGGTGTCGCATTCCACGCCGCTGGGCAGGTCGGCGGAAAGGCGGGGACAGGGAACGCCGTTGGCGTAGGAGAGAAGCCGGGCAGCAGCAGGGTCCAGCTCACCCCGAAAGCCAAAGCCGTAGACGCAGTCTATCACCAAACCAGCGGTAGAGAGAGCGGCTTCTGCCTGGTTCGGCTGGGTTAAGACAGGAATCTTATTGGGCAGGGCTGAAAAGGCGGCCCGGGCTAGGTCCGTGGCGGGTGGGCCTTGGACCAGCACGACCATGCAGGCAATCCCGTCTTGGCATAAGCGGCGGGCACACACAAAGCCATCTCCGCCGTTGTTGCCTTTGCCGCACAGCAGTACCACAGGCTGGGGGAGGAGGGGAAAGACTTCTTGAGCCAAGTCCGCCAAAGCGGAACCGGCGGACTCCATCATTTGAAAGAGGGAGACCCCAGCGGCTTCGGCGGCGGACTCCAGGGCCTGCATTTCGGATTTTGAGAAGAGTTTCATTGAAGTACGACCTTTCAAAAAAATAGGCAGAACAGGAGAAAGCGAAAACCATAAGCCCCTCCAAATGCTGAAAACGCCCGATAAGCTTTCAGGTACGTAAGCAGAAGTTTCGTCCACCTTTTCAAAGGTGGCAGGGGACGGGGGCAGCGCCCTCAGCGCCGGAGGCCAAAACGTGCATATAGCCTTTAAGAGCATTTTTAAAGAAAATGCTCTTAGGGCTTGTTTGAAAAATCGAAAACGTCGTCTTTTTTGCCAGAAGAGGCCACTTTCTACGTCGAAAATCCTCGTCAATCGCCAGAGTGCCGTAGTTAGCGCAGCTAACTACAGCGGTTCTTCTCCTTGAAATTGTCCCCTTCTGGCCCAAAATTCGTCATTTCCTCTATTTTCAAACAAGCCCTAGGCCCTTCGGGCATTTAAACTAAGTTTAGGTCTTTAGCAAGACCTTGGGGACTTTGCCCCCCCACAACCTTTGAAAAGGTTGACAAAACTTTTACTTACGCACTTTTCAGCGAACCATCGGCCTAGGCCGCCTCCTGTAGGGCGCTTCCGCTTTCTAAAAACAAGGTCCGGCGTAGCCAGATGCCGCGCCGGACCTTGCAAATATTACAAATCGTTCTAAGCCGAATTACTCAGCCATCTTCTTCAGCTTGGCGTATTTCTCCTCGGCATACTTCTCGGCGTTGGCAAACAGCTTCTCGGCGCGCTCTGGGAAAGCACGGGTCAGGCTGTTATAGCGCACTTCGCCCATAATGAAGTCGCGGTAAGAGGCGGAAGGCTCCTTGCTGTCCAGCTGGAAGGGATTCTCGCCCGCGTCGGCCCGACGGGGGTCAAAGCGGAAGTTGTGCCAGTAACCAGCGGCCACAGCTTTCTTCTCCTCAAGCTGAGAAATTCCCATGCCGCCCTTGATACCATGGTTGATGCAGGGAGCATAAGCCAGGATGATAGAGGGGCCGTTGTAGCTCTCGGCCTCGTGGAAGGCCTTGATGCACTGGTTCATGTCTGCGCCCATGGCCACCTGAGCTACATATACATAGCCGTAGCTCATGGCAATAGCGGCCAGGTCCTTCTTCTTCTGGGCCTTGCCAGTGGCGGCAAACTGAGCAACAGAGCCGCAGGGGGTGGACTTGCTGGCCTGCCCGCCGGTGTTGGAGTACACCTCGGTGTCGAATACCAGCACGTTGATGTTCTCGCCGGAGGCCAGGGCATGGTCCAGACCGCCGAAGCCGATGTCATAGGCCCAGCCGTCGCCGCCCAGAATCCAGACGGACTTCTTGGCCAGATAGTCTTTATCCTTCAGAATCTCGTTGCACAGGGTGCAGGCCTCGCAGTCGCAATACTGGTCGCCGGCAGCCTTGCGGGCCTCATGATGGGCCAACATCTTGTCAGCGGCTTCCTTGCTGCCGAACGCCTTGACGGCGTCCTCGGACTTACAGAAGTTAATGGTCCAGTCAATAGAGGCGCGGCTGTATTCCAGGGCGGCAATAAACGCCTGGGCGGCAGGCCCGTTGGTCTTGCTGTCCTGCATGGTTTCCAACCAGGCTTTACCGGTGTCCTTCACTTCCTGCTCCACATAGTCTACGGCAATGAGCTTCTCGGTGAGCTCAGCCAGACGGCCGCGCACCGCGTTCTGGGCCAGGCACATGCCCAGGCCAAACTCGGCGTTGTCCTCAAACAGGGAGTTCTCCCAGGCAGGACCGTGGCCTTTCTTGTTGACGGTGTAGGGAGTGGCGGGCGCGGAGCCGCCCCAGATAGAGGAGCAGCCGGTGGCGTTGGCGATGAACATCTTGTCGCCAAAGAGCTGGGTGGCCAGCTTGGCGTAAGGAGTCTCGCCGCAGCCGCCGCAGGCGCCGGAGAACTCAAGCAGGGGCTGCTTGAACTGGCTGCCCTTGACAGAGGTCTCCTTAAACTTCTCGGCCACAGCCTCCTTGGCGGGCAGGTCGATGCCATAATTAAATACAGCCTGCTGGGGACGCTGAGAGTCGATGGGGGCCATCTGCAAAGCCTTGGTCTTGGCAGGGCAGGTACTTACGCAGCTGCCGCATCCGGTGCAGTCCAAAGTAGAGATGACCATGGCAAAGTGCATGCCGGGCACGCCGGTCATGGGCTTGCTCTTGGTGCCCTCTGGGGCGGCGGCCAGTTCTTCGTCGGTCATAGCGATGGGACGGATTACCGCGTGGGGGCACACATAGGAACACTGGTTGCACTGGATGCAGTTCTCGGGAATCCACTCGGGAACGTCCACAGCAACGCCGCGCTTCTCGTAGGCGGCGGTACCCTGGGGAGAGGTGCCGTCGGCATACTGCTCAAAGGTGGAAACGGGCAGGTCCTTGCCGTGGAAGGTGTTCACAGGGAATACCACGTTGTTCACGTAATCCACCAGATCCTGACGGCTGCCGGTGGCCACCTTCTTCACAGAGTTGTCCTCGGCGCTCTTCCAGGCTTCGGGCACGTTGACCTTTACATAGCCGGTAGCGCCCCGGTCAATGGCGTCGTGGTTCATCTTAACAATGGCGTCGCCCTTCCTGCTATAGGATTTGGTGGCGGCGTCCTTCATATATTGGATAGCGTCCTCTTCGGGGATAATCTTGGCAATGGAGAAGAAAGCGGACTGAAGCACGGTATTGATGCGGGTACCCAGGCCAATCTCTTTGCCAATCTTGAAGCCGTCGATGGTGTAGAGATTGATGTCGTTCTCGGCAATGAACTTCTTCACCTTGCCGGGCAGGCGCTCGTTCAGCTCGGCGTCGTCCCAGGCGCAGTTCAGCAGGAAGCTGCCGCCCTTTTTCAAGTCCTGAACCATATCGTAGGTGTCCAGGTACGCGGGGTTGGAGCAGGCCACGAAGTCCGCCTTAGAGATATAGTAGGTGGACTTAATGGGTGTGTGGCCAAAGCGCAGGTGAGAGATGGTCAGGCCGCCGGACTTCTTGGAATCATAGTCAAAGTAGCCCTGAGCATACATGTCGGTATGGTCGCCAATGATCTTGATGGAGTTCTTGTTGGCGCCCACAGTACCGTCGGAGCCCAGGCCCCAGAACTTACAGGAAGTGGTGCCAGCGGGAGCGGTATCGGGATCTTCCTTGACTTCCAAAGACAGGTGGGTCACATCGTCCACAATGCCAATGGTGAAGCGCTTTTTGGGTTCGGCGCTCTCCATGTTGCGGTATACGGCAATAATGTCGCTGGGCTTGGTGTCCTTGCTGCCCAGCCCGTAGCGGCCGGTGTACACAGGGCAGGCGCCAAAGCTGGTGCCATTGATAGCGGCCAATACGTCCAGGTACAGGGGCTCGCCGATGGATCCAGGCTCCTTGGTGCGGTCCAGCACGGAGATGGTCTTTACAGTCTCCGGCAGCACATCCAAGAGGTACTTGGCCACAAAGGGACGGTACAGGTGCACTTTCACCAGGCCCACCTTCTCGCCAGCGGCCATCAGGTAGTCAATGACTTCTTCAATGGTCTCGCAAGCGGAGCCCATAGCAATGATGACCTTATCTGCGTCAGGTGCGCCGTAGTAGTTAAAGGGCTTGTAGTCAGTGCCCAGCTTGGCGTTTACTTTGTTCATGTACTCAACGGCCACCTCGGGCACAGCGTCGTAGTACTTGTTGCAGGCCTCGCGGGCTTGGAAGAAGATGTCGCCGTTTTGGGCCTGGCCGCGTAGCACGGGGTGCTCGGGGTTCAGGGCATGGCGGCGGAACGCGTTCACAGCGTCCCAGTCCAGCATTTCGCCCAGGTCCTCATAGTCCCAGGTTTCAATCTTTTGGATCTCATGGGAAGTGCGGAAACCGTCGAAGAAGTGCAGGAAAGGCACCTTTCCCTTAATAGCGGCCAGATGGGCTACAGCGCCCAGGTCCATAACCTCCTGAGGGGAGTTGGAGCACAGCATGGCGTAGCCGGTCTGGCGGCAGGCGTACACGTCGGAGTGGTCGCCGAAGATGTTCAAGGCGTGGGTGGCCAGGGTACGGGCGGAAACGTGGATGACGCTGGGCAGCAGTTCGCCGGCGATCTTGTACATGTTAGGGATCATCAGCAACAGGCCCTGAGAGGCGGTGTAGGTAGTGGTAAGAGCGCCAGCCGCCAAAGAGCCGTGCACAGCGCCGGCAGCGCCGGCCTCAGACTGCATCTCGGTGACGCGCACCTCGCGGCCAAACAGGTTCTTGCGGCCGGCGGCGGCGTACTTATCGGTCTCGTCGGCCATCACGGAAGAGGGGGTGATGGGGTAGATGGCCGCAACGTCGGTGAACGCATAGGAAACGTGCGCGGCGGCGGTGTTGCCATCCATGGTCTTCATTTTTCTTGGCATTTTAACGATATTCCTCCTTTTGGGGTGATCGGGCCGGGCGGCGGGGCTCCGTGTACATGCATGGGAAAATTAAATACACAACGGATGAACGCAGAGGTCGCCTGCGCCCTTACCATATCATTCTACCATTTTTTTTAGGCGGTGTAAAGGCAAAAATGACTCTTTTGCGAAATTTCCACGGGCATATCACGGGCATATATAGAAAAATCGCGGGTTTCTGTGGCACGGCCGCCGTCTATTCAATTTTGATAAAAGTTTGCTGAAAAATCATTTCATCTTTAAGGCCGGTAACTTTGGCTTGAGGATATGATGATTGACAAGCACAGGGTTTTCTAGTACAATAGTATGCAATAATTTTGAAAGGAGAGGCAAATCTATGCCTGACGACCCGGACGGTTTAACCGTTGTTCCGATTCTTTTGACGATCTTATTCCTTGGAATTTCCGCGTTGTATGCTGCGGGAGAGTCCGCTGTGGACAGCCTGTCCCTTTCCCAGGTGAAAAAGGACGCGGATTCTGGCAGCAAAAGCGCCCGCCGGTTGCATAAGGCCATGAAAGCCCGTGTTGGCGCGGTATCGCCCATGCAGTACGGTCTGCTGTTTTGCGGTATTTTTGGTTTGGCCTTTTGTGTGGCCGCCTTTTATGGGCCGCTGTACGCCGCGTTTCCCGGGCTGAAAAGTTCCAGCCTGCGGGGGGCGTTTGCCTGTTTTTTGGCGGCGGTGGCATATCTGGTGGTTTTTTTTCTGTTTGCGGACTTACTGCCTAAAAAAGGGGTGCGTCATGCTCCTGAGCGTTTTGCTTACCGCAACGCGCGGCTGATCTTTGCCATGACCCGAATGGTTTTGCCCTTTTTGGGCTTTGCCAACTTTACAGCCAACTGCATTCTGCGCCTGTTCCGCATTGATCCTCATTCCTTGGAGGATGCTGTTACTGAGGAGGAAATTTTGCAGATTGTGGGCGAGGGTGAGGAAAAAGGCGTCATTGAGGAGACGGAAAAGGACATGATTGCCAATATTCTGGACTTTAATGATACCACAGCCGGTGAGACCATGACCCATCGTACGGATATTCTGGCGGTACCGGATGACGCGGGGCCCCAGCAGGTGGTAGAGCTTTCGGTAGAGCACGGCTGCTCCCGGGTGCCGGTATATCACGAGGACATTGACTCTGTGGTGGGAATCTGCTATGTTAAGGACCTGCTGCCCTTTGTGGGCCGCCCAGTGCCCCAAGGCACCCTGATGACCCAGCTGATGCGCCCGGCTTATTTTATTCCCGAGACGAAAAAATGCAGCCAGCTTTTTACAGAGATGACCGAGCGCAAGGTGCAGATCGCCATTGTGGTGGACGAGTATGGCGGTACCGCAGGGCTGATCACCCTGGAAGATTTAGTGGAGTCCATCGTGGGTAATATTCAGGACGAGTACGACCATGAAGAGGAGGAGATTCACAGGGTAAGCGAGACGGAGTTTACGGTGGAGGGCACCGCCTCTATTGACGAAATTTCTAATTTAACTGGCGTGGAGCTGCCCGAAGGCGGCTATGACACCATAGCGGGTCTGGTAACCGACCGGCTGGGGCGTATTCCAAAAGAAGGGGAGCATCCCCAGGTGCTGGTGGAAGGCCTGAATATCACGGTGCTGGAAATTGATGACCAGCGGCTGGCACGGCTGCTAATTGTAAAGGAAAAGCAGGCGCAGGAAGAAGAGTAGCGCGGTTTAAAGGCCTTGGGCCAACGGGCGAAATCGGTCCAATCATCCATAGCCTCTACACCTACATTTTTGCATATTGGTTTGTTGTTTTAAAAAGCCTTGCTTAAGCAGGGCTTTTTTCTTTATGCCTATTCTCGGAAATCAAATAAATCCCGGGGTTTGACGTCCAGTACCTGGCATAGCTTAAAAATGACGTCAAAAGAGACCCCTACCTTGCCCAATTCTATAGCGCTTACATGGCTGCGGTCAATGTCTGTCAGCTCCGCCAGCTGTAATTGGGTCAACTTTTTGCGTTTGCGGTAGTAGACCACATTGAGGCCAAATTTTTCATAGAGTTCTTTGTATTCCGCTTTCATAGAATGTATCACTCCCTCTCATCTATTGTAGGGAGATGGAGAAAAGAATAAACCTTGTGTCAATCACGTTACGCGATTGACACAAGTCGTTTTATGTGTTATTATGTCTAAGCGGCACTGTGGCGCAGAAGAGTTTCCATTCCTGTCGATTCTCTTACAATTTTTGTGGAGGCCTTGTACACAGGCTGCTTTTCTCGTAAAATGGGAAATGGAATGCAGATTGCGCTTGACAGGATAGTTGTATGATATTATAATAATATCATACGTGGATTATTTTTTGAGAAAAGGGAGAATGATGCGATGCTTTCAATTAGCGGCGTGACGAAAAAGTATGGCAAGAATTTGGCCAACGATAATATCAGCTTTGCGGTGGGAGACGGACAGATCGGTATTCTTTTAGGTCCCAACGGCGCGGGAAAATCCACCATTATCAAATGTATCACCGGTCTGCTGCGCTTTACCGGGCGTATTGAGATCAATGGCGCGGAAAACACCAGCCAAGAGGCCAAGCGCCAGTTGGGGTATATTCCGGAGATGCCAGCGGTGTATGACCTGCTGACGGTCTCAGAACACCTGGAGTTCATCCGCCGTGCCTATAAGATGTACGATGAGGCCTATTCCCAACAGCTTTTAGAACGCCTGGAGCTGTGGGATAAAAAGGATAAGCTGGGCAAAGAACTGTCCAAAGGCATGCAGCAGAAGCTGTCCATCTGCTGTGCTCTGTGCCACAGGCCCCGGGTGGCTGTGTTTGATGAACCCTTGGTGGGCCTGGACCCCCACGCCATTAAGGAGTTAAAGAATATTTTTCGGGAGCTGAAGGATGACGGGGCGTCTGTTTTGATCAGTACCCATATGATTGATAGCGTAGAGGACTATTGGGATGTGGCCAATATCATGATGAACGGCCGTTTTGCGGCGACCAAGATCAACGACGGCAGCGAGGGGCAGTCTTTGGAAGAGCTGTTCTTCCAGATTACAGAAGGCGGGGTGGGGGCATGAAGAGCCCGCTGATGTACCTAACGGCTGTGAAGCTGAAGAACCAGCTAAAAGAGGCGGTAAAGCATCCGGCCAAACTGATTTACATAATATTTATCGCCGCCGCGCTGGTTCTCTCTACCATTGGGGGACAGACCAATGCGGAACACTTAGAGCTGCGGCCGCTTCAGGAGCTGACGGCTATTATGGTGTTGTTCTATAGCTTGATGTTTTTGATAACTTTTATAAACGGCGTCAACGGTGGCGCGGGGAACTACCCCATGTTTACCCTTTCGGATGTAAGCGTATTGTTTCCGTCCCCCCTGCGGCCCAACAAAGTGCTGTTCTATGGGCTGTTCCGGCAGCTGGGGCTCTCGCTGCTGCTGGGATTCTTCCTGCTGTTCCAGTACAACTGGATGCATGGGCTCTATGGGGTGGAATATGGGCACCTGATATTCATTGTTTTGGGCTATGGGCTTAGCCTGTTTTTAGGGCAAGTCTGTGCCATGGCGGCCTATGTGCGCAGCAGCGGAAACGACAATGCACGACGCGTGGTGAAATACTGCGTGTATGGCGTCACCTTGGGTTTTGTAGTCTGGATGTTGGCCCGCTGCCTGCCGGGGGTGCTGGCGGTAAGCGCTTCGGGCTCTCTGTCGGAAGAAGGGGGCTTTTTGCTAACAACAGAGTTTACTGGTTTGCTGGAAGAGGGCACGAACTTTTTGGCCACCATAGGGATATTCTTCCCGGTGTCCGGCTGGGCGGCAGGCCTGATCGGGGGCGTATTTGCCCAAGAATGGCTGACCGCCGGGCTTTGCGCACTGCTGATTGCCGCCGCTTTTCTGGTGGCTCTGCTCTTGGTGGTAAAAAATAAAAATAACTATTATGAGGACGTGCTGCAAACCGCCGAGGTGGCCCAGTCCGCCATCACCGCGAAAAAAGAGGGGCTGCCCGCCGAGATGACCCCAAAGAAGGTGCGCCTGGGAAAGACCGGACTGGAAAGAGGCCGGGGAGCCAGCGCGATTTTCTTCAAGCATCAGATGGAAAACCGCCGCTCAGGGGTGCTTATGTTCTCCAAAACCTCCATCATCTTTATGCTGGTTATCATTGGCTGTTCCATGCTTTATAACACCCTGTTTGAGGCAGAGGAACCTTCGGCGGTACTGGTAGCCGTGTTCGCCATGAGTACTTATATGCAAATCTTTTCAGAAAGTGCGGGCCGCTTTAACTGGGAACTAACAAAGCCCTATATTTATCTGATTCCCGAGCCGCCCCTGAAGAAGCTGCTGTGGGCCATTGGGGAGAACCTGGTGGCGGACGTGTGCGAGGCAGTGGTTATTTATGTGCCGGTGGCGCTGATCATTGGCCTCGGTCCAGTGGATATGCTAATGTGTATAGTGGCGCGGGTGTCTTTTGCCCTGCTGTTTATTTCCGGCAATATGCTGGTAGAGCGCGTGTTCGGCTCGGTACGGTCTAAGGGGCTGATGCTGCTCTTCTACTTTTTGGCCATGATCATTCTGGCGCTGCCCGGCGTAGGCCTGGGGATTGCAGTAATGGCCATAGAGCTGCTGCCTGGCGTGGTGGGGGTGCTGGCAGGCATTACGCTGGGCAACATACCTGTGGCGTTGCTGGTAATGTTCCTGTGCCGCAACCTACTGCAATATTCTGAATATAATGGCCGTTAAAGGCCAGCGCATGAAAAAAACCGGGGCCCGGAAGGGCCTCGGTTTTTTCATTAGGTATAGAAACACTGGGGCCATGCGCCCCGTTTTGGCAAATGTCAAGTAATTTACGCGGAAAAACTATAAAATATTTTTACGCGGCGAGTCCGAGGGCATCGGCATGTCAACGATTTTATAGAAATGCTGGCGGGTTCCCCTTCAACCTTCACATCAGTGCCTGCACAGTACCCGAATTTATCTCGGCCTCCTGCTCCTCTTCCTGAGCACGCTGCTGGCTATCAGCCTTTGTTACGGTTTGTGTGGTGCCGCCGGATACATACACCCGGCCGCACTCGGGACAGATATCCGTATGCATGGTCACGGTTTGGCTTACCACCTTGCGGCCCTCCTGCTGGGCCTTGGCCTGCTCGTGAGAAACATGCTCCATCTCATGTCCCCGCACAGCGGCTGGGGCGGCATCTGGATCAATGTGGGTGGGCGTCTGATAGGAAACACTGCTGTCATCCGAACCGTCTTGGTACTTGCGCTCTTCGCAGGTCTGGCAGCGGCCTTCTTCAGCAGCCCGCTGGGCGCCTTCGGCTCCTATAGACAAAGAGTCTCCGGCCTGCGGGGATACTTCTGGAGTATTAGCCGATTCCTCTGGAAACTGGACGCGCATTCGTGCGGCCAGTTCCGCAGGAGCCGCGCTGGGCAAAGTGGGCCACTGGAAAGGAGAAAGATCCTGCCCCGGCGTGTTAGGCTGCGCACTGGTTTCTTGGTAGGCCTGGGGCAAAAGGTACTGCACCCGAGAGCGGTTGGCCTGTTCCCGGGGGTAGGAATCCACCCACATGGGAGAAGAGAGGTCTGTGCGCGGCTGAGCGGTGTTAATGCTGACCACCGGGGTGGGGTGTACAGGGGTAACAGGTGTTTCGGGCATAGCGGCACGCCCCTGGGCCACTCCCAAAGTGCGGCCAGCAGCCTGGACATTTAGATTATATCCATTGTTGTAGATGGGGTTTACTCTAGAGGAGAAGGAAATGGGACTAATCATCAAAAACACCTCTGTATTGCATACTAGTAACTATATTATAACCAGTTTTTTGGAAAAATCAATAGAAAAAGGGATAGACACAGTGGCTTCCTCAAAAAAATTCAAGTTCCTCTTGACAATTCTCCGCCTAGCCTGTATAATTACTCTCATAAACCTTTGAGAAAGTGTAAGTAGGCTATACAGGTACTCAGAGAGACCAGATATGGTGTCGTCAGAGAGCTGCGGATTTGGTGGGACCGGGGCGGGGAATGTTTAGCTGAATGGGCTTTTGAGGGCGATCCGAAAGGACAGCTGGGAAATTGTGGAGAAATATAGTGCAGTTTTATACCAGCGGCTGTCGAGTAGGGGAGCCGGAGCGGCGCTCCGTTACCAAAGCCAGCGTATGGTAGTACGCGTTGAGAGGACGTTTGATACGTCAAGCCGGGTGGCACCGCAGGAGTAAAACCGTGAAGTTTTCCCCCTGTCCCAGCATAAGTATATGCCGGGGACAGGGGGTTTTTGCGTTCCTGGCAGGATATTCTATATTTAATTTGTGAAAGGATTGTGACTAAAATGAGTGAAAAAACCATCCCGTACAAAATCTATCTTTCCGAAACTGAGATGCCTGCCACTTGGTATAATCTGCGGGCCGATATGAAAAACAAGCCCGCGCCCCTGCTGAACCCTGGCACACACCAGCCCATGACCGCCCAAGAGCTGGGAGGCGTGTTCTGCGACGAGCTAGTGCGCCAGGAGCTGGATAACGACACCCCCTACTTTGAAATTCCCCAGGAGATTCGGGACTTCTATAAGATGTACCGGCCTTCTCCCCTGGTGCGGGCCTACTGTCTGGAGAAAAAACTGGGAACGCCCGCGAAAATTTACTATAAGTTTGAGGGGAACAACACCTCTGGCTCCCACAAACTGAACTCCGCCATTGCCCAGGCCTACTATGCAAAAGAGCAGGGCCTAAAGGGCGTGACCACCGAGACCGGCGCGGGCCAGTGGGGCACGGCCCTCTCCATGGCGTGCTCTTACTTGGGCTTGGACTGCAAGGTGTATATGGTAAAGTGTTCTTACGAGCAGAAGCCCTTCCGCCGGGAGGTGATGAAGGTATACGGGGCCGATGTAACCCCCTCTCCCTCGGAGAATACCCAGGTAGGCCGAAAGATTTTGCAGGAGTTTCCCGGCACCACCGGTTCCCTGGGCTGCGCCATCAGCGAGGCGGTGGAGGTGGCTACCTCCACCCCAGGATACCGCTACGTGCTGGGCAGCGTGCTGAACCAGGTGTTGCTGCACCAGTCCGTGATTGGTCTGGAGGCAAAGACCGCCCTGGACAAGTATGGCGTGAAACCGGACATTATCATTGGATGCGCGGGCGGCGGCAGTAATTTGGGCGGTCTGATCGCCCCCTTTATGGGCCAGAAGCTGCGGGGAGAGGCGGATTACCGTTTTATCGCCGTAGAGCCCGCCAGCTGCCCTTCCTTTACCCGGGGCCAGTACCGCTATGACTTCTGTGATACGGGCAAGGTCTGTCCTTTATCCAAAATGTATACCCTGGGCAGCGGATTTATTCCCTCGGCGGATCACGCGGGGGGCCTGCGCTTCCACGGTATGAGCTCGGTGCTTAGCCAGCTGTACGCCGATGGCCTGATGGAAGCGGTGTCCGTGAAGCAGACCGACGTGTTCCAGGCGGCGGAGGATTTTGCCCGTATCGAGGGCATCCTGCCTGCGCCCGAGAGCAGCCATGCCATTTTGGCTGCGATAAACGAGGCCATGAAGTGCAAGGAGACCGGCGAGGAAAAGACCATCCTCTTCGGCCTGACGGGTACGGGCTACTTTGACCTGGTGGCCTACGAGAAGTTCCATAATGGGCAGATGAAAGACTATGTGCCCAGTGATGAAGAGATTGCCCAGGCGCTCTCTAAGCTGCCGGTGGTGGAATAAATCATCCCTCCACGCACCGTAAAAAGAATAAGCGCCATACCAAGGAGTCCAGGAGGCAGGTCCTCCTGGACCCCGTGTCTTTGAAACCCCTGCAAACTTTCTGTTAATAACCCTGGGGAAGCCTTGATAAAACAAAAAAAATGGTCTATAATTGCAATATCTACATTTTGCGGAGGTGCACGGTTCATTGGCCAGAGAAAGATATTTGGTACACGCGGGAGAGGATACCATCCACTCCAACGTCATAGAATTAAGGACGGCAAAGGACAAGCGGCAAAACTGGTGGTTTTATCATAAGGTTCACTTGATGGTGGGAATTCTAGCGGTGGTAGGGGTGGCAAGCCTCATCTACTCCATCGTGTCCCAGGTGGAGCCAGACTATTCCATTGGTCTGCTCACCTCCTATTCTATGCCCTCAGAGGCTCAGGAGCAGATTAGCGGCTATATTGAGCGATATGCCGAGGACCGTAATGGCGACGGTAAGGTGGTGGTACAGCTGAATAACTACGTGATGAACAGTGGTGAGACAGATGTGCAGATGATTCAGGCGTCTATGACCCGCTTTGCGGGGGATGCTTCGCTGAACGAGTGCATGCTTTACCTTCATGACGCCGAGGCCTTTGGCCAGATGCAGCCCCAGTTCCAAAGCTTTTTTCAATATAATGACGGAACCCCCATGCCGGAGGACGCCACGGACTATGACAAGGCCATGTACGCCTGGAACGAGGTGTCGGCTTTTCAGAACTTTCAGGCAGCCGAGATGGAAACTGTAGGCGGCTGGACCCCCGAGGTACTGGAAGAGCTGTGTGGCCGGCTGCGAATTTCGGTGCGGGCCATGGAGGGCAGCGGCTTTGCCAAGGACGAGAAGAAAGTGGCCTACTATGAGGATTCGGTGGCCCTTTTAGACCGGCTGATAAGGGACGAACCGCAGAACCAGGAGACCCCAGAGGACCAATAAAAGAGGGATATATTGCGCGGTCCAGGGAAGTGCCCAAGTACCTGGCAATTTCCGCCTTTGCCCCTTTTCGCGTCGGTGGTCTTTATGAAGCCTGACTTAAAAATTTTGAAAGGAATGTGACCAAAAACATGGGAATGACAATGACGCAAAAAATTTTAGCAGCCCACGCCGGACTGGACTCTGTACAGCCCGGCCAGCTGGTAGAGGCCAGCCTGGACATGGTGCTGGGCAATGACATCACCTCGCCAGTGGCTATCAACGAGTTTGAAAAGTGCGGGGCCACCGGGGTGTTCCACAAAGACAAGATTGCCCTGGTGTTGGACCATTTTGTGCCCAATAAGGACATTAAGGCCGCCCAGCAGTGCAAGCAGACCCGGCAGTTCGCGGACAAATATAACATCACCAATTTCTTCGACGTGGGCCAAATGGGCATTGAGCATGCCCTGCTGCCTGAAAAGGGCCTGGTGGGCCCGGGCTGTGCCTGTGTGGGAGCTGACTCCCACACCTGTACTTATGGGGCCTTGGGGGCTTTCTCCACAGGCGTGGGCTCCACGGATATGGCTGCGGCCATGATTACGGGCAAGCTATGGTTTAAGATTCCCTCTGCCATTCAGGTGGAGCTTAAGGGCCAGCTGCATGGGCATGTCAGCGGTAAGGATGTAATTTTGCACCTCATCGGGGAAATTGGTGTGGACGGCGCCCTATACCAGTCCCTGGAGTTTACTGGCGAGGGGATAGCCTCTTTGAGCATGGACGACCGGTTTACCATTGCCAATATGGCCATTGAGGCCGGGGCCAAAAACGGCATTTTCCCAGTGGACGAGAAGACCTTAGAGTACTGCAAGAACCGCTACCAAGGGGAGAGCAAGGCGTATGAAGCGGATGCCGACGCAGTGTATGAGCGCACCGTGACCATTGACCTTAGTACCCTGCGGCCCACGGTCTCCATGCCCCACCTGCCGGAGAACACCCGACTGATTGAGGAGGTCAGCGACGTAAAGATTGACCAGAGCGTCATTGGCTCCTGCACCAACGGTCGTATCAGCGATATGCGCGTAGCCGCCCAGATTATGAAGGGTAAAAAGGTGGCCAAGGGCGTGCGCTGCATTGTAATTCCCGCCACCCAGGAGGTGTACCTCCAGTGCATCCGCGAGGGCCTGGCCGAAATCTTCATCGAGGCCGGGGCTGTATTCAGCACCCCCACCTGCGGGCCCTGCCTGGGGGGATATATGGGCATTTTGGCCCAGGGCGAACGGGCGGTTTCCACCACCAACCGGAACTTTGTGGGCCGCATGGGCCATGTAGAGTCCGAGGTGGTGCTCGCTAGCCCCGCCGTGGCCGCGGCCAGCGCCCTCACCGGTTATCTCACCGACCCCGCTAAGCTGTAAGGAGAATCCCCCATGAGTAAAGAAGAGAAGCGCTTTCCGCTGCTGGAGACCCGGCGGCTGATTCTGCGGGCGCCAGAAAAAGCGGACGCTCCCGCCTTTTTGGCCCTGTGGCAGCAGGACTTTGTGCGCAGATATAACGTCTTTGGCAAGCTGCCCAGCCTGGAAGAGGCGGAGGATATTCTGACCCAGAACCCGGGCGGCCAGTTGGCTCTGGTCCAGAAAGACGGCGGCGTGGTGGTTGGGCGCGTGGGCATAGAGAGCGACCGCCTGCGCTTTCGTGTCAAGTCCTTTTCCCTGGACTACTACTTGGGGGAGGCCTGGGCCCGGCAGGGCTATATGACCGAGGCCCTGGAACGGGTGCTGGACTACTTATTTGCCCAGCGGGGCGCGGAGCTTGTTTCCGCCCGGGCGTTTACGGAAAACGCCGCCTCCCTGGGAATCTTGGAAAAGCTGGGCTTTACCCGGGAGGGGACCCTGCGCCGGGGGGTGCGTACCTATGAGGACAAATGCTTCGACGACGCCCTGTTCTCCCTGCTTCGAGAAGAGTGGGCGCTGCGCCGTCCTGAGAGCTTTCCCAAGCTGGGGGACCGGGTCGCCATCAAAATAGACCGCCCTCTGGGCACGGCGCACCCCCGGCACCCAGATATTGTTTACTCCGTCAACTATGGATACGTGCCTGGGGTTATAGCTCCCGACGGCGCGGAGCAAGACGCCTACGTGTTGGGGGTGGACGTGCCCCTGGAGACCTTCACAGGCCGGCTGATTGCTGTCATCCACCGCTTGGATGACGTGGAGGAAAAGTGGGTGCTGGCTCCAGAGGGGATGTGTTTTACTAAGGAAGAGATTAAATCCGCCGTCTGGTTTGTAGAGCAATATTACCATATAGAGATAAGGATGTGAGGGAGAACGATGCCTTATATTTCCATTGAGTGCGGCGCGCTGGCCAGAGAGCAAAAGGCGGAGCTGATTGAGCGTCTCACCGCCACGGCGGCGGAGGTCACCCATATTCCCGCCGGGTTCTTCACCGTCACTATTAAGGAGCTGCCGGACGAGAACTTCGGCATCGGCGGCAGGGATATTGGAGAGATCAAAGCAGAGTATATGGCCGGGGGAAAATAGGAGGAAAGAGCTATGAAGCCAGCGGAGAGCGTTATCCACAAAAACCTGACCCAGCTGGAGGCCCAGCACAAAACCGGCCCGGACCAATACGAATACAACCGCCGGAAGTTTGTGCCATTGGGCGGAGCCAACCAGTGTGTGGTGAGCGTGTACGAAATACCGCCGGGAAAGGCCGCGTATCCCTACCATTTTCACGTAAAAAATGAGGAAGTATTCTTCATTGTCAGCGGCCGGGGACCTGCTGTTTTTTCCAGCTGAACCTGGCGGAGCCCATCAACGCACTAATTCCAGTGAAGAGTCTCTGGTCTATGTTGATTTTGCCCCCCAAAACGCCCTGGACGTTGCGGTTTACCCGGACTCCCACAAAATTGGCGTGTGGGGCCGGGGAATCAACCGGGTTTTCTTGGAAGAGGACGCGGTGGACTATTACGCTGGGGAATAAAAGGACTGTCGGCGGAGCAGATACAAAGCCCAAGATTGGTAAAGCCAACACTTCCCTGCTGGGGCCAAACCCAATAAACTATAATTTTAAGAAAAAGGAGCGATAAAGCGATGAACGCAAAAGGAAGGGTACACAAGTACGGGGACGATGTGAACACAGACGTGATCATCCCCGCCCGGTATCTGAACACCGCCTCTCATGCGGAGCTGGCCAGCCACTGTATGGAGGATATTGACAAAGATTTTGTGAAAAATGTAAAGCCCGGCGACGTGGTGGTGGCTGGCAAAAACTTTGGCTGCGGTTCCTCCCGGGAACATGCGCCCATTGCCTTGAAAGCCTCTGAAGTATCCTGTGTGATTGCCAAAACTTTCGCCCGCATTTTCTACCGAAACTCCATCAATATCGGCTTCCCGATTTTGGAGTGCCCGGAGGCCGCGGAAGAGATTGCCCCTGGGGACGTGGTAGCGGTGGATTTTGACACGGGCCTGATCACCGACGAGACCACTGGCAAGACCTACCAGGCCCAGCCCTATCCCGAATTTTTGCAGAATATCATTGCCAGCGGCGGGCTGATGGAATCTATTAGAAGCAAGGGCTAAGCCGGCTGTTTGGAGACAAGTGGAGAAGAGGCCGGCAGTTGGCCAGGGGGGTTCAAAAACTTTACTTTTCCCTTTAAAAAGGATGTGAATGAAATGGGAACCATCTTTTTCCCCAGCTGTAATTTTACGAAAGCCAGCCCAGAGGCGGCAAACAAGCTGAGAAGCTATCTTTTGGAACAAATGCCCGTGGCAGGCTGCTGCCGCATAGATAAAAAACAGTATCCAATTGGAGACACAGCCCTATATTTCTGTCAGGCGTGCAGAGAAACCATGGAGGAGAGGCTTCCCCAGTTGAGGCCAGAAAATCTGTTTGTCTGGCTGGCGGGCCGGACAGATTTTCCTTGGCCGGACTACCGTGGTCTACAGGTGAGTATACAAGACTGCTGGCGGGACCGGGAGCACCCGGAGATCTGGGGGGCGGTACGGAGGCTTTTGGCTAAAATGGGGGTGGAGGTCTGGGAAATTCAAGAGAATCGGGAGAGATCCACCTTTTGCGGTAATCTGCATTTTGAGCCGCAATCACCGGAAAATACCGCGCGGCTGGCCGCTTATCGGAACCAGCCGCTTTATGAACTGCCGGAGCCAGAACAACAGGCGCTCATGAGGGAACAGGCTGAAAAGCACCAGGGGCGGCGGGTCCTTTGCTATTGTAACCGCTGTACGGCAGGTATCCGGCTGGGCGGAGGACGGCCAGTTCATTTGATGGAACTGGTTATGGGAACCTATGGATAGAAGGGATGTTTTTCAGCCGTAAAGCATAGGCTGTTCCTGGGCCGGTAAGTTTTTCATCATAATAATGACGGAGTGAACAAGGTATATGCGAAAGAGAGACTGTATTGCCACCTATATCCTGATGGCCTTGATTGTGTTTATCTACATACTGGACCGCCTGATCCCCCTGCCGGAAGGCTATGCAGGAGCGTCCAACGGATGGGAGGGCCTGCCTGGCTGGGTGGCGGTCCCTCTGGGGTATTGCGGCGGACAGTTGACCAATCTATTGGCTCTGTGCGGCGACGCACTAACCCCAGGAGGGTGGGCCTTTTACCGGCATTTTACATTTTTGTTTCCCCAAGAGAACCTCTTCCACCTGCTGGCTGCCCTGGCTTTGCTATACCTGGCGGGGAGCTTTGTGGAGAGCCACGGGGGTTCGGCGGCAGTGGTGGGGGTTTTTCTGCTGTCTGGCTTTCTGGAGAGCTGGGTCTCCGTTCCGCTTTACACCTTTCTGCATCCGCCCTATATGTTCGATAGCCCTATGGCGTTCACAGCGGGGGCTTCCAGTGGGGCTATGGGACTGTTAGGTGCGGCCTGGGCAATCTGTCTGTTTAACCGGGGGCTTTTGGATGAACTGACCCGTGGGGAGAAGATGGCCCTAGCGGCCTGTGGGGTGCTGTGCACCTATGTCCTGGGTTTTGGGCTGGGAATAATCCGCTGTAATATAAGCCTGTTCCTGGGCTTGGGGCTAATGTCCGCGGCTTGTGCCTGGATTCCGCCGGTGCGGCGGATGGTGCTGGCCGCTGTGCCCGCCGGAGTGATCGAAGAGGCGGTGCAGCAGGAAGAAGCAAGGCAAGCGGCGCTGCGGCACGAGCAGGAACTGGAAAGGGACATTCTGAAAAAGCTTAGCCAGCTGAACGTAGACGATCTATATAAATAAACGGATTAACAATTTGGCTGGGCCAGACTTTTGGTGGAAACGTTGTTCTTTTTTGAATTTGCACTAGGAATAGAAAGCGCCTTTAGGCCGGAAAACCGGTCCAAAGGCGCTTTTCATTTTGCTAAAGGGATTAGCCGGCTTCCCCCAGGGGGGTATAGGCCGCGCCCATAAAGATGGGCAGGAAGGTCTCGGTGTCCACAATCATATAGAGGAAGGGCCTGTCTAGCACCACCTGCTTGGGCTCATTCATCATAGCGCCTCCGCTCTCCATGACCACTGCGGTAACGGCTCCGGCCCGGGTGCCTTGCTCAAATACGGAAATATAGGTTTTGTGCAGCACATCGCCAATATACAGCGGCTCGCCGTTGGAGCCAGTATTGCCCATGGGGGAAAAGTCTGCCAAACCGGGTTCAAAGGCGTCCGTCATGCCCCACTGGGCGAACAAGTCCTTTAATGAGGCGCTATAGTCCTGTTGAAACTTGGGAATACCAGCTGTTACATCCTGTTGAGAGCTGTTGGTTAGCACCTGCCGCAGCTTTTCAGCGGTAAGGCCTTCCACATACTCCGCCAGGGTGATTCCCTGATTGGGCAGCAGGGCGGCAAAAGCGTACTGGCTGCCGGAATAATATTTCAAAAAGCCCGTAGCCTCGCTGTCCTCCAAATAGGTGCGCTCCCAAGAGTGCATCATGTCCACGTTCAGCTCTTGGCCGTCCTGGCAGGTAAAGACCTGCTCCCGCACATCAAGATCCTCATAGACTTCCTCCCACTGGGCCTCAAAGGCCAGAGCGTTGATCAGATAGAGCACCGCCTGGGAGTCAATCTCGTCGAGGATAGTGGGGATCATCTCATGGGTATGCTGATTGACCCAGCTGTTAATCTTTTCCAGGGTGGAAGTGTTAAAGGGCTCCTGATACACCCCTGCCCCAAAATAGTCGGCGTTTAGTTGAAGGAAGTCCTTTTCTACCCGCATCACGCCGTCCCGAACCCATAGGGAATTGGCAGTGTGGAACTGTGCCTTTTCTCCAGAGGGAAGAGAATCCGTGTAGGCGGCCAAATACGCCCGCAGCTGGTCAATGGGCAGGCCCAGAACCTCCTCCATTTGGGATAGGGTTTGCCCCCCGGCGCCGTTGGCGGTCATGGCCATAGCGCTGAGCACGGACAGGGGCGAGACCAGCACGTTCTCTTCCGGGGTGGCTTTCATCGAGCGCCGGAAGAGCTCCAGCCCGAAGCCGGTAAAAGCCTGGGCCCCGGGGCCGGCTAGATCAGCCTCTGCCGTTTGGGAACTTTTGCGCACACCGGCCATCAGGTCGCCGGTGGTGTTCAGAGTTTGGCCCCCACAGCCGGTCAGGGCCAGCGCCAGGGTTAGCCCGGCACATAGGGCGGAGGTCAGTAATTTTTTGGTAAATTTCACAGTGGCACCGCCTTTCATATTTTCAATATGGTTATTTCTTTTGCCCCGCCAGGAAACCCAGCGCAGGGTAGCGTCTTGGAACCTGTGTCGGCGTGGACATTTTTCTTGCCTCATACAGAATACCGTCCGCCCAAAGGCATTAGCTAAGCAAAAGAGATAACTACCTTTTTCACCTATAAGAAGTCCCCCAGCGGCGGCGTAGTTGCACTGGGAGAGGTCTTTTTTAAAGTAAAGTTTTCAGCCAACTGGTCAGCGCGTCGGTTCCCAGAGAAGCCAGGGCAATTAGCGCCAAAAAAGCGGCCACTGAAAGCACCTCTATAAAAATATGTTTTGCGCTGGCTGGTCCAGGGTCCTCCTGGGGCTGGTTCCGCTCCTGCTCCAGCTCTTGGCCTACCTGGGCGGCCAGCTCTTGGGCGGCTGATAGATGAGCAAAAGGCACATACAGGTTTTGGTCCGTAGGCAGGGATTGATTGTCGAAGGAAAAGTAGGCATGGCCGGCGGACTTTGTTTCACAGGGTATGTCCTGTTCCATCAATCGCTGGGCTACCTGTTGGGCGGTATACATATCTGCCCCTTGCAGCAAAACCATATCCCTCTCTCCGGCGGGGCGAAGCTTAGCGCTGTGACAGCCAGGACAACGCTTGGCAGCGTCCTCGGTGACAGCTTGACATTTGGTGCAGTAAAGCATTTGCGTCCTCTCCTAACACAGCTGAATACCGTTAATGGTCAGTTTAAATTCCAGGTCTAACCGCTGGGCGGCTTTACGGCAAAGTTTCATGCGCTCCATGAAGATCTCGAAATATTCCATAACAGAACTAAAGCTGGGGTCTACCTCCAGCCGCAGCCATACGGCGGCATGGGGACGGTCCACCTCCATCTGGGACCGGGTTACCGAATAATTGACCCGGTCATGAATGTCGAAGCGATGGGGGTCCTTTTCTCGTACCCGGGTACGGCGCACGTCGGACTTGTCCGCGAGGATTAGGGCGGCGGACTCGGCGTTTACCGGCACACCGGTGCCCTCGTCGTGATTGCCAATCGCTGTGGAGATTAGGGCAATCTCTTCTGGGGGAAAGCCCATATTGTCCAAAAGCCGGAAAGCCATTACCGCGCCGCTTTGGCTGTGGTCCACCCGGTTCACCAGGTTGCCGATGTCGTGGAGGTAGCCCGCGATCTTGGTCAGTTCCACCTGGCGCTGCGGATAACCCAGCTCTCGCAGAATGTACCCGGCAGTTTCCGCCACCCGGCTCACATGGGCGAAGCTGTGTTCAGTGAAGCCCAGGGCGGCCATAGAGGCGTCAGCCTGGGCAATATAAGTTTTTATAGCGCCATCGTGGCGGATCTGGTCGTAGGTGATCATGTCTTGCCCCCAAAAAAGTTGTTATAAATTTCCTTTTGTCCAGATGAAACCCTAGAAACGAATCGTAGCGCCAGACATTTTGCGCCCAAAGACATTACAGCAGTCATCAGACCAAACGTCCCAATGGGGCCAAACTGGAAAAAACCTCATTATTCTTATGAGTTTACCATATTTGGGAAGATTATTCAACTGTTATTTGTGGTGGGGACGCTTTCCTGGCGCGGCACGGCCACAATGCCTGGATCGGGTGCCAGAGCGGCGGTCCATGCCTGGATTTCGCGATAACACGGGGGGATTGTTTATGGCCGGACAAAATTTCCTTGCGGGATGAAATGAACCGCTTCTCCTCGTTGCCGGTATGTGTGGCAAGCGTAAAAGGTCCATGCAGGGCTTTTAAGGGCAGGCCAAAACGGTTAGCGATTTCTTCTAATTTCATAAGCCGGGTTCTCGCGGCCGGGTCGATGCGCAATAGCACATAGCATTAAAGCGGGTTTTAAGTGGCCGTACCTTATTGGCTGCCAATTAAGGTATATTACAGAGGCAAGGGCATTCAAGGCTTTTCCTATTTCTGCTCTCTTTTGAGACCCGGGAATAAAAACACAGCGAAACTTAACAAAGTCCCGCTGTGTTTATTCGTTCGTAATATGGTACCTATGTGGGATAAAACTAAGTGGAACTGTGTCACCCAGGAACCAACGGATTGTTTAAGTGCTTTTCTCCTTTGGCGGGGAAAATCGCCACGGGTGGTTTTCCCGCACCCAGGTCACGCGATGTTTCCCCAATTTTTCCTGGGGAATAGGAAGGGGTTTTCTCTACTTTTCCGGCGTGGAGACGTCGAAGATCTCCTTCACCGAGGTGGCCAGTCCCGCCAGGCCCTGCAGGTTAGAGGGCACAATGATCTTGGTGGCCCGCCCGTCCGCAGCTGTCTGGAAAGCCTCCAGGCTCTTCAGGGCGATAACCTGTTCGCTGGGGTTTGCCTCGTTCATCAGCTTAATAGCGTCGGCCATAGCCCGCTGCACTGAGAGAATGGCCTCGGCCTCGCCCTGGGCCTCGCGAATTTTTGTCTCCTTCACAGCCTCGGCCCGAAGTACAGCGGACTCTTTTTCACCCTCGGCAATAAGGATAGCGCTGCGCTTTTCGCCTTCTGCGTCCAAAATCTTGGCCCGGCGCTCCCGCTCGGCTTTCATCTGTTTCTCCATGGAATCCTGAATTTCCCGGGGTGGGATAATATTTTTCAGTTCCACCCGGTTTACTTTAATACCCCAGGGGTCGGTGGCCTCGTCCAGAATCACCCGAATTTTTGAGTTGATCACATCCCGGGAGGTGAGAGTGTGGTCCAGCTCCATCTCGCCGATGATGTTCCGCAGGGTGGTGGCCGAGAGGTTCTCAATAGCGGAGATGGGGTTTTCCACTCCATAAGCGTACAGCTTGGGGTCCGTGATCTGGAAATAAACCACGGTGTCTATCTGCATGGTCACGTTGTCTTTTGTAATCACTGGCTGGGGCGGGAAGTCAATGACCTGCTCCTTCATGCTCACTTTTTTGGCAACACGGTCTATGAAGGGAATTTTAAAATGCAGGCCGGTGCCCCAGGTGGCATGGAAGGTGCCCAAGCGCTCGATGACGTAGGCATGAGCCTGGGGGACGATTTTGAAATTGGAAACGATGGCAGCCAGCAATAGAATAATTACAGCGATTGCAAGAATAATCGCCACCTCGGCACTGCCGAAGATAAAGGCGGGAATCAGCGCGAGATTCATAGAGTTTCTCCTTTCTTCTGAGAGGGTGAAACCATTAGTTTAACGCCCTCAATGCGTGAAACAGTAACCACCTGACCGGCGGGGATGGTCTGTTCGGGAACCACAGAACGCGCGGCCCAGCTGTTCCCCATCACTGAAACCCGGCCCGCGCCCAGCAGGTTGTTAACCTCCTGGGTCACCACAGCCTCGGCGCCCAGAACCCGGTCCGCGTTGGTAGAGGTAGGACCGTCCTTTTGCAGACGCCGGGCCAGGGGACGGGTAAACACAGCGGCCAGCGTGGTGAACACCACGAACAGAATAATTTGTAGCCAAGGGGCCCCGCCCAGCAGGCTGGCAAGCAGCGCGGCCAGGCCCCCCGGCACGAACCAGATAGAGACCAGCGCAGGCACAGCGGCCTCAATAATAGCGGCCGCCACCGTGATACCCAGCCATAAATAGATCATACGTCCACCCTCCTTAAAATGGGCTGTTATTTCGTCAATATAATTATACTGCCTTTCATTTAGAAATGCAAGGACATAATGAAGATTTCGGCGCTCCCGGGAAGTGTGCACTAGTTGACATCTCTCTGCACATTTGCTATACTATAAGGTAAATAGTTTAACCGGCGTGCAGCCGGTAAAGAAAGGAAGTATTGCCCAGCTATGGCATTAAAAGAATTTCAGGCGGAGTCCAAACGCTTGATGGATTTGATGATCAACTCTATTTATACCCACAAAGAGATCTTTCTTCGTGAACTGATCTCCAATGCCAGCGATGCGATTGATAAGCTCTACTACCGCAGCTTTGAAGAGGGCCAGACCGGCCTTTCCCGGGAAGATTTCTTCATCCGGGTGGACCTGGATAAGGACGCCCGCACCATCGTGATTACCGATAACGGGATTGGCATGACCAAAGAAGAGCTGGAAAATAACCTGGGCGTTATTGCCAAGAGCGGCTCGCTGCAATTTAAAAATGAAAACGAGAAAAAAGACGATGTAGATATTATTGGCCAGTTTGGCGTGGGATTTTACTCCGCGTTTATGGTTAGCAGCCGGGTGGTGGTGGAAAGCCGTGCCTTTGGCGGCAACGAGGCCTGGGCCTGGGAGTCCGCCGGGCTGGAGGGGTATGAGGTCTCTCCCTGCGAAAAAGCGGAGCGGGGTACCAAAATTACCCTGACCATCAAAGAGGACACTGAGGATGAGAATTACAGCGACTTTTTGGAGCAGTATAGAATTAGCCAGCTTATTAAAAAATATTCCGACTACATCCGCTACCCCATCCGTATGGAGATGAAGAAGAGCCGCCTGAAAGAGGGCACTGGCGTGGACGGCAAGGACCCGGAGTATGACACCTTTACCGAGATAGAGACCCTAAACAGTATGGTGCCCATCTGGAAAAAGGCCAAGAGTGAGGTAAAGGACGAGGAGCTGAATAGCTTCTATAAGGAAAAGTTTTTCGACTGGCAGGACCCCTTGGGCGTCATCCGCACCTCTACCGAGGGCGCGGCCACCTATACCGCCCTGCTGTTTATCCCCAAGACCGCCCCCTACGACTACTATACCCGTGAGTTTGAAAAAGGCCTTCAGCTTTTTGCCAGCGGGGTACTGATTATGGACAAATGCGCAGATCTGCTGCCAGATTGCTTTAGTTTTGTGCGGGGCCTGGTGGACAGCCAGGACCTGTCTCTGAACATTTCCCGGGAAATGTTGCAGCATGACCGCCAGCTGAAGCTTATCGCCGGCCGGCTGGAAAAGAAAATTGCCAGCGAGCTAAAGTCCATGTTGGAAAACCACCGGGAGAAGTATGAGGAATTCTGGAAGAGCTTTGGCCTGCAAATAAAGTACGGTATGTACGACAACTACGGGGCCAAGAAGGAAGAGCTGCAAGACCTGGTACTGTTTACCAGCTCCATGGATAAAAAGTTGACCACCTTAAAGGAATACGTGGACCGGATGAAGGAGGACCAGCAGGCCATTTACTATGGCTGTGGCCAGACCCCCGAGCGCATTTTGGCCCTGCCCCAGGCCGAGGCCGTGGCTGAAAAGGGCTGGGAGATCCTGTGCCTGACGGACAATGTGGATGAGTTCGCCCTGCGGGTACTGGGTAAGTATGGAGAAAAGGAGTTTAAGAACATCTCCGCCGAGGGCCTGGACCTGGAGACCGACGAGGAGAAGGAGCGCACCAAGGAGCTAAGCGAAAGCCGCAAGGATCTGCTGGAGGCCATGGGCAAGGCTTTAGAGGGCAAGGTGAAGGCGGTAAAGCTTTCTGGGGGACTAAAGAGCCACGCGGCCTGCATCTCGACTGAGGGGATGATCTCCACCGAGATGGAGAAGGTGCTGAATGCTATGCCCGCGGGAGAGAAGGTTCAGGCCCAGCGGGTGCTGGAGCTGAACCCGGACCATCCGGTGTTTGAAAAGCTGTGTTCTTTGGCCGGAGACCAGGAAAAACTGGCGCTGTACGCGGAGATCCTCTACGGCCAGGCGCTGCTCATTGAGGGGGTGGCCCTAGAAGATCCCGCGGACTTTGCCCGAAAGGTATGTTTGGTACTCTAGCCCGGAAAGACCGGTGGCTTGGCCCATGGAGCCAGTCTAAAAATTATTGAATCAAACCATTGGGAGAGTTAGGGAATGAATCAACCAATCAATAATCCCGCGTTTTATTATCCTGCCGTCTACGGTCAGCCCCCCCAGCCCGGCCAGCCCCTTGTGCAGGGCCAGCCCCAGCCGGTGGGGTATCCCCAGCCTTACCCAGGGCAGCCTGCGCAGGCCATGCCAGTACAGACCGTGCCTGTGCAAACTGCGCCTGTGCAAACTGCGCCTGTGCAAACTGCGCCTGTGCAAATTGCGCATGTGCAAACTGCGCATGTGCAGCCGGCGGGATACCCGCCCTACCCTCAGCCCAACTATTATCAGCCTGCCGCCTACTACCCGGCCTATGCCCAGGGACAGGCGGCGCCCGGCTTTGCCATAACGCCTCCTAAGGATCCCCGCAAAACCGGCGGGGCCCGGGTGGTAAACTGGATGTGCCTGCTGGTGTTGATCCAAATTGTAATTAGCTTTTTGGTGGGCACCGTGCTGGTGGCCGCCACCCTAGCTTTGGGATTCAACATTCAAACCGACGAGCTGGGGATGGCGCTTTACACGGTGGCAATGTCTCCGGCAGGGCTTTTGCCACCATTCTTGTGCTATATGTTGGCTGGGAAGAAGGACTGGAACCAGTATTTTCGTTTTGAGAATAAAGGGGAGTTCACCAGCCTGCTGATGGTTCTGGCGGGTTTGGGGATAAGTTTGGCCGCGAATTTTCCCGCCAATGCCTTAATGCAGCTGCTAAAGAACCTGGGAGCCGCGGACCCCACCGAAAATTTGCTGAATATGCCCCAAAGCTTCCCCGCTTTCTGGGTAGAGCTGGTAGGCATTGCGGTTATGGTGCCTGTGGTAGAGGAGTTCGTGTTCCGCGGGGTTGTTTTTTCCTCGCTGGAGCGGTTTGGTACCGGATTTGCTGTTTTTGGTTCTGCGCTGATTTTTGGTATGGCACACCTAAACATCAGCTCAGTGGTTTTCGCCACTGTGGCGGGGCTGGTAATGGGCCTGGCCTATGCCAAGACCCGGAATCTGTGGGTAACAGTGTCTATACACGCTTTAAACAACGGGCTGGCAGTGGTGGACGAGTACGCGGAGCTGCTGGTGGGCCCAGACCAGATGCTTCTGCTGCGGAATCTGTTGATGTTCATCCCCCTGGGGCTGGGCCTTGTGGCACTGGTGCTTCTGCTAATTTTACGTCTGACAAAGGGGAGCCGTGAAAGGCGCAAGGCTTTGGCGGCCCAGCAGGGAGCAAGCCAGCAAGGTGAATATGCGATGGGGCAGGAAACGCCGCCCTTGTGGCGCCAGGAGGAGTGGTGCCCAGCAAAGACGCAGGAAGAGGCCCCGCTATCTCCTTTGGGCGCTGGTGAGTCCTTAGGCTGCCTAGCCCATGCGCCGTCCTTTTGGTGTATGGTGGCCGCAGTGGGCATCATGTTGGTCAGCATGTTCCTGTAATCCATGGAATTAGAATTTTTGCCTCAAAAAAAATGGATGCTTCAGGCTCTGGCGTTGGCCCGGGAGGCAGGGACCCAGGGTGAGGTACCGGTGGGGGCCCTGGTGGTGCGGGGGGAAGAAATCCTTGGCCAGGGGCGCAACCGCCGGGAGGCCGCCCACAGCGCCCTGGCCCATGCAGAGGTGGAGGCCCTGCACCAGGCCTGCCAGAGGCTGGGAGACTGGCGGCTGACCGGGTGCCAGCTCTATGTAACGCTAGAGCCATGTCCCATGTGCCTGGGGGCTGCGGTAAACGCCCGGGTGGAGCGGATTATATATGGCGCGGACAGCGAGACCGCCTGGAACTGGGGCGGTCTTGTTGCTATGTCTGGAGGGCGCCCAAAGGTATACCGAGGCTTTATGGAAGCAGAGAGTAGGGCGCTGCTAAGGTCCTTCTTTGAGGCCCGCAGATAGAAGAACCCATTGACAGGCCCACTCTTTTGTGTTAAAATTTTTCCCTGTTGGGACTCCGAGGCTGCGGCCGCCTGAAAACGGCCGCCGGGGACCGGTCTTGACCGGTTTTCCGACAGGAACCGGGTGAAAATCCTGGGCGAACCCGTCGCCGTGATGACGAAGCGACCTCCACAGGGCATATAGTTAACACACTGGAAAGTCGGTATGGTCCAATGTTTCAGGAAGTGCCGCCGCTTCAAGAGAGAGTGCAGCCACGCTAGGAACACCGTGTTAACGAAAGCCCCGCAAACGTCACTGGTTGGCAATGCCGGCTGGGAAGACAGGAGGAAGCGCTGGGCAAGAGACCGCGTTTAGGGCGGCCTCTCATTGCCAGCCCTGAACGTCTAAGCCGAAAGACTTGCCCGGAGGGCCGTGCAATAGCCACGGGTTCTTGGCGATTTGTGCTGGGAAGCAAATATTTAGGCTTTCTTTATCTTATTTGTGTACGGGTTTTTATAGCAAATGAGATGGCCAACCCCTCCAAACCTATTAGGAGGATTTTTAGCAGTGCAAAAATTGGTAGAACACACAAAGAATTGCAGTCGGGTGGCGTGCGTACTTTTGGCCGTGATGATGACCCTTTTGGTAGCCGCCGGCTGCCAGAGCCAGGGCCAGAGTTCGGACCAGGGGAATGGAGAGAAGAAAAGCGTTACCCTTTCGGTAACCCACCGGGACGGCTCCACCAAAGAGTTCAGCATTGAGACAACCCAAGAGATGCTGGGCGCGGCCCTACAGGACGAGAAGCTTATTGAGGGAGAGGATGGCCAGTACGGCTTGTTTATTACCACCGTGGATGGGGAAAAGGCCGACGATGGCGCCCAGGAGTGGTGGTGCCTGACCAAAGGCGGCGAGCAGGTGAATACTGGCATAGACAGCACGCCGGTAGAGGATGGCGCCACCTATGAGCTGGTTTTGACGACTGGATACTAAATGCGGCGGCTGGTTTCTCTATGCCTGATGGCTTTAATGGGCGTACTGCTGGTGGTTTCTAAGGAGGCCTTGGCCTTTTTGCCTAATTTTGAAGTGGTCTCTCTGTTTATCGTGCTGTTCACTCAGTCCTTTGGCATACTGGCCCTGGGGGCGGTGGCGGTGTTTTTAGCTCTGGAGGGGCTGCTGTATGGCTTTGGCATTTGGTGGGTGATGTATCTCTATGTATGGCCCTTATTATTTTTGCTTGCCTGGCTCTTTCGATGGATGAGGCACGCTTGGCAATGGGCGGTTTTGTCCGGTTTGTTTGGGCTAAGTTTTGGGGCCTTGTGCTCGCTGGTGTACCTGCCGGCAGGGGGGGTTCCCATGGTATTGGGGTGGATCGCCAGTGGGTTCCCTTTTGACATCAGCCACTGTATAGGGAATTTTTTACTGATGATCGTGCTCTATTGGCCTTTGCGGAAAGCCCTGGAGCGCTGTGTGGCCATGGCTGGGCGTTGGCACTGAGAGATGCGACAAGGCCTAATTGGCAAAGCGGATCAAGTAAATATAGACATTTGCGGAGGCTTCCATATTTTGGCAGGCCTCCGTTTTTTCTTGACAAACTGGACAAAAAAGGCTACTCTATATAGTATGGGAGAATTCCCAAATGAAGTGTAAAGGAGAGGTGAGCAGAGTGAGCGTCCCTCGAAGTAACGACAGCACGGAACCCCGAGAACGGCGCTTTTGGCTTGCCTTTTTGGCGGGCCAGGCGGTTTTTGGCCCGCTCTGTTGAAGGGGATTGGATAGTCAACGCAGTTTCAAAGAGATAAAGCTTTAGAAAATAAGAAATCTCTTCTGAACCAGCGGCGCAGCCGGCTGCTTGAAAATTCCAGAGATTCTCAACGGTGTTTACTATAGTATAGATGACTGGCGCGCTCTTTTTGGCTGTGGGGGCAATCCTGTTTTTGGCCTCGGGCCGGCGCGGTTGTCTTTTTGGTAATCCGGAGTGGGGGAGCCTCCTTTTGTCACGGCAGGCTCCTGGGGTTTCGTGTTGTGTACTTCTCAATATTTTGATAAAGATTCAAAAGGAGGTACACGATATGGACAAGAATTGGATAGAAGAAATGGTAGGGCGTCTCCTGCTCTTGTTTGAGGAGCGGCAGTATTCCCAGGCGGGGGCCCTGGTAAAGGACATGAACCCCGCCGACGCGGCCCTGGTGCTGGAGGAGCTTCCTCAGCAGAAAATGCCCCTGCTGTTCCGCCTGCTGCCCAAGGAGCTGGCGGCGGATGTGTTTGCCTATATGTCACCGGAAAGCCAAGAGCTGCTGGTGCAGGGCTTTAGTGACCGGGAACTGGACGAGGTAATGGGCCAGCAGTTTTTGGACGACACAGTAGACATGATCGAAGAAATGCCCGCAAATGTGGTAAAGCGCGTCTTACGCCACGTGGACCCCGAGACCCGGAAGATGATCAACCAGGTGCTCAACTACCCGAAGGACAGCGCGGGCAGTATCATGACCATGGAGTATGTGGACCTAAAGCGCAGCATGACTGTGGAGCAGGCCTTTGAGCGCATCCGCCGCACCGGGGTGGAGAAGGAGACCGTTTACACCTGCTATGTTACAGACAGCCGCCGGAAGCTGGAGGGCATTGTCACAGTAAAAGACCTGCTGCTGGCCCCCAAGGACCAGGTAATCCGTAATATTATGGAGACCAACGTGAAATTTGTGAGCACCCACGCAGACCAGGAAGAGGCTGCCCGGGAGCTGAGCCTTTATGACTTTTTGGCTCTGCCGGTGGTGGATGCCGAAGAGCGTCTGGTGGGCATTGTTACAGTGGATGACGCCATTGACGTTATTCAAGAGGAGGCCACCGAGGACATTGAGCGCATGGCGGCTATGGCCCCCTCGGATAAACCCTATCTGAAAACCAACGTGTGGCAGACCTGGCGCAAGCGGGTGCCCTGGCTGCTGTTTCTAATGATTTCCGCTACCTTTACCAGTGGGATTATCTCTTCTTTTGAGGATGCCCTGGCGGCCAGCGTGGTGCTCACCAGTTTTATCCCCATGCTGATGGACACGGGCGGCAACTCTGGAGGCCAGACCTCAGCCACCATTATCCGGGGGCTGTCTTTAGGGGAGATCCAGTACCGGGATGTGCCCCGGGTACTGGTAAAGGAGTGCAGCGTGGCGCTGCTGTGTGGAGGCACCCTGGCAGCGGCGAACTTTATCAAGCTGATGTTTTGGGACCGGGTGGGCCTGCCGGTGGCACTGGTGGTCTGCTTTACCCTGGTAGCGGCGGTGATGGTGGCCAATCTGGTGGGCAGCAGCCTGCCGGTGCTGGCCAAACGCCTGGGCCTGGACCCTACGGTAACGGCCAGCCCGCTGATCACTACCATCGTGGACGCGGTGGCGCTGATGATTTATTTTAATATTGCCAAACTGGTGCTGGGGATATAGCGAAGCTTCTGACAAAGCGGCGCCTGGCGCCTGGACTCCACAGGTTCAAACCATCATCTGGGGATGTACGGAACGCTCTTCATATAAGAGTTCACGGGGTAAAAAATTGTGATAAATTTCGAGAAAAAAACAATTGCATGGGGCTAGATTACATGCTATACTAGCCCTAAAGCAGACAAAAGGTCTGCCGGAACTTATCAGTATATATGGAGGTACTTTAACAGATGGGAAAAATTGTAAATGTGGCTGTGGTGGGCTACGGCGGAATGGGCGGCTGGCACACCCGCAAGCTCCAGGAAATTCCGGAGGTACATCTTCAGGGCGTGTACGACATTCTGCCAGAGCGCAACAAGGCCGCGGAAGAGAAGGGGATTAAGGCCTACGCCAGCCTGGAAGAGCTGCTGGCAGACCCCGCCATTGACGTGGTCACCGTGGCAATTCCCAACGACGCCCACAAAGAGGTGTGTGTGAAGGCTATGGAGGCCGGCAAGGCTGTGGTGTGTGAAAAGCCCGTTACAATGTCCACAGAGGTTTTGGAGGAGATGATCGCTGCCAGCAATCGTACGGGTTCCGTATTCACCGTACACCAGAACCGCCGTTGGGACGAGGACTTCCGGGTGGCGGAAAAGATCGTTAAGTCCGGCGACCTGGGCCGGGTGTTCGCCATTCAAAGCCGGGTCCACGGCAGCCGGGGAATTCCTGGGGACTGGCGCAACACCAAGGAGCACGGCGGCGGCATGGTGCTGGACTGGGGGGTTCATCTGCTGGACCAGATGAACATGATGATGGGCCGTATGCCCAACTCGGTCTATGCGACTCTCTCCAACGTGACCAACGAAGAGGTGGACGATGGCTTTACCGCTACCTTTACCTTTGATGACGACCAGGGGGGCATTGTGTTCACCGTAGAGGTGGGGACCAGCAACTTTATCAACCTGCCCCGGTGGTATATCGAGGGCCTGAATGGTACCGCCGTTATTGATGATTTCGCGGTAAACGGAAAAATTGTGGTGGCCACCAGCGACGAGAAGCATGACGCGGTGCCCATCATTACGGCGGCCGGCTTGACCAAGACCATGGCCCCCCGCACAGACGATACCATCAAGGAGCTGCCTCTGCCCCGGGTCCCCCAGGATATTTGCGACTACTACCGGAACATTGCCAAGGTGGTGAACGGCGAGGAGAAGCAGATTGTCACCCACGACCAGCAGCGGGAACTGATGCGGTTGATGGAGGCTATTTTTGAGTCCGCCGAGAAGAACACTGTGGTGAAATTTTAACTGAGGTGCATTTCTATGACCCCTGAACAGCGACGGAAGAACCTGTCGGTTCCTGCTGGCCCCGTAGATGTGGCACTGGATACCGATACCTATAATGAAATAGACGACCAGTTTGCCCTGTCTTATCTGCTGCTGAATAAGGACCGGCTGACCACCACAGCCCTATACGCAGCGCCTTTTCACAACGAAAATTCGTCGGGCCCTGAGGACGGGATGATGAAAAGCTATGACGAAATCCACAAGCTCTTGGGCCTGCTGGGGGAGAGCGTGCCGGTCTATAAGGGCTCACCCCAGTATCTGCGGGACGAGCATACTCCTGTATTCTCTCCGGCGGCGGAAGATCTGGCCCGGCGGGCAGGGGAGTATACCCCAGAGAAGCCTCTGTATGTGGTGGCCATTGGAGCCATTACCAACGTGGCCTCGGCCATTCTGTTAAATCCCCAGGTGGCAGAAAACACCGTGGTGGTGTGGCTGGGAGGCAACGCGCTGCATTACCATGACACCAAAGAGTTTAATATGGCTCAGGATGTGGCGGCTGCCCGGGTGGTAATGGGCAGTGGGGTGCCCTTTGTGCAGCTGCCCTGCATGGGGGTGGTCAGTTCCTTTACCACCAGCCGGCCAGAGCTGGAACACTGGCTGAAGGGGCAGAATCCCTTGGCGGACTATTTGGCGGAGAACACCATTACTGCTGCCGAAAGCTATGCTGCTGGCAAAGCCTGGACCCGAGTGGTATGGGATGTAACGGCGGTGGCTTGGCTGCTGAATGAAGGGGAGCGGTTTATGAATTCTCAGGTGCGGCCAGTGACCCTGCCAGGATATGACCATCAGTACCAGCCAGCAGACCCCCAGGGGCCGCTGATGCGGTATGTGTACCACATCCACCGGGACGCGCTGTTCACGGACCTGTTCGAGAAACTGCGAAACGCATAATGAAAGGCCGCTGTCCAAAGATGGATGGCGGCCTTTCGTTTTTTTAGGTACATTCTTTTCACATAATTCTATGCCTGGGTGGAAGGAACCCCAAAATGGTGGTGCTGCCCAAAATGTCAAAACAAGCTCACCAAAACCAAAAGCCGCTGGGAAACTTTCCCAGCGGCATGATGTTCATGGTAGCCCGCCCGACCGTAATGTGCATCTCAATAACCTGCCTACAAGAGGAACAGGTGGGTGCCCTCCCACATGGTTCACGCTCCCTTCGTCCAACCACAGTCGTGCTGGGCCGGGAGGTCTGCAATCCGCAGGCGGAGACGGGCTCCCAATAATTTGAGTGTAGGGTTATATGTGCACAGTCCGCGTATCGGGCAGACAGAGAATGTATTTCAGTGCGTATACTTATTCCTCGCCGCCTTCGTAAAAGGCTTCATTAAACCGGGTTTCAAAAAGTTCTGCCAGCCGGTCCAGCAGAGCGTCATCCTCCACTTCTTGCAGCTGTTCCTCGCCGTCCTCCTCAATTACCTCAAAAATATAATAGGTCTCCGCATCGGAGGCAAGGTCATCTGGATCGGGACGAGTGGGAACCAGAGCCATAAAATGCCCCTCGTCGTTTTCCAGCTCATCAATAATTTCAAATTCATGCTCCTGCCCCTCGTCATCGATCAGGGTGATCAGGTCAGCTTCATAACCATTGTCCAAATTGCTCGCTCCTTTCGGCTGCGGGCAACCGGCCCGCTCACATGGTCTTATTTTACCTAAAACCGGCGGGAAAGTCAAGGGGGTGTTCAGTCATTTTCTATTTTTGCCCGAAAAATCGCGGAAAAACAGACGGTAGGGGAGTAAAACCTGGAACTATAGGAAATTGCTGAAAGTTTTTCAGATTTTTTTAAAAAACCTATTGACAAACGCCGCGCGATGGTTTATAATACAACCATCACAAGAGAGAACGAGCTTGTGAGAGTCTAAGTAATTAATAGATTGTTCCGCTAAAGCCGGAAGTAGACGGTAGAATTGGGAAGCTTAAAAAGAATTGTTTCCTAAAGGCCGGAGCGAAAACGGCGGAGTGGTAATTTAAGTGGAAGTAAGCGCTTTTGCGTATACACCCAGTGGAAGTTGTAAAAATTGGGTAGTCTTGAGAAGACAGCCGTAAAGATACGGTACGCAGGATTGCGTGAAAGGGAGGCCCAAGACCAGCGCTTACAAGAGAGGCGGAACTAAAAAACAAAGACGGAAAGGCGGGTGAGTCCAATGGACTTAAGTGAAACACAGCACGAGCTTGCGGACTCATGGTCCGCAAAATAGATATAAATGCGAATGATCCTAAATTACGAAAGGCGGTCACTATGCTGCAAAAGTATAGGGTGACAGCAAGTCAATTTGGCACGGACCTGTTTTGGCGCCGCTAGTTTAGAAGCTTCTAAAAGCTTACCGAAATGAAATGATTACAGCGGGGCAGCGAAAGAGTACTGATGTGCCAAGTTAAAGGAGTTTTGCGCCCATGGGCTGTAGAATATTTTCGCAGTAAGCTGAAGAAGCTGGATTTTTTGCATAATAAAGGCCTCCAGGGCAATACTTGGAGGCCTTTTCGCGTTTTTTCTTAAAGTTTATCTGTCATTTTCTGTCTTGGTTTATCATATAAATTGCCAGATAATAGACCTTGCATAAGTGGTGTTTTTAGATTATAATAAAAATGTGATTTGCCTGGATTCGTTAAGATCGAGATCATGGTATCGCTTCTAATTGAGAATAGGGCTGTTTTTATGTATTACATAGTTTTTTAGTGCTTTGGGGATCTTTTAACCAAAGCCTAGAGTCTGTTTTTTTATTTAAGAAAGGGAGTAAAATGCATGTCAAGATATTGGGACGCCGAGGCGTTTTGGAATTGTTATAACGAATTAATTGAAGCATCTAACCTGGTTAGTATGGCTGAATATCCGCAGCACGGCAATACCTGCCGGCTGCTGCATAGTGTGGCTGTGGCCTATTACAGCTGCCGGCTGGCCTCCTTTTTAGGGGTGCGCTTTCATATGAGGGATATGGCCATTGGGGCGCTGCTTCACGATTACTTTTTTTATGACGCCCAAGACGGCGACCCTACCCGTAAGGGCCACTGGGCCCGCCACCCGGAGATTGCTTGGCAAAATGCGGCCAAAGAGCTGGAGCTTACTGGCATAGAGGCAGACATCATTCGAACCCATATGTTCCCGCTGACCTTGCGTCCGCCCCGGTATCGAGAAGGGGCAGTGGTCACCCTGGTAGATAAGGGCTGCTCGGTATACGAATTTTTTAAGAGAAAAAGCCCTTACCCCAGGCTTTCAGGAAAGTGCTTACCAAAAGCTGAGGCGGTTTGAAAAACCGCACTTTGCCGCCAAATTTCCGGCGGCTTTTTCTTTTGCCTTGCATTTATGGAGATTTTGAGGTATACTATAACATCAGGAAATAGTTGGACAGCAAAATATACCCATTGAGTCTTTGAAAATACATAAAGATTGTTTTCTTTAGTGTAGTGTGGAGGATTCGTAAAATATATATGTGGGTCTTAGGAACAGCCGGAGGAAGGAGCATCTTTTTTATGCTGAAAACACTTTTTGTAAAATACCGGGAGATGATCCTGTATCTGTTTTTTGGAGTGCTTACTACTTTGGTGAACTGGGCTGCTTACTGGTTGCTAACGGATCTTCTCCACGTGCACTATATGGCCTCCACGGTGGTCTCCCAGCTGCTGGCGATTCTTTTTGCCTATGTGACGAACCGAACGTGGGTGTTTGAGAGCAAGGTCCATGGGGCCCGGGGCATTGCCCTGGAAATGGCCAAATTTTTTGGGGCCCGGGGTGTCTCGCTGCTGCTGGACATGGGGTGCATGTTTGTGGGCGTGGATCTTTTGCATATGAACGATAAAGTTATGAAAGTGTTTGCCAGTGTTTTAATTGTGATAGCCAATTATATTTTCAGCAAGCTGTTTGTGTTCCGTGGAAAGCCAGCGGAACACAAGGACGGCCGCTTGTAAAAAGACAAAATGTTTCCATTGCAGGGAGGATGTTTTATGGCAAGAAAAGCAAAGGGACAAGGCTTTGAGGACGTTTCCAGCTACTCGGTTCAGGAAAAAAAGAAGCGCCGCAAGGGCCAGCGGGGCCGTGTTGTGTTGCAATCTATCGCGGCGGTAGTGTGCGTAGTGCTGATTCTTTTCGGCTCTGTGCTCGTCTACATATCCACCGACTTGATTGGAGAGCTGACCACTGGGGCCATTACCAAGGACCCGGAAAAGCTGGGGATTAATGACAACAAGCTGCCGGGAGGGGCGGTCTCGGACAGCAGTATAAAAAATATCGCCGTTTTTGGCTTGGACGCCCGAAATGACCAGTTTGTAGGCCGTTCAGACCTGCTAATGGTGGTAACGGTGGATAACCGCCACGGCTCCATTAAGATGAGTTCAATTCTGCGGGATAGTCAGGTGCACATCGAGGGCGAGGGCTTTGGTGCGCATTATGACGAATATACAAAAATCAACGCGGCGTATGCCTGGGGCGGCCCCGAACTGGCGGTACGCACCCTGAACCGAAATTTCGGTCTGCGTATTGAGGACTATGTGACGATCAACTTTGTAAACATGGCGGCCATTGTGGATGCTTTCGGCGGAGTGGAGATGGATGTGAGCGCCGGCGAGATCGAAGAGATCAACACCAACCTCTCCAACTTGAGCCGGGAGGTGGAAAGTCAAAAGAATATCGATATGGCCGAGGGCGTGTATGACGACCGCAAGTATCCAGAAATCTCCGACGGTGACTATATGTCTGCCACCGCCGAGATGGCCACCTATCTGCTTAACGGCAATCAGGCGGTGGCCTATGGGCGCATCCGTTATATTGGCGACGATTTTGGACGGGTAGAGCGCCAGCAGAAGGTGCTGGTCGGGCTTATTCAGCGGGTAAAGCTGCTAAGTGTTACCGACTATCCCCAGCTGGTGAAAAAGCTGATGCCCTATTGTCTGACCAATCTGGAGCTGGACGACATTTTGGGCATATTGCCAATTTTGACCAAAGACATTGAAATAGAATCTATTTCGGTGCCGGATGTTGATTATGATTTGATCGAAGACATGCGCAGCGACATTGTCTATGATATTGAGAGCGCGGCCAAGCGCATGAGCGCTTTTATCTATGAGGAACAGTCTCCCTATTGGAATGAATATAATGGGAGCAGCGCTGCCGGGGAAGATGGGGAATCGGAAGAGGGAGAGTAAAAAGAAACCATGCCGAGATATGAAAAAAAGCCTGCGGGCCGGCACAGCGCCCCCAAAGGCGGAAGGCCCCAAAGACCCAGCGCCCAGGCCCCCCGCACCCGCCGGGAGCCCCTGAGGGACAATTACTATTATGACGACTACCAGGGGCCGGGAGAGTTCGAAGATATTTCTAGCTACTCTTCCGAACAGGCTCGCAGGGCTGGCCGCCGGGAGATGGCCGGAAAAAAGCAGCCCAAACGGCCCAAACGGCGCATGAAACTTGGGACAAAAATTTTTCTTGTGCTAATTCTGCTGGTGTGCGCCTTGGCGGGGCTGGGGGTGTATATGTTCGGCGGGCTGAAGGTGCGCCCTTTGGAGGGAAGCCTAAGTGTGGACACGTCCGCCAGAACCCTAGGGGTAAAAACCATTGCCCTGTTTGGCGTAGATAGCCGGGAGGGCGAAAACCAGGGGCGCTCGGACGCGCTGATGGTTATGGCGGTGGATAGCCGCAGCCACACCTTGAAAATGGCCTCGCTGATGCGGGATTCAGAGGTGTATATCCCGGAATATGGCTATGATAAGCTGACCCACGCCTATGCCTATGGTGGGCCGGAACTGGCTATACGGACCCTAAATGAGAACTTTGGTCTGGACATTGAGGACTATATGACCGTAAACTTTTATAATATGGCCCGCATTGTGGATGCTTTTGGCGGGGTGGAGCTGGAACTGAGCGGCGACGAGATGCGGGAGGTGAACCGCAACCTGTGGAACCTGAGCCAGGAGGTTCTGCGGGAAGGAGGAGACTCGGGAATTCGAGACAAGGATTATTTCACTGCCACAGATGGCACCCATAATATGATTGATGGAGAGTATATAGGCGGCCGGGTAACCTTAAACGGCAATCAGGCAGTGGCCTATTCCCGTATTCGAGAGCTGGATGGCGACGAGAGCCGCACAGGCCGGCAGCACCGGGTACTGGCCGGCCTGGTGGACGGGGCGAGAAAAAAGACACTGTTTAGTTATCCGGGGATTGCGCATGGGATGATGCCCAACTGTGAGACCTCTCTTAGCCTGGGGGATATAGCCCAGCTGGCGCCCTTTGCCCTGGGGAAGATCCAAACAGAGAGTATTACCCTGCCCGGAGAGGAGGAGGGCGCCTACGGCGCCTGGAACGAATACGATTCGTGGGTGCTGCGCTATGACGGCCAGTTAATGGGGGAGCATCTGCGAGATTTCCTGTATGGAGAATAAGTCAAGCACGGATATGGAGACGAAACGCAAAATTAGGCGCGGCAGGGTATGTGCCTCTTCATGGTGTAACGGAATCATTCGCAAGAGATAAATAATAAAATTTTTCAAAGGGGACAGAATTATGAGCGAACCGGTATTGGTCATTATGGCGGCGGGTCTGGGAAGCCGTTATGGCGGAGGCGGGCTAAAGCAGGTGGAGCATGTGGGTCCTTGCGGCGAATGCATTATTGACTATTCCATATACGACGCCTGGAAAGCGGGCTTCCGCAAGGTGGTGTGCGTCGTCAAGGAGACTATGCTGGAGGAGTTCCAACAGGAGATTACGAACGCTATCGCGCCCTATATGCAGGTGGAATTTGCTTTTCAGAAGCAGGAGGACATTCCTGCCGGCTTTTGTGTTCCAAAGGATAGAGAAAAGCCCTGGGGCACAGGGCATGCGGCTCTGGCCGGGGCGCGGTTGGTAGGGGAGGCTCCGTATGCGGTGATCAATGCCGATGACTTCTATGGGAGAGAGGCTTTTCAGAAAATCTACGATTTTCTGAAAAATGCCCAGGACCATCCAAAACTGGATTTGGCGATGGTGGGCTATCAGGTGAAAAACACCATTTCCCAGCACGGCTCTGTAGCCCGGGGTGTGTGCCAGGTGGAGAATGGCATGCTGGTAAAAGTGGTGGAGCGTACCCGTATCGAGAAGCTGGAAAGCGGCGAAATTGCCTATACCGAGGACAATGGGGCCAGCTGGGTTACGCTGCCGCCGGATACACCGGTCTCTATGTCCCTTTGGGGCTTTACACCGGGCTTTACCGCAGGACTGGAGGAGGAATTTTTAAGGTTTTTTAAGGAGGATTTGGATAAAAATCCTTTGAAAGGGGAGTTCTTCCTGCCTTTTGCGGTGAATTCTTTGTTGCAACAGGGACGCGCCCAGGTGACCGTGCTTTCCACGGGTGATAAATGGCATGGTATTACCTATAAGGTGGACCGTCAAGCGGTGGTAGACGCCATAGCTGGTATGACAGAGCAGGGCCTATATCCATCGCCCGTATGGGGGACACCGGCATAAGGGGGGGCGTTTTCCGCACCCTGTCGGCCGGTTCTGGAAGAGTCGGGGGGAATGGCGTGAACCTTTTTGGAAGTGATAGATTCCAGCAGGTACGTACTTTTTAAAAGTAGACGGTAGACCTGGCAAATATGTGCTGGGTGCGCTTGAAAGGGACTGCGTTTATTACGAAATAAAGTTGAAAGCCGTTGCCTTGTGGTACGGCTTTTTTCTAGTGTGGAATTCATTCCCGACAGTCGGGCCAAAAAGCCTCTATGGGTGGAAATACACAGAGAATGCCGTTGGATTTTGTTATAACACACAAAGTTTGGGCGTTTTAAACCTAATCTTTAAAATAAATAGCTAAAAACCACTTGAAATTTTCCAGAAGTATGGTATTATAATAGCATGGGTTTCAATCTAAACAGGACAAGGAGATCGATAACCATGAACACCGGTACGTCAGATATGGAAAAAGCAGTGCAGGCTGGTTCGAAGCCGGTCGGCGATCCCGGCCAGGTTCCTCTAGACCTGTTCCACAGGGGCAAAAACCGCCGTGCGTATGAGTACTTAGGCGTGCATAAAGCCATTTATCAGGGAAAAAAATGTATGGTGGCCCGGCTTTGGGCCCCCCATGCAAAGGCAGTGTCTCTGGTGGGGAATTTTTGCAATTGGGACAACGCCAAATACCCTTTAAAGAAGATCGATGACAGTGTTTGGGAGGGTTACACTGATTTCGAGTTTGAGCCCTTCGAGATGTACAAGTTTTATATTAAGGATGCCTCTGGCGAGAACTCTTACAAGGCAGACCCTTTTGCCCGCCATACCGAAACCCGTCCGGGCACCGCTTCCCGTTGGTATGAGCTGGATAATTATGCCTGGCAGGACGCGGCTTGGCAGAAAAAGAAGGAGGAAAACCCTTCCTACAGTCAACCGATTAATATTTATGAGGTCCACGCCGGTTCTTGGCGGAAGTATGCCGATGGCAGCGTGTTTTCTTATGATAAGCTGGGGGATGAGTTGATTCCTTATGTAAAGGATATGGGTTTTACCCATATTGAGTTCATGCCGCTCACCGAGTATCCATATGATGGCTCCTGGGGATACCAGGTGATGGGTTATTTTGCCCCCACCTCCCGTTATGGCCAGCCCAGCGACTTTATGCGCTTTGTGGATCGCTGCCACCAAGCGGGCATTGGTGTAATTATGGACTGGGTGCCCTCTCATTTTCCCAAAGACGCGGCGGGCCTGGCTAAATTTGACGGCACGCCTTGTTACGAGTATGCGGATCCCCGCAAGGGTGAACATAAAGAGTGGGGCACCCTAGTATTCGACTATGCCAAACCCGAGGTCGTGAGTTTTCTGATGTCTAGCGCGGTGTTCTGGCTAAAAGAGTACCATGTGGATGGCCTGCGGGTAGACGCGGTGGCCTCTATGCTGTACCTAGACTATAACCGCCGGGATGGCGAGTGGGTGCCCAACAAGGATGGCGGCAAGGAGAACCTGGAGGCGGTGGCCTTTTTGCAGGCGTTGAACGAGGCGATCTTTGCCGAAGTGAAAGAGCCTTTGATGATCGCGGAGGAGTCCACGGCCTGGCCTATGGTCAGCAAGCCTACCTTTATCGGCGGGCTGGGCTTCAATTATAAGTGGAATATGGGCTGGATGAACGACATGCTTCGCTATATGTCTATGGACCCCCTGTTCCGCAGCGGCAACCACAATAGCCTAACTTTCTCGTTTTTCTATGCTTTCTCAGAGAACTTTATCCTGCCCATCTCTCACGACGAGGTGGTATATGGCAAGGGCTCGTTAATCAATAAAATGCCTGGAGACGACCAGATGAAAGCAGCCCAAATGCGGGCCTTTGTCACCTACATGATGGGACATCCGGGGAAGAAGCTGCAATTTATGGGCACCGAGTTTGCCCAGAAGGACGAGTGGAACTTTGAGAAGGAGCTGGAATGGGGCCTGCTGCAATATAAGGAGCATAAGGATGCCCAGAATTTCTTTAAAGCAGTAAACCACTTCTACCTCGACCGGCCGGAACTGTGGGAAATCGACTTCTCCTGGGAGGGCTTTGAGTGGATCTCTAACGATGACTACACTCAGAGCGTAATTGCCTTTCGGCGTAAGTCCAAGGAGGGCAAAGAGCTGGTGGCTGTGTGTAACTTCGTACCTGTGCAGCGGGAGAACTACCGGATCGGCGTGCCCTATTGGGGCACCTGGGCCGAGGTGTTCACCTCGGATGACAAAAGCTTCGGTGGACAAGGCGTTACCAATGGTAAGCGCATTTTGGCTGAGGACGAGCCTATGCATGGCTGTGAACAGAGCATTAGCCTGACCCTGCCGGGGAACACGGTGTTTTTCCTGGAATGTGTAAAGCGCGGAGAAAAGCCTAAGCCCAAGGTGAAGGCCATGCCTGTGCCAAAGCCAGAGGCGAAAATGGCAAAACAGGCCCAGCGGGCCAGCTAAAAAGCCGTGAGCTTGCGGGGGAAAGATTTTCTGTTGTCAAAAAAGCGCCGTTTTTCTACCGGCGGTTGCTTTAAAAGTAATATATCAATACCAAAGTAATCACATAGGAGGACAAACAATGTTACCCAAACAAGAGGTCGTGGCTATGCTGCTTGCGGGCGGCCAGGGCAGCCGGCTGGGCGTGCTGACCAAAAACATCGCCAAGCCCGCCGTACCCTTCGGGGGGAAGTACCGAATTATTGACTTTCCCCTTTCCAACTGCGTAAATTCCGGTGTTGAGACGGTGGGTGTGCTCACCCAGTACCAGCCCCTGGAGCTGAACGAATATATTGGTTCCGGCCAGCCCTGGGACCTGGACAGTATGAATGCCGGCGTACATGTGCTTTCTCCATATGAGAAGCGGAAAAAGACCGACTGGTATAAAGGCACGGCCAATGCCATTACCCAGAATATTCCCTTTATTGAGCGTTATAATCCCGACTATGTTCTGGTGCTTTCCGGCGACCATATTTATAAGATGGACTATTCGAAGATGATTGCGTACCATAAGGAAAAGGACGCCGCCTGCACGATTGCCGTGCAGCAGGTGCCCATGGCCGAGGCCAGCCGCTTCGGTATCCTGAATACCAATGAGGATAATTCCATCTACGAGTTTGACGAGAAGCCCAAAAAGCCCAAGAACGATCTGGCCAATATGGGTATTTACGTGTTCACCTGGGAAAAGCTGAAGAAGTTCCTTCTGGCCGACGAGGAGGATCCTAAGAGTTCCAACGACTTTGGTAAAAACGTGCTGCCCGCTATGCTGAATTCTGGCGAGAAAATGTTTGCTTATCGTTTTGAGGGCTACTGGAAGGACGTAGGCACCATCGACAGCTTGTGGGAGAGCAATATGGACATTCTGGACCCCAACATTCCTCTGGATTTGGGGGACCCGGACTGGCGCATTTATTCCCGCAACCCGGTAATGCCTCCCCACTATATTGCCAAGGGCGCTCACGTGCAGAACTCCACTATTGCCGAAGGCTGCAATGTCTATGGAGAGTTAGAATTTTCCATTCTCTTTGCCGGGGTATATGTAGCCCCAGGCGCGGAAGTGTCCTCTTCTATCATCATGCCTGGTGCGCGCATTGAAGAGGGTGCAAAGGTCCAGTACGCGATTGTGGCTGAGGACGCTGTAGTAGGAGCGGGCGCGGTGGTAGGCCAGCGGCCCGAGGATGTGGAAAATAAGGACGAGTGGGGCGTGGCCGTGGTGGGCCCCGGCTGCAAGGTCCCTGCTGGCGGCTATGTTGCTCCTAAAGAAATGCTGGACGCGGAAGATGGAGAGAAATAAGAGCATGCCCGAAAAATTAACAGAAATGAAAGGTAGATGGTCGATATGATGCGCGGCAACGATGTTATGGGCATTCTCTTTGCCTATGTGCATGAGGAGCGTGTAAGAGAACTGACAGAAAACCGGGTGATGGCCTCCATACCCTATGGCGGCCGCTACCGGCTGGTAGATTTTGCCCTCTCAAACCTGGTGAATTCCGGGGTAAAGAAGGTGGGCGTTATTACAGAGCAGAATTATCAGTCCTTAATGGACCACCTGGGCTCTGGCAAGACCTGGAACCTCTCCCGCAAGCGTGAGGGCCTGTTCCTGTTACCTCCCTTTGGCGCGGACATTTCCCGCACGGATGGCCTGGTGACCAGCCTGGCCTCCATCCATAGATTTTTGAGAAATTCTAAGGAAGAGTACGTACTGTTTTCCAACTGTGACACAGTCTCCAACATTGACTACAATGATGTGTTCCGTTTCCACGCGGAGAAGGACGCGGACATGACCATTATTTACCGTCATGGCACCTCTCCGGATACGGACCGTAACGTAATCTACACGGTGGATCCCGAGGGCGCGGTGCGGGATGTGCTGATCAAGCGGGGGGGAGAGGCTAACGTAAACTATGGCTTTGGTAAGTGCATCATCCGCCGTAAGAAGCTGATAGAGCTGGTGGATGACTGCATGAGCCGCAACCTGTACGACTTTGACCGGGACCTCTTGCAGCGGAACATTAAGGATTTGCGGGTGTATGGCTATGAGGCCACCGGCGCGGCCTATACTATTTCATCTCTTAGCAGCTTTTTCGACGCTAACATGGCCCTGATGGATCCCAAGGTGCGCGGCCAGCTGTTTCCAGCGGACCGGCCTATTTACACCAAGGTGCGGGACGATATGCCTGCCAAGTATGGCTTGGGCTCTTCGGTAACCAACTCTATTGTGGCCGACGGCTGTGTTATTGACGGCGAGGTAGAAAACTGCGTCCTGTTCCGCGGCGTAAAGGTGAAAAAGGGCGCCAAGCTGAAGAACTGCGTAATTATGCAGGACTGCGTGATTGGCGAACATACCAAACTGGACTATGTGGTCACGGACAAGAATGTGGAGTTCGAGGCAAACCGCACCATGTCCGGCTACCAGAGCTATCCGGTGTACGTGGCAAAGGGCAGCAAGGTGTAACAAAGGCCGCGAAAGCTTGCGTGGGCCTGGGGGACCTTTCGTCCCGGGCGGGGCTTGGAGGACTGTTTCCATGTCTCGCTGTAAGGGAAAATGGGTGCATAGAATGTGTGTTTTTTGACCCGGCCAAACCGGCTGGAAAGACCATTCTGTATTATATTTAAAAACACAGAAGACCGGAAAGGAAAATCATCCTATGAAAATTTTATATTGTGCCAGTGAAGCCCTACCCTTTTCCGCTACAGGCGGTTTGGCGGACGTGGCGGGATCTTTGCCCCAGGCTTTGCGGGCTCGCATGGTGGGATGCCGCATTGTAATTCCCCTGTATGACAATGTGCCCCAGGAACTGCGGGATAAGATGAAGTTTATCACGAGCATTAGCGTACCGGTGGCCTGGCGGAGGCAGTACTGTGGCATTTTCGAGGCTAAGGTGGGCAATGTGACCTACTATCTGATTGACAACCAGTACTACTTCAAGCGCGGCGGCCTGTATGGCCATTTTGATGACGCGGAGCGCTTTGCTTTCTTCTCTCGGGCTATTTTGGAGATGCTGCCCTACATAGACTACAAACCGGACATTATCCATGCCAACGATTGGCAGACTGCCCTAGTGCCAGTATATTACCGGCTATTTTATGCCAACAATGAGTGGTACGCTGGTATTAAAACATTGTTTACCATCCACAATATCCAGTATCAGGGCCAGTATGGTAAGGATATTCTGGAGGATGTGTTTGGTATCCCTGTGCATGAGAGCCAGCTGCTGGAGTTTAATCGGGATGTGAACCTGATGAAGGGCGCGATTGAATGTGCCAACTGGGTCTCTACTGTTAGCCCCACCTATGCCCAGGAGATTCTGGACTCCTGGTTCTCTCATAAGCTGGACCCCATTCTGCGGGAGCGTTCTTGGAAGCTTTCGGGGATTCTCAACGGGATTGATACCGTAAACTATGACCCAGAGACGGACCCGAACCTTTATGCCAATTATACCCAGGCGGATAAGTCTGGGAAAGCGGTCAATAAGCAGAAGTTGCAGGAGCGGCTGTGCATCGAGGTAGACCCAGACGTGCCGGTTATCGGCATGGTCACCCGGCTGGTTTCACACAAGGGCCTGGACCTGGTGAAGGATGCGGTGGACAATGTGATGCAGTACTCCAACGCCCAGATCGTGATTTTGGGCAGCGGAGACCTGGAGTATGAAAACTACTTCAAGTGGATGCAAGAAAAGTACCCTGGCCGGTTTGTGCTGTGCCTGGGCTTTGTGCCTGAACTTTCCCGGAAGATTTACGCGGGCGCGGACATTTTCTTAATGCCCAGTAAGTCGGAGCCTTGCGGGCTTTCCCAGATGATCGCTCTTCGTTATGGTACCATTCCCGTGGTACGGGAGACGGGCGGCTTGAAAGACTCTATCACTGATAGTGGAGATGGCGAGGGCAACGGCTTTACCTTTATGACCTATAATGCGGGCGATATGCTGCACAGTCTGCACAGGGCTATTTATGCCTATAACTCTGATAAAGAAGGCTGGGGCATTTTGGTTGACAGAGCAATGAGCTGCGACAACAGCTGGACAAAGTCAGCGAATGAGTACATTCGGCTTTATAAGCAGATTTTAGAGAACTAAGTTTTTTCAAAACTATGAGGGTAATTTCATAAATAATAGAAAGGCGGCGGAGGAATCTGCCGCCTTTCCGTATGGCGATAACGGCCAACAGCAAAGAGGTAAAAAGATAGAGGCCAAGAAATAGCGTAGGATTTTGTAATGTCTTTGTAATATTTGGCTTCCATTTTCCGGCAAATTGTGGTATAATAAGAGATACGGCAAAGAATGTAGAGAGTAAACGTTCCAGGCAATCTACTTGCGAGTCATTTGAAATCAACATAGAAGGAGCTACAGATATGGAGCACAAATATGCCAGCGACTGCCACACCCACTCTATCTGTTCTCCAGACGGGAAGAATACCCCTGGGGAGATGGCCGCGCAAGCGGTTCATTTGGGTTTGTATGCCTATACGCTGACAGACCACTGCGAATGCCACGAATATTGGGAGACGTACCGGCAGCGGACCGAACAGGCCTGGCAGGCCATGGAAAAGCTGGAAACAGGGGAGATACGGCTGCTGCGGGGAGTCGAGCTGGGCCAGCCTTTGCAGGACTTAACCGCTGCGGAAGAAGTGGTGAATCGTTTTCCTTATGACTTTGTGATTGGATCTTTGCACAATCTTGCTGATGAAAAAGACTTTTATTATATAGATTACACTAAAATGAGTGATGGGCAGATTGCCCAAAAACTAAATGCGTATTGGGAAGAACTGCTGGAAATGATAGACTGGGGGAGTTTTGACGCTCTTGGCCACCTGACCTATCCCTTGCGGTACATCCAAGGGGAGCAGGGCGTTTCTGTGGACTTGGCCCAGCATCAGGGAAAGATTGACGAAATTTTGGCTGCCCTGGTGGAAAAAGAGATAGCCTTAGAGCTTAACACTTCCGGTTTGCGGCAAAAACTAGGGGAGACCATGCCCAGCCTGGCCCTGCTGCGCCGTTACCATGCGCTGGGTGGGCGGCTGGTGACGCTGGGATCAGACGCCCACCAGACCGCAGACCTGGGGAAAGGCATCGACCCGTGCATGGAGCTGTTGAAAGAGGCTGGGTTTACAGAATTCACGGTATATGAACAGAGAAAGCCTGTCCAGCTGCCCTTAGCGTAACAAAATATTGCACAAAAAGAAGGTGGGAAATTTGGATATTTTGTTTGATACGGCAGAGTGGAAATTTTCCTACCGGGTAGCGGCTATTGTAATAAAAGATGGTAAGCTCTTATTGCAAAAGCCGGAGGATGACGACGGTTTTGCCTTTATAGGGGGCCATGTGGCGTTTGGTGAGACCGGGGCCCAGGCCCTGACCAGGGAGTTCCAGGAGGAACTGGGGCTAAAGTTACAAGTGGGCTCGTTGGCTGCGGTGGGGGAGATCCGTTTTCTGTGGGGCAAGCCTTGCCAGCAGATCGGACTCTACTACCGGGCGGAGCTGCCAGGGATAGAGCCCTGGGAGGGCCCGCGTTTTGGCTGGGATGAAGTGGGTGGACAGCGGACGGACCTGGGCTTTTATTGGGTACCGGTGGAAGCGATCCGGCAGGGGACAGTGAAAATTTATCCACCCCAGCTTCTGGGGAATTTAGAGAAAAAGGAACTCGTGCATTTTGTATATAATGAGCTAGAGTGATTTGGGAATAATCCTAAAAAATCTTGCGTACTGAGAGGAGCGCTGGAAAGATGGCAATGGAGCAATTATTAGAGCTTTTGCAGGACGAGGCAAAGCTAACCGCAAAACAGCTGGCGGTGATGCTGAATGAGAAGGAAGAGGACGTGGCGAAAGCCATTGCTGCCTACGAGCGGGACGGGGTTATTAAGGGCTACCACGCCTTGATTAACTGGGAACGTGCCGAAACCCAAAAGGCCACTGCCCTTATAGAGCTTCGGGTCTCGCCCCAAAAGGACACGGGCTTTGACGAGATTGCCGGCAGAGTCATGAACTTTCCCGAGGTGAAAAGCGTCTATCTCATGTCCGGCGGCTATGATCTGGCTGTAACGGTGACCGGGCGTACCATGCAGGATGTGGCTATGTTCGTTGCAAAAAGGCTCTCTACCATTGATGGCGTACTGTCCACCGCCACCCACTTCCTACTGACCAAATATAAGGACGGCGGCGTGGTCTTTAACAGCGATTATGAGGAAATTGACGAGAGAGGGAGCAACCTTTGTGATTGATTATGATAAATTGTTGAATACAATGGCCAAGCAGATCAAGCCCTCTGGGATCCGCCGCTTTTTCGATATTGCCAGCGAGATGGACAATGTGATCTCTTTGTCTGTGGGTGAGCCGGACTTTCACACCCCCTGGCACATTCGAGAGGCGGGCATTGCCAGCCTGGAAAAGGGCCGCACCCGCTATACCCCTAACCGGGGCTTTATGTCTCTGCGGGAAGAGGTGGCCAAGTTTCTCCTGCGTCACTACGGGCTGGAGTATCAGCCGGAAAAGCAGGTGCTTATTACAGTGGGGGGCTCCGAGGCCATTGACCTGTGTGTGCGCAGCCTGATTAACCCCGGCGACCAGGTGCTGATTCCCGAGCCCAGCTTTGTGTGCTATGTGCCCATTACCCAAATGGCCGGGGGCGAGCCAGTGATTATTGAGACCCGGGCCGAGAACGGCTTTAAGCTGACAGCGGAGCAGCTGGAAGAAAAGATTACTGAAAGAACCAAACTGCTGATTCTACCCTACCCCAACAACCCCACCGGAGCGGTGATGGGCCGGGAGGACCTGGAAGCCATTGCCCGGGTGGTGGAACGGCATAACCTGATGGTTATGTCTGACGAGATTTACGCTGCCCTTACCTATACAGAAGAGGGACACGTGTCCTTTGCCAGCCTGCCCGGTATGTGGGAGCGCACAGTGGTGGTGAACGGATTTTCCAAGGCGCATTCCATGACCGGCTGGCGGCTGGGCTATGCGGCAGGGCCCACGGAACTGATTTCTGTGATGACCAAGCTGCACCAGTTCGCCATAATGAGCGCCCCTACCACCAGCCAGTTTGCGGCCATTGAGGCTTTGAAAAACGGCGACGAGGACATTCAGTATATGCGGGGCCAGTACGATATGCGCCGGCGGCTGATGGTGGACGCCCTGAACGACATGGGTCTGCATTGTTTTGAGCCCGAGGGCGCGTTCTATGTATTTCCTTCGGTGCGCAGCACGGGGCTGACGTCTATGGAGTTTAGTGAGAAGCTGATCTATGGCAAAAAGGTGGCCGTGGTGCCCGGAGATGCTTTTGGAGCCAGCGGCGAGGGATTTGTGCGCATCTCCTACTCATATTCCATCAAACACATTACCGAGGCGCTAGAGCGCATCCGGGCTTTCCTGGTTGAATTATGAGAGAGCGGGCGTTGCTGCTGGGCTGTAAAGCCTATGACCCCCAGGAGCTGAAAGCCCTGGTGGACCGGGCATTCCAGGAGTTTTCAGTGTATGATAGGCTGCGCCCCGGCATGACTGTGGTGCTGAAGCCAAACCTGATTCTGGCGTCTAAGCCGGAGGAAGCCATTATTACCCACCCGGCGTTTACAGCGGCAGTGGGCCGCTGTGTGCTGCAAACCGGGGCCCGGGCTCTAGTGGCGGAAAGCCCAGGGGGGCCCTACACACCCGCCGTGATGAGGGCAGTGTATAGGGCCTGCGGCTATCAGCGGATGGCCGAGGAGACGGGCGTGGAACTGTATACCCAGTGCAAATACCGGCCGGTGCACTTGCCAGAGGGCAAGAGATGCCGCCAGGCCAATATTATAGAGCCGCTTTTGGATCGGGACTTTCTCATTGACCTGCCCAAGCTCAAGACCCACGGCATGGTAAAATACTCTGGCGGGGTAAAGAACCTGTTTGGCGCGGTGCCGGGGCTGCAAAAGCCAGAGCTTCACGCCAGGTTCCCGGAAAAAGAGAATTTTTGTGAGATGCTGGTAGACCTGTGCGCCTTTTTGAAACCGGATCTCTGCCTGATGGACGGTATATGGGCAATGGAGGGCAACGGCCCCACTGGGGGCCAGCGCCGGGACCTGGGGGTGTTCATTGCCTCAAACAGTCCCTATGCCGCCGACGTAGTGGGGGCAGCTGTGGCCGGTATGAACCCAGAGGACCTGGATGTGTTGCGCTTGGCGGCCCAGCGAGGGCTGGGACCCTGCCGCCTGGATGAAGTGGAAGCTTTGGGGGAGGCTATAGAAGGGCATATCGCGGCAGATTTTAAGCCCGCCCAGGCCAGCAGCACGGACTTTATCGACCGGTTGCCAGGATTTTTGCGGCCAGCGGCGAAAAAGTTCGCGACCCCGTATCCAAAGATCGACCAAAAACGCTGTGTGGGCTGCGGGAAATGTGCCGAGAGCTGCCCCCAGCATACCATTGCCCTGACAGGGGGCAGGGCCCGTATTGACTATAAAAATTGTATTCGCTGTTTCTGCTGCCATGAGATGTGCCCAAAGCATGTGGTGAAGCTGCGCCGTCTGGCAATACTAAAGCTGTGAGGGTAAACATGGAAATGGGGCGCTTTGTGTAGTGGAATGCCCAAGAGCACCAACCCATGAGTGAGCTTTCTGGCCCCAAATATGGAGGGTTTCTTGGATCGGTCCATTGCCCTGCGGGTGGTTATGCGTATGATGGCCTCCCTATGCAAAGGTCGCCCATTTCGACAGGACGGCAGGGGGGCGGTCCCAGCGGTGCCCCCCAGCAGGGGGTGGGTCCGGTCGGTTTCATCGGCAGGCGAGACCTCCATCCCATATTCTGCCAAAGGCCTGTACTGCGGAGTCGGAGCAATGGTCCTCCCCGCCCCTGGACTGCGCAATATGGTCCACTTTGGCTCGTTGCTTAGTTTTAAAAGAAAAAATCTGCCCGCCCTGGCCTTAGCCCTGGGGCGCAAGGAATGTGATAGAAGATGAAAGTAAAAGCGTTTGGTAAAATCAACCTGACTTTAGATGTGACTGGCCGCCGGGAGGATGGCTTCCACCTGCTGGATACCGTAATGCAGAGTGTAACGGTGTGGGATGAGCTGGAAATTCAGCGCAGCCATGAGCCAGGGGTGCACTTGCAGTGCAGCCGGGAGAGCCTGCCGGTAGACACTAAAAATACGGCCTTTCGGGCCGCGAAATTTTTCTTAGAGGATCAGGGCCTGGGAGACCAGGGGGTCTATATCTTTATCCGCAAGCATATCCCCGCCCGGTCGGGCATGGGGGGCGGTAGCGCCGATGCGGCGGCGGTGCTGTGGGGACTGAATTACATGTTCTCCGCCAACCTGAAGGTGGAAAAGCTCATGGAGCTGGGCGCCCGGGTGGGTTCGGACGTGCCCTTTTGCGTGGTGGGGGGCGCGGCCCGGTGCACAGGCATTGGCACCCAGGTGGAGGCTGTGCCCCAAATGCCCCAGTGCTGGCTGGTGGTGTGCAAGCCCCCCACGGGTATGAGCACCCCCCGGGCCTATTCGTTGCTGGACCAGTATCCTCTTTCCAGCACCCAGGCCACCCCGAAAATGCTGGAGGCCCTAGCGGTGGGCAACCTGCGGCGCATTGCCCGGTGTGTGGGAAACCGATTTGACGAGACGATCCGGCTGGCTCCAGTGCGGGCGCTGAAGCGGGCCATGACCGAGGCCGGGGCCCTGGGGGCCATGATGACTGGCAGCGGGTCGGGGGTGTACGGTATTTTTGAGGGGGAGCAGCAGGCCCGCTGGGCTATGAAGCAGCTGGAGGGCCAGGGCAGGGTGTTCCTGGTGCGGCCTACCAACCAGGGGGTAGTGCTTTAGAAAAGTGCGGTGCTTTTTAGAAAAGTGCGGTACTTTTTAGAAAAGTGCGGTACTTTTTAGAAAAGTACTTGGCACAGGCAGCCAGTGACCACAGCGGCCACATAAAGGAGACCGGCCAGTACAAAATTTTCTTTGGTGTTTTGGTTGACCCGGAACAGAACCGCCAGTCCCAGTCCGGCCCCGGTGCACAGCCCAGCCACCGCCGCGCCAAAGCTGAGGGAGCCCCCCAGGTACAGCTCGGTTAAGATGATGGAGGCGGCGCAGTTTGGAATAAAGCCGATGAGGGCTGCCAGCAAGGGCTGGAATACGCTGCCGGTGAGCAGAAGCCGGGAAATATTCTCCTCACCCACCAGGGAAATAGCGCTGTTCAGAGCTAGGTTCACCAGGAACAGGAATAGAAAGATCTTTCCTGTGTGAATCAAAGCGGGCCGCAGCAGCCCCTTTTCCTTGCAGCCGCAGTTTTGGCACAAATCGTGTAAGCCCGCTCCCTCTGGGTCGCGGCGGTTCAGAAGAAAGTCGGTTAGTAGGCCAAAGCATCCGGCGGCAACAAGCTTGACGGCCAAAAGCCGGCCCAGGCTGCCCATGGACCCAGGCCGGCTGAGAAGGATGGGAAGCGCTTCGTCGGAGGTGGCCAAGAATACAGCCAGCAGCGTGCCGGGGCTGATCAGCCGCCCAGCGTAGAAATTGGCGGCGGCTACCGAAAAGCCGCATTGGGGTACACAGCCCAGTACCGCCCCGCCCACAGGCCCCAGAGGACCCATTTTTGAGAGAGCATGGGTCAGCTTATGGCTGGCGCGGTGCTCTAGAAATTCAATGAACAGGTATGCGCCAAAGAGAAAAGGCAGGGTTTTTAGGGCGTCTAATAGGGCGTCCAAGAGAATTTCTTTCATACAAAGGACCTTTCTATTTGGAAAGATTTGAGACTGTATTATAGCACATTCATCGGTGAGATTCAACTCATTGTTGGAGGAAGCTGAAAAGTGCGGATATGTTGCGTCAGGTATGGGGGAAATTTTTTGCCAATAGGCGCTTGTTTCCTTGGAATCCATCTACAATTTTATTACCCGCTGTATAGCCGCGTCCTTTTTTACCCATACTTTTCCCAAAATATGGAAAGAGGCGTGGCTATATGAGCATTTTCACTAAGAAAACAGCCCTGCGGGTTTTGGCCGCCGGGTTTTTATTGACGGTTTTGGCTGGCTGGTTCCGGGTGGCGGCATCCTCTCAGCAGCTGCCGGAAAGCGTTCTGCGGCTGCATGTGGTGGCCAATTCCGACTCTCCCCAGGATCAGGCCCTAAAACTGAAGGTGCGGGACGCGGTGCTGGCCGAGGCGGACCGCTGGTGCGCGGGAGCCGAGACCCTGGAAGAGGCCAACTTCCAGGTGTGCACCCACCTGGAGGCCATTACCGCCGCTGCCCGTCGCAGGGTGGAAGCAGAGGGCTCTTCTCAGCGGGTGAACGCCCAGGTGACAGAGCTGGCTTTTCCTGAAAAGGACTACCAGGGCTTTACCCTGCCCGCCGGGCGGTACCGGGCCCTGCGGGTCACTCTGGGGGAGGGCGAGGGGCAAAACTGGTGGTGCGTGGTGTTCCCGGCCCTGTGTCTGCCTGCCGCCAGCGGCGACCCCCTGGCACAGCTGCCCCAGGACCAGCGGGAGGTGGCCGAAAACCCAGAGGGCTACCGGGTGGAGCTGAAACTGGTGGAGTGGTACGAGGCCCTGCGGGAGTGGGTGAGCGGGGCAAAGTAGAGAGGAGGCAGCTATGCTGCAATTTGTCTTGGGCCGCGCGGGAAGCGGCAAGACCGAGTACATGCGCAGGGTCCTGTCGGACCGAAGCTTAAATGATCATGACCGCTGCGGGGACAGCCGGTGCATGATGATTGTGCCTGAGCAGTTCAGCTTTGAGACGGAAAAAGCTGTGCTGCGCCTGGCTGGGCCCCAGCGGGCCAACACCATTGGCATATACAGCTTTACCCGGCTGGCGGAGACCGTGTTTCGCAAGGAAGGGGGCGCGGCGGGCCGCAGGCTTCGTGATGGGGGGCGGCGCATTTTGATGTCCGCCGCCATTGAAACTTGCCAGGACCACCTGGAGGTGTACAAAAACGCCGCCCGCACCGGGAGAGTCACCGACCTGATGCTTACCGCTGTGGACGAGCTGAAAATGTGCGGCCTGGCCCCAGCCCAGGTAACGGAGGCCGCCGGCCTGCCGGTGCCCGCGGGGCTTAGCCAAAAGCTGCGGGAGCTGGGCTTGGTCTATGCCGCCTATGAGGCACTGGTGGGGGCCAGCTACCTGGACAGCCGAGACGACCTGACCCGCTTGGCCCAGACCCTGGAGGGAAGCGACATCTTCAAGGGGTATACAGTGGCAGTGGATTCTTTTGAGGGATTTACGGTCCAAGAAATGCGGGTGCTGGGGCAGCTGCTGCGCCAGGCGGATACCATGTTAGTGTCCCTGTGCACGGACGGCCTGGGGCTGGACGACTGCGGCTTGTTTGCCCTGGTGGACAGGACCCGCTACCGGCTGGAGCGGCTGGCCGGAGACCTGGGGATAAAGGTGCTGCCCCCAGTGGTGCTCACGGGTGCTCCCCGGTATAAGAATGAGAACCTAAAGTTATTGGAGACCCAGCTTTTTTGTCCGGACCAGGCCATGACCAGCCAGGACCACAGTGGGATAGAGATGTTCCAGGCCCGGGACGTATTTGAAGAGGCAGAGTATGTGGCCGCCACCATCCGGCGGCTGGCAGCAGGGGGAATGCGCTACCGGGACATCACCGTGATCTGTCGGAACCCGAGCCAGTACTACGGAAGCCTGGACGTGGCCCTGGAGAAACGGGGGGCGCCCTGCTTTATGTCCCAGCCCATACGGGTGGACGGGGAGCCTGTGTGTAGGTTTCTGCTGGGGGCTTTTGAGGTGGTGCAGGAGGGACTGGACACCGGGGCCCTGCTAGAGATGCTAAAGACCGGGGTAACGGGCCTTAGCACAGAAGAAATTTCTGATTTGGAAAATTACGCCTTCCTCTGGCACATTCGTGGCAAGGACTGGCGCATCCCCTTTACCCGGCATCCCCAGGGCTTTGGCCGGGAACTGACAGAAGAAGACGCGGCTCTGCTTGGCCGGCTCAATGAGCTGCGGGAGAAGGTAATTCCCTCTTTAGAGCGATTTGAGAAGCGCACGGCGGACGCCTCGGGAAAAGAGATTGCCCAGGCGGCCTATGATCTATTGATGGATTTCGGTTTGGAGGAGAGCCTGCCGGAATATTGCCGGAGGCTGGAAATGGATGGGGAGGACGCTATTTCCGCCAGACAGCTGCGGGTATGGGATCTGCTGATGGAACTATTGGACCAGATGTACGTGCTTTTGGGAGAGCAAAGGGTGGCTAGAGATAAGTTCTACCGGCTGCTAAAAGAGGTGCTGGCCGCGGAGGACGTCTCTGAGATTCCTCAGACCCTGGACCAGGTGATCTTTGGCACAGCGGAGCAGGTGCGGCAGAGCACGCCCAGGGCAGTGTTTTTAATCGGCGTCACCCAGGGGGACTTTCCCCTGACTCCCCGGTCCTCGGGGGTGTTCTCCGACGCGGAGCGCAGGGAGCTGATTCAGCTGGACCTGCCCCTGGGGGACCCATTGGAAAAGAAAGCTGTTGAGGAGCGCTACCTGGCCTACTCGGTGGCCAGCCTAGCGGCGGAGCGGCTATACATATCCTGGCCTTCCGCCGTAGGGGGAGAGGACAAGGAACCCAGTGAGCTGGTGGAGGGGGTGCTGGGGGCGTTTCCAAACCTGCGGCCCCGGCGGGACCTGCCAGACGAATATTTTGCCAATTCCCGCCAGGCGGCTTTTTCCCGCATGGCGGCCCGCTGGCAGGAGAACAGCCCCCAGGCAGCGGCACTGCGGCGTTTTGTTATGGAGGACCAGGAATTTGCGGGCCGTGTGCTGGCCCTGGAACGGGCGGCGGGGCAGAGGCCCCGGCGTGTGGAGGACCCGGAACTGGCCCGGCAGGTGTATGGGGAGCGGCTGTTTCTATCGCCCTCTCAGATAGAGACCTTCCACAGCTGCCCCTTTAAATATTTCTGCCGGTATGGCCTGAATGCCCGGGAGCGCCGGCCCGCCGAGGTGGATGTGCTACAATATGGCACCATGATGCATTATCTTTTTGAGAAGATCTTTCGGGTGGCCAAGGAGGAGCGCACCGCCTGGACCCAGGAAGAGCTGGAAGCGGTGGTTCGGGGGCATATTCAGAAATATGCGGAAGAGAATATGGGCGGGGCAGAGGCTCTTTCTGGCCGGGAGCGCTACCGGCTGGAGCGTATGGTCCGCTCTGCCTGCAAGCTTATTGTCCATGTGGAAGCAGAGCTGGCGCAAAGCAGGTTTGAGCCCAGCGGTCTGGAGGTAAAGCTGGGCGGGAATGACATGCCCGCGTTGAAGATCCAGGACCCAAATGGCCTGATGGTTACGGTGGGGGGCACCATTGACCGGGTAGACGTCTATCACCGGCCGGACGGAAAAGACTTTGTGCGGGTTATTGACTATAAGACAGGGGGAAAGTCCTTCCGGCTGGGGGACGTGCTCTATGGGCTAAATATGCAAATGCTGATTTACCTGGCCGCCCTGGCCCAGGATGGCCGGTTGCATCCAGCGGGTATTCTCTATATGCCGGCGGCAGAGCCTAGTGTGGCGGCTCAACGGGGAGACAGCCCGGAGGAGGTCAAAAAAGCGGCGGACCGGCAGCTGCGCATGAGCGGGCTGGTGCTTAATGACGGGGAGATTATAGAGGCAATGGAGGCTGGGGCCCGGGGAGAATTTATCCCTGTGAGCCTGAAAAAGGACGGAACCCCGGACAGCAGAAGTCAGGTGCTTAGCCAGGAAGAGCTGGAACAGGTGCTGGGATACGCCCAGCGGCTGGTAGCTTCTATGGGCCGGGAGCTGGCCCGGGGCGCGGCAGAGGCAAAGCCCAACCTTAAAAATCAAAATACCTGCCAGTACTGCCCCTACGGGGCGGTGTGCGGCGGGGAATATGGCCAACAGGATATAGAACAGGAACGGACCGGGACCAAAGAGGCGATGGAACGAATCGCGCGGGAGATGGCGCAAAAGGAGCCGTGAAGCGGCAGAAAAGCAAAGCCGCCGGATACGTTAGAAGAGAGCTCCCGCCGGTAGAAAGAAGCATAAAAAGAGCGGAACCGCCCGCTGCTTGTGCAAATTATTTTAAAATAGGAGGCCTATTATCATGAGCAAAAAGAAAAGTACTGCTCGCAGAAAGCCTGGCATGAAAGGGAGGATCTTCCTGGCACTGGTCACCACCGTGAACCTAGCCCTTACCCTGGCGCTGTCCCTTCAACGCCGCCGGGAAGTGCTGCGGGCTGTGGCCGACGCTGAGGGAAAGGTGCGGGTGTTGGCCGAAAGAGAATCGGACTTTACAAAACCGGCCAATTAGGGTAAAATGGTAGGGGAGGACATTCTTGCCATTGATTCACCGGCCGGGGTCTTTTCGGCCGCTGTAACGGAGGTCTTGACGTGAAAAAAGATTTGACAAATCAAAGCATTGCTGCCCTGTGCCTGGAGCTGGCCATGCTGATGCATGCCGGTGTGGGTACAGGAGACGGGCTGGCCCTGATGGCCCAGGAGGACCAGGCCAACGAGAAAATGCTAAACGGCATGGCGCTGCGCCTGGATGAGGGCGGGACCCTCTCGGACGCGATGAAGGAGGCCGGGGGTTTTCCGGCCTATGTGTGCGGGCTGGTGCAGGTGGGCGAACAGTCCGGCAAGCTGGAAGAGGCCCTGCGGGCCCTTTCTACCTTTTATGAGGACCGGGCCCGGCTGGACCGGCGGGTGCGCAGCGCCCTTTTGTACCCAGCGGTGATGTTGGCCCTGATGCTGGTGGTCATCACAGTGCTGCTGGTGAAGGTACTTCCCATTTTTGACGAAGTGTATGCCTCTTTGGGCGGGCGGCTCAGCGGAGTGGCCGGAGGGCTTTTGTCCATTGGCCGCTGGCTGGATGGCGCCATGCCGGTGCTGCTGGCCGTTTTAGCCCTGGTGGTGATCTTCTTTATTTTGTTTGCCGCTGTGGGGAGCTTTCGGGAAAGAGTGACCGGCTGGTGGAAAAAAACCCGGGGGGATAAGGGCGTTTCCCGCCGGATGAATACCGCCCGGGTGGCCCAAGCCCTGGCTATGGGCATGGCCAGTGGCCTGCCTATGGAGGATGCCCTGGACTTGGCCCGGGATGTAATGGCTGGTACCCCCACAGCCCAGCAGCGTTGCCAGGATTGCCGCGCCAGGCTGGATGAGGGCGAGGCCCTTTCCTCCGCGATGCGGGAGAGCGGCTTGCTGCCGGCGGCCCAGTGCCGCTTATTAGAGCTGGGCCAGCGCAGCGGCGCGGGGGATGCGGCTATGGAGAAGATTGCCCAGGACCTGGCCGAGGAGAGCGAGGCCGCCCTGGAAGAGAAGGTTAGCAGGGCTGAACCAGCCCTGGTGCTGGTTTGCTCGATGCTGGTGGGACTGATTCTGTTGTCTGTTATGTTGCCGCTGATGAACATTATGGCGGCCATTGGGTGACGCCATGGGGAAAATAGAACATAGGTGGATTCGGGTTTTTCGGGGCCTGCTGCTGCCCCTGGGGCTGGCGGCAGGGGTGGTGTTTTTTGCCGCGGCCCTGGACAACCTGGACCGGGGCCAGGCGGAGAAGGGCGTAGACCAGCTGGAGCAGGCCCTGCGGCGGGGCTGCGTGGCCTGCTTTGCCAGCGAGGGAAGCTATCCCCCTAGTTTGGAATATTTGGAGGAGCACTATGGGATTCAGGTGGATGAGGACCGGTATATGGTCCACTTCGTGCCCTGCGCGGAAAACCTGATGCCTGATATCACAGTGCTGGAGAGACCATGAAGAAATTAACGGTAAAGCATCATATAGACGGTCTGGTGGCTCTGCTGCTGTTCGCGGTGTTCGCGGTATGCATTCTAACGGTGCTGCTTACCGGCGCGGGGGTTTACCAGCGGTTGACCCAGCGGGATCAGGGGGCCTATCAACAGCGTACCTGTCTACAGTACATAGCCCAGCGGGTACGTCAGGCGGATGGCCAGGGGGGCGTAGGGGCCGGCCGGTTTAACGGCATGGACGCCCTGGAACTGCGGGATGAAGAGGGCTATATTACCCGGGTGTACTGTTATGATGGCTGGCTGATGGAGCTGTATTGTGCCGAAGACTTAATGCTGGAGCCTGAGGACGGCGAGCGCGTTATGGAGGCGGAGGGCATGGAGCTGTCCATTGATAACGGCGGGGTGCGGGTCAAGATAGAGGGCTGCCCGGACCTCTACCTCACCCTGCGCGGCGAAATGGAGGGCGGTCTGTCATGAAGAGCAAAGCGCCCCTGGTGATGATGGAACAGATAGTGATGATTCTGGTGTTCGCCCTGGCGGCGGCCCTGTGCCTACAGGCCTTTGTGCTGTCGGACCGGCTTTCGGAGGAGGCCCGCCAGCGGGATATGGCGGTGGTGCTGTGCCAGAACACGGTGGAGTCGGAGAAATTTGCGGCAAAGACCGATGGTCCTCTGGTGGATAAAAAGTATCCTACAGGCGAGGGTACCTATTATTTTGACGATGAGGGTAAGCCCAGTTTTGAGCCCAGCTTTTATACCGTGGAGCTGACCCGCCTGCCAGAGCGCCTGCCCTATCTGGGGGAGAGCCGGGTAACGGTGACCAACCCGGAGGGCAAGGAGCTGTACAGCCTAGAATTCTCCTGGCAGAAACAGACAAAGGACTACTACTAAAGGGGGCTAGGCGATGGCAAAGAAAGAGAAAGTCCGGTTTTCGCCGCCGGCGCTGGGGGGCAGTTCTCTGCTGGTGGTATTTGCGGTTCTGTGCTTGACGGTGTTCGCCCTGCTAAGCCTTAGCACCGTCCGGGCAGACAGCCGCCTGGGGGATACCGCAGCCCAGGCAGTGGCAGGATACTATGCTGCCGATAGCCAAGCGGAAGAGATTCTTGCCCAGCTGCGGGCGGGCCAGGTACCTGAAGGCGTGGAGGAAAGCGGCGGGATATACCGCTATAGCTGCCCCATTTCAGAGGGCCAGCGGCTGGAAGTGGAGGTTACGCTGACCGAAACCCGCTGGCAGGTGTTGAAGTGGCAGGCGGTTTCCACGGAAGAGTGGACGCCTCGAGACCATGTAGAACTGTATGAGGGGGATGGATCAGGGCTTGGATAAGTGGCCCGCTGCGCAGTCCAGGTGCCGAATGTACTTGGACTGCGTGTTTTTTATTTAGAGGAAAAAAATCTATCAGAAAAGGAGACACCCTATGTCAACATCTGTTACGGAATATTTAAAGCGCGCTGTGGATGATGGCGCTTCGGATCTTTTTATCATCGGCGGGAGTCCGGTCTGTGAAAAGCTGGAAAAGCGCCTGGTGCGTATTGACGAAAACCAGCTTTTTCCCGATGACACCTATGCCCTGATCAGCCAATTATACGAGCTGGCCAAACGCCCTATGGACCGATTTGAGGCCCAGGGGGACGATGATTTCTCCTGTGCGGTGCGGGGGCTGGCCCGGTTTCGCATTAACACCTACAAGCAGCGGGGTTCTATGGCCGCAGTGGTGCGGGTGGTGGCCTTTGACATTCCAAACTGGCAAGCCCTGCAAATTCCCCCGCAGGTGATGGACCTGGCGGAGCTTCAGCATGGCATGGTGCTGGTCACCGGCACAGCAGGCAGCGGCAAGTCTACCACCCAGGCATGTATTATCGACCGGATCAATCAGACCCGAGAGGCCCATATTATCACGCTGGAGGATCCCATTGAGTATCTGCACCGAAACCAGAAGAGCATTGTTAGCCAGCGGGAAGTGGCCATTGACACCCAGGACTACCTTTCTGCCCTGCGGGCCTGCCTGCGCCAGGCCCCGGACGTGATGCTGGTGGGGGAGATGCGGGACCACGAGACCATCCGCACGGCCATGACCGCCGCGGAGACCGGCCACCTGCTCATTGCTACCCTGCACACCAAGGGCACGGTGAATACCATTGACCGTATTGTAGACAGCTTCCCCAGCGGGCAGCAGGGCCAGGTTCGGGTGCAGCTTTCTATGGTGCTTAGCGCGGTGGTTAGCCAGCAGCTGCTGCCAGACACCCAGGGCGGGCTGGTGCCGGCTTTTGAGGTGATGCATATGAATAGCGCGATCCGCAGCCTGATACGGGACAGCAAGACCCACCAGATCGACAGCGCCATAGCGGCAGGCAGCGCCGAGGGTATGGTGACCATGGACCAGTCTATTTTGAAGCTGTACCAGCAGGGGATGATTACCAAGGAAATAGCCCTGAATTATTCAGATAATCCAGATCAGCTGCGCCGGCGGCTGGGGTAAATAAAATAGCAAAATGGGGGAGAGAAAAAATTATTTGTTAATCGAAAATAATTTTTCTCTTTCTCTTATTTTCCAGAAATTTCCGTCGACATATTATATTGAAGTAGAATATGCCTTAGAAGGGAGGCGGGATGAACACAACATATAGCGTAACACTGAAAATTAAATATGGAAATAAAATACAGACCGATCGTGCGAATTCAACATACAGAAAGCTAGCTTTCTGTTGTTTGGCCAAAACTGGCCAAACAATCCTTTCCCGTGTTCAGTGAAGCCGTGCAGTAAACTTAGGTACCTATGGAAAGGAGGTGCGCGTATGATAAAGAATCAAGCGATGCCACCGTGGTAGCGCCCCGCTGTCATGTACATCGATGACAGCGGGGAGAGATTAGGGCAGTGTTTGGGCCCGTGCAACGATGACGAACATTTTTGGCAAACCGCCGGAAACGGTGGGACGCAAAGCCATAGGGACTAAAGCGGAGGAGAAGGAAACGCTCCGTCATGTTAGCCGGTTGCTGATTCTATCAGCAAACCGTTGGAAACGGCGGGACGCAAAGCTATGGGGGCTAATGCCGGATCCCGGAGAAGGTAAGGAACAGACTGGGTAGGCAGGCGCGGCCCAAAGGCCGCAAACGCAACGGCGATGCCAGCCCGGCCGCCGGATACTTTGCATCCGTAAATGCACTATGCAAAGAAAGGATGGATTTGAATGAAAAAACGCACGAGAAATCTGACAAGACGGGCCCTTGCGATTTTCATGTCCGTAATGATGTGTGTCAGTGTGCTACAGCTCAACGCTTCTGCGTGGACCATCACGGCCGCGCAGAAAGATGAGATGGAGCTGGTGTGTACTAAAACGGAGCATACTCATAATGAAACGTGTTACTTCACCAATAAAGAAGGCGTTGAAACCCCGCAAACCTTCTGTGGTTTAGAAGCGGGCGCGGAAATTCCTCATGTTCACACCGCGGCATGTGGCGAGGAGTGGAAGGAAATCAAGGAATTGGTTTGTACTGACTCTACTCACCACGACCACACGACCGATGTGCCGCAATACACGGAGGTCAAAGAAACCATTCAGGTGCCTGTAGATGTGCCTGTGCTGGACGAGGAAGGGAACCCGGTGCTTGATGAAGAGGGCAACCCGGTTATGACTCAGACTGTTAAGGAAGAGACCATAACCAAGCAGGTTGAGGTTCCCTGTGAGACCAAAGCTGAACCCCACACCGAGGGTTGCTATAAGGTGATAGGGACAGAAACGGTCTATACTTCCTGTGACGGCGCCCCTGGGCAGCATGAGCATACGAATGAGTGCTATAAGGACCCTACGAACACCCACTGTGGTTCTGAGGAGCACACGCACGCTGCGGAATGCTATAAGCCCAAAGAGCTTACGCCCGAGGAAAAGAAAGCCAAAGACGAGGAGCTGACCGAGACCATTAACAATGCTCTAAAGGGCGAGGTTGATAGGAACAGTGAGTATGTCTCTGCAAATGAGGGTGAAGGCGAAGGCGACGACGAGAAAACCATCAAGCTGGTCCTCAACGGCTACACGCTGGAGCTTTCTACCGGTATCATCGTGGTAGGCGGTAAGACCCTAGTCATTCTGGACGGCGAAATCGTCGGCGGTACCCTGGTGGGTACTACGAATAACCAAGCTGTTGTAGAAGTCCAAGGCAACGGCACGCTGAAGCTGGAAGGTGAAACCAAGCTGACCCATGACCAAAATGGAGACGGCAAGGCAGATACAACCGGCAGCGGCGTGAAGGTTGACGAGAAGGGTAAGTTCGAGATGACCGGCGGCGAGATCTCTGGCAACAAAGCTGGTTCTGACACCCACTACAATGGCGGCGGTGTTTACGTTTCGGGCGGCGAGTTCACCATGAGCGGCGGCACCATCTCCAATAACACCGCAAGTACGGGCACGGATAAAGATCCGACGAATAATAAATACGCTGAATGGGGTTCTACCAATCAAAAAGACGGGTATCATGGCCAAGGCCAAGGCGGTGGTGTTTATGTTGATGATCAATATAAATACACCAAAAAGGACGGCTGGAAAACAGAGAATGATGGTAAGTTCACTTTGAGTGGCGGTGAAATTTCCAACAACACCGCAGATGAAGGTGGAGGTATCTTTATCGCTAATCAGTATAATAGCAATACCTTTACCGCTCAAGAAGGCAGCCAGTTTATCATGAATGGTGGTACTGTTGACGGAAACCTGGCGCTAGTAGGCGAAGGCGGCGGTATCTATATTCAGGGCACAGGCAAGATCACTGCGGGTAATATTACAAATAATATTACCATGACAGGGTCCGACTTGGGCGGCGGCGGTATCTATATTGAGAACAGCGGCCGGCTGGAGCTGGAAAATGCCATTATTACCGAAAACACCGCTGCCGGTATCGGCGGTGGTATTGCCGGGTGCGTCCACGGCGCTACGTCCATTTTGGGCGCGGAGAACGGCGCGGCTGTCTTTGATAACGAGACAGGCGTTTGGAAGGATCAGGACGGCAATCCTGTCGATGGGCCTGAAGGTCCCAACCGCTTGCCGTTGGATAAGAATAATGTCAATGTTGTTGACGGCAACGAAAAGTGGACCGAGGACATGATAAATGGTGCGAAGGACATTTTCAGCAATGGCCATGACCAGTACGGCAAGGATGACGCAATGACTGTTGTAGGCAATACCATGCTGGGCGGCGGCCAGGCTAACTGGACCGGCGTTTCGGATGGCAACAAAGTTAACGCGACCAACAACGGTGTTGTTAGCAGTAAGGAGCAGATTGGCCTAACCGCTAATGTCTCTGATGAGGACAAGGAGAAAGCTAAAGATAAGGCTACCGTGAATATCAGCGGAAACCACTCCAACATGCACGGCGGCGGTATCGGCAACAATGGTATACTCATCATTGGTTCCAAAGAAGAAGAGATAAAAGGTCTTGCCACTGTAGAGGTTCCTGTCAATAAGGAACTGACCGGTAACCGCGAGGAGGGCATTCAGAAGGGCGAATTCACCTTTGAACTGCTGGATAGCTCTCTAAATAAGGTAAGTACTGCTGTCATCGATACTGTCAATGAAAACAAAGGTACCGCAAACATCAATATCCCTATGGATGCTTTCGGCGATAATCCCGACCAAAAGACTCATGTGTTCTATGTTAGGGAGCAGCCTGGGGATGATCCTACTATCCAGTACGATACCAAAATGTACCGGGTAGAAATCACCATTTCTAAGACAGAGACTACAGAGAGTTTTGGGTCTCATACGCCTATTAAAGATGCTAATGGCAATATAACAGGCTACACGTACAAGTACGGTGAGCGTAAGGTTCATATAACCAATTACAAAGTGGACAGCGTCACCCGCACAGAGCTCTCTCTGGTCGCGGCTGGCATCTACACTGTGGTGCAGGGTGCTGACCAGAAAGACAAAGTGGAGTTTGAGAACGAGTACAAACCCACCGGCAGCCTGACGGTTACCAAGAATGTGGTTATTAATGGTGAGGGCTACCGGGACGAGATTAAAGGCTCATATACCTTTATCGTCACTGGCCCGGATGGCTATTCCCAGCAGTTTGCCTTAGTTGCTGGAGAGAGCCGTACTTTCAGTGACCTGCCCCTTGGCCAATACCAAGTGGCCGAAGTGTACCCAGGCGGAACGGACCATTACGATGTGAATGTTACCGGCCTAGGCACTGCTACTGTGGAGAAGGACCAGACCGCGGCCGTGACGGTTACCAACACCTACACCCGGAAGCGGGGCAACCTGGAGATCAGCAAGAATCTGTCTTTCGGAACCGACTCGATTCCGGAAGGCGCCAACGGCCTGGTATTTAATTTCCAAGTCACTGGCCCTGATGATTTTACCTCTCAAACGATTTCTGTAACGGCTGGCGGCACCGCGCAGCTGACCAACATTCCCACCGGCGACTATACCATTACAGAAGTGGTAGACGGCCGTCCGGAGATTGAGAATTATCACTTTGTCAGCGTGACCGGCGTAGGCACCCAGGCAGTGACCAAGGGTGAGACAGCGTCTGTTGCTGTTACAAATACCTATGCCCGCGACCGCGGCAGCCTAACCATAGACAAAACCGTGGTGGGCGGCCCGGCGGACGCCAGTGTTAGCAAGGTGTTCCGCTTCACCGTAACCGGTCCCGAGGGTTATCGCCAAGATGTAAGCATTACGGGTGCCGGAAGCGTGACCCTGGAGAATCTGCTTACCGGTGACTACACGGTAGCCGAGTCCTTTGCGGATGCCTCCATTCCCTTCTATAGCCTGTCGGTTACCGGAGGCGGCACCGCCACAGTGGTACAGAATGGGAATACCACCGTGGGTGTGACGAACACCTACACCGAGGAGCGCGAGGAGCCTACTCCCACACCGGAAATTCCCACCCCGCAGCCCACTCCTCCAGAAGAGGAAGAGCTGCCCGACCCCACGCCTCCTCTGGCCCCAGTGGAAACGCCCGAACCCACTCCGCCTGAAGAGGAAGAACTGCCCGACCCCACGCCTCCTCTAAGCCCCGATGAGCCCGAGGAGGATCTGCCCGACCCCACGCCTCCTTTAAGCCCCGATGAGCCTGAGGAGGATCTGCCCGACCCCACGCCTCCTTTAAGCCCCGATGAGCCCGAGGAGGATCTGCCGGAGGACACACCTCCGCTGGCCGATGTTCCTAGGACTAGCGATGAGCCTACTTTCTGGTATGCCATGCTGGTGGTTTCTGGTGGCAGCCTGCTGGCCTTAAAGCTGACAGGAAAAAGAAAAAAGAAGAGTGTTCGCTAAGCACTAGCGCCTGGCGGCCTTCTGAAACCGAACGCAACAAGGGCCGGGACTCGTAAAAGGGTCCCGGCCCTTCTAGTTATTGACGAACCGGACCGGGTAGTCTATAATGGAAATGGAAAAAACTAGCAGGTTTTTGGCCGCTGGTGGGAGGAAAGTCTCTATGAAAAAAAACATAAGAATTATTATAAAGCTCCTGGCGCTTCTGATGGTAGTGGTGGGTGGTTCGGCTATTACCTGGAAGCTGATGGATTATCACAAGGGCGCCATGGACTATACCGAGGCAGCCCAGCTGGCGGGTATTTCTAAACCCAGTGTCCAGCCACAACCCACCAGCGGCTCCCAGGCCTCTCAGCTTTTAGAAGAGGATTCGGAACCATTAGGCCCGGAAGCACCCCCTAAAGCCGCGCCTACCCCAGACCCCTACGCCCAAGAGCTGGCCCAGGTGGACCTGAACGCCCTGCGCCAGGTGAACCCCCAGGTAACCGGCTGGATTGCCATACCCGGCACAAATGTGTTTTATCCCGTGATGTATACAGATAATAATACGCATTACCTGAACTACACCTGGAAAAATGAGAATAGTGGGGTAGGGGCCATTTTTTTGGAAACCTCTTGCCAGCCCGATTTCAGCGATTTCAACACCATTATCTATGGCCACCAGATGATGGATGGCTCCATGTTCGGTGGGCTGCAAAAATTTTCGGACCAGGCCTATGCCCAGGAGCGGCCCTATGTCTACATAGCCCGGGACGACGGTGTGGTAGAGAAATACCAGATTTTCGCCGCCTTTGAGGTAGGGGTGCGGGACCTGATCTACCGGCTGGACATCGAGGAAGAGAATATGCAGCAGAAACTCATTGACTTCTGCAAAGAGCACTCGGTGATTGACCTGGGTGTGGACCCCCAAGCAGATGGCAGGCTGATCACTCTTTCCACCTGCACGGGCTGGGGATATTCCACCCGGTGGGTGGTGGTGGCCTCGTGGGTCCCGGACATCCAGTCCCATTAAAAAAAGTAAGAGGGAGGCCTTGGCTGCCTCCCTTTTGCTATTTTTCCGGTTTGTTTTCTTTACGGTAGGCGGTGGGGGTTCTCCCATACCGCTTCTTAAATAGGGAATAAAAATAGTTTGTGTTAAGAATGCCTACCTGTTCGCTAATTTTGCTCACCGCCAGGTCTGTGGTGCACAGCAGCTGTGCCGCTTGGGCCAGCCGGGTGTTGGTCAAATAGTCGTTAAAGGTATAGGCGGTCACTGCTGTGAACACCCGCCCCAGATAGGAGGGAGAAAGCCCGGTGTTCTCTGCCAGCAGCCGCATAGAAAGGTCTGGGTTGGCATAGTTCCGGTCAATGTACTCTTTGGCCCGCAGGGCGGCCTCTTCGTTACTGCTTTTCCGATTGGCGGTCAGGCGCAAGCTGACGCTGTTTAAAAATTCCAAAAACACCGCTTTCATGGACTGTACGTTTTGGCAGTGGTCAATCTGCCCCAGCTGCTCCATTAGCCCAGCAAAGTCTCTCTCGTTTCCGTCAAAGAACCCAGGGAAATCGTCCAAAACAGACATGAGCACATGGCGGGCGTAGGTCTTGGCTGTTTTAAAGGAAATGCCCCGCATGGCTCCCAGAGCCGCGTCGAACTCCTTGGCGCAGTCCTCCAGATTCCCTGCCCGCACCTGTTCTGCCAGCTTGGAGTGAATGCTGTTAAAGTAGAGCTCGCTGTTCATCCTGCCTGGTGAGTCGCAGGAGCGGAACACCTTGCCGTAGTGGCTGGCGGAATAGGAGTCTAGGGCAATACGGGTCTGCTCATAGTCCAGGTTGATATTTTCCCAAGCATTGGCCACGTCTCCCACACAGATGGTGGTGTCCAGGGCAAATTCCCGGCCCATGGTCTCGGCAATGGTAGCCAGCCCCTGCTGAAGGTCCGGGGTCAGCTGGGGGTCATCCAGATACAGCAGCACAGCAAAGCGGTTGTCGTCCATGCGCATAAACTCCATGCCCCGGGGTGTGGCCAGCAGCTCTCGGGTAATATTTTCCAGGGCATAGTAACAGATAAAAAGGCTGGCTTCAACGTCAGGCCGCTGAGGAACGCACTCCATTAGGATTACCTGGTAAGCGGGGGCGGCCAGGTCAATACCCAGACGCTGGTATGTGGCCAGGGACGACTGAACCCTGCGCTCATCCCCATGAAACAGGTAGCGCAAGTACATACTTTTCGACTCGTGGTAAGAGGCCAGCAGACCTTTCTCCAGGTTGTCGGCTTTCTGATATAGATCAGAAAAAGCCTGGCCCAGCTGCTCCAGCTCGGTGCCAGTGTGCTGGCCAGGAGCCCGGGAAACATAGCTTTCATACAGGGCTTTGATGGGTTCGTATAGGGAAGAACTTACCCGGCGAGAAAGCACATAGCCAAAGGCCAGGGTACCCAGAGTTAAGATCAACGTCAGTGCCATGGCACTGGCAATGCCCTCCAGCAAAGTGCTGTAGGGCATTATGTTGTAAATTGTCCAGCCGGCTTTAGGGGCCCACGCGTAGGTGACAAACCGCCGCATGTCTTGGTCCTGGTAAGTAAAATACCCTGCGCCGTCCGTTTTCTTGTCGGGCAGATGGTTCAAGAGGGTGGTTTCTGACGAGATGCTAAAGCGCTGCTGTCCGGGCTGGGCTGTTAGGGAAGAAACCACCCGGTTACCCTGGTGGGTAAAAAGGATCTGCTGTTCTCCGCTGTTGGTACGCACCGGGGCCAGGATACTATTAAAATAGCTATCGTTTACATCAATAACCACCAGGTTGGTGGCCCGGCTGCCTTGCAGCTGAACCGGAAATATAAAGGTATAGGTTAGGGCGTCTTTAGCGGGCTGGGTAGTATAGGCGGCCCCCACCCGGCGCAGCAGGCAGCTATAAGAGCCAGGGGCGTTGTCTACCAGCTGGAAAAACTCCGCCAGGTCTGGCTCCAGAATGTCTCCAGCGCAGGAGGTGGAGACAAAGCGCAGGCTGGTGGAATTATACAGGGTAATATGCCTTAAATAAGGGTCCGAGGTACGCAGGGTACGCAGCTTAATGCCCACGCTGGCCTCTTGCAGGCGATCTGTGCCGGAAGCGTAGAGAAAGGCAATCGCATCCCGGTCCACCATAATCTGGTCCACTTTGCTGCGCAGGGACTCATATAGAATGTCCAAGGAGGCGCACGCTTGTTCCAGCTGGGCGGTGGAATAATTACTGGTCATACGGATGCGTGAGCTGGTATACACTACAAACAGGGTCAGAGTAAGCAGCAGGTCTACGGCCAGTACTACGATAAATAGTGACCATTTATATCTTTGTTTCAATTGCAGAGGCTGCCTGGACATCCCCTTAACCTCCCTTTATCTGGGTCCACATGGGCCGAAACTCCAAAAATTGCGCTTATATAGATAGATTTTATACTGTGTGAACCCAAAAATCAAGAGTATTTCAAAAAAGTGACTTTTATTTACAGTAAAACCTGCACAAAGCAAATTTTCAGAGTTTGTTTAAGTTGTTGTAGCTGCTAAATAGTGCAAAAATATGGCCCTCAATGCAAAAAATTAGAGAATTGCAAAAATTCATAGTTTACAAATAGGGTTTGAAGAGTTATTTTAAATGGGTAAAGAGGACGGCGGCAGCTTGTTTTATCATTTTGCCCCTGTATGAAAGGATGATGAGTCGGATGAGTAAACGCACAGCGGCGGAACCCCACCGCCGGGTCAATCCCTTTGTGGAGCTGTGGAGGAACAAATTTCTTTACCTGCTGGCCTTGCCCGCGGTAATTTATACGTTCGTCTACTGCTACATGTCCCTGCCCTACATAGCCATTGCGTTTGAGAAGTTCAACTACAAAAAAGGCCTGTTCAGCGATTTTGTGGGCCTAAAGAACTTTGAGTATTTCTTTAAGTCCAGCTGGGCCTGGACCGTAACCCGCAACACCCTGGTGATAAATATTCTCTTCCTGGTGGTGGGCACGGTGTGCGCCGTGGCGCTGGCTATTGTGCTAAACGAGGTACACGCCAAAAGGTTTTTAAAGGTCTCCCAGTCCGCCATGCTGTTCCCATACTTTATTTCCTGGGTGATTGTCAGCTATATGCTCCAGGGTATTTTGGGCACAGACAATGGCTTGATTAACAACATTATTACTTCAAGCGGGGGAAACCGCATTAATTTTTATGCCGAGGCTAAGTACTGGTACCCAATCTTGCTGATTTTGAACATCTGGAAAACCACGGGGTATAATGCCATTGTCTATCTGGCAGCCATTACGGGCATTGACGAGGGCCTTTACGAGGCGGCCTATATTGACGGAGCCTCTCGGAGCAAACGCATCCGCTACATTACCCTGCCCCTGCTTATGCCCACCATCTGCATTCTTACGCTTATGTCCATTGGCCGCATTTTCTACGGTGATTTTGGTATGCTTTACGCCATTGTCCGGGACAACAGCTCCCTAATGCCCATTGCGGAAGTCATTGACACCTATGTGTACCGCACCTTTAAAAACACCGGCGATCCCAGCCTTTCCATGGCCATTGGCCTGTACCAGTCCATTGTGGGCTTTATTCTGGTGTTTACCTCCAACTGGATTGTCCGCCGCAATTTCCCAGAGGGCGCGCTGTTTTAAAGACTGTAAAGAAAGGAGCTGCTAAGCTTTGGAAAATACCGCGAAACTCCCTACTGGGAAAAATAAAATAAAAACAACCCCGGCCGAAAAATTTTTTACCGGCTTAGTATATGCCGTTGTAACTATTTTTGCCCTGGCCTGCCTCATTCCCTTTGTACTGGTTATTATCGTGTCTTTTACAGAGGAAAAGTCTATTACCATCAACGGTTACTCTTTCCTTCCGGCAGAGTGGTCCGCTTCGGCCTACCGGCTGCTGTTTTCCTCTTCTTCTAACGTGCCCCAAGCCTATAAAGTTACGGTAATCGCCACAGTGGTGGGTACGTTGGTTGCCACGTTGATTACCTTTGGCGCGGGCTACACCCTGGCGAACAAACAGTGCCGTTACCGCAACGGCTTGTCTTTGTACTTTTACATTACCATGGTGTTCTCGGCCGGTCTGGTGCCCTGGTACATGATTTCCAAGATGATCGGCTGCTTTGACAATATTTGGGCTCTCATTGTTCCCTCCCTAATGTTTTCCCCTTTTAATATGTTTTTGGTGCGCAATTTTGTGCGGGAGATACCTGACGCCTTAAATGAATCGGCCCGTATCGACGGCGCGGGGGAGGTGCGCATTGCCTTTACCATCTATCTGCCCCTGTGCACCCCGGTGCTGGCCACCATTGCCCTGTTCTACGCCATCGGCTATTGGAACAACTACTTTAACTCCGTGATGCTAGTTAATGACCAGAAGATGTATTCTTTACAGATGCTTCTATTTAAGATACAGTCTGAAATCACCGCCATGCAGAAGGTGGCCAGCGGCGCGGCCCAGAAGATCAACCCCCCCAAGGAGAGCTTTAAAATGGCCACCTCGGTGGTCACCATGGGCCCCATTATCCTCTTGTATCCCTTCCTGCAAAAGTACTTTATCAAGGGCATGGTCATTGGCGCCGTAAAGGGATAAAAGCGCCACGGCTTCGAGGCAGAGGCTGGCCAGAGCGAATAAGCCCCAGCCGCCGCAGGCCAAGCGCTTCCCACAACCTATATTTACTTCGGTTTCCCCGGGAGCCTAATTCCCCTCCCGAGAAACAAATACAAATCTCTATATGTGAAGGAGACGAAACATTATGAAGAAAGTCAAGAAGATCGCGGCTTTGCTGCTGGCTCTGGCTTTGGTTCTGTCCCTGTTTGCGGCCTGTGGCAGCGACAGTGGAAGCAGTACCCCTGAGAGCAGTACGCAGGAAGAGAGCAGCGGCAGCTCTGCCCAAGAGAGCAGCAGCGAGACCGAAAGCAGCGAGACCGGCAGCAACGCCCAGGATGACGGTACGGTGCATCCCATGCGTATTGTCCAGCCCGGCATTTTGTCCGACGAGTATGAGCAGGGCATTGCCGACGTAAACGCTAAGCTGGCCGCCGATGGCGTGAATATTGAGGTCAGCGTACAGCGTATTCCCTGGGACTCTTATGCTGAAAAGTTGAACGTAATGTTGGTTACGGGCGAAGAATTTGAGCTGCTGCATGTAATGCAGGACGTGAAAAACCTTTCCGCCATTGCCGGCATGGATGCCCTTATGCCCCTGGATTCTCTGCTGGAGAAGTACCCGGACCTGGTGGCCAACTTCACCGAAAACGAGTGGCTGGGCGCTGTGTACAACGGCGACCACTATGCGGTGCCTTGCTCTTGGCATAGTTTTGACAATACCATGGCCTATATGACCGTGCGTACCGACACCATGAAGAAAGTGGGCTACGAGGAGTTCCCCGCCGAGAGCGTGGATGACGTGCTGGACCTGATGAAGAAGAGCCAGGATGACATGCTGGAGGAAACCAACGTGAAGGCCTACAACTGGTTCCACCAGAACCAGGATACCGCCCACTGGCTGCACAGGACCTATGATACCTACCCCTTCTATGTTGAGAACAGCCTGGGCCTGATCATCGCCCGCCAGGACGGCACCATTGACAGCTTCTATGAGTCCGACGAGTTTAAGCAGGACTGCGAAGTGTACCAGAAGATGTTCCAGCAGGGCCTAATTAACCCCGATATCCTAAATATGGACTCTCAGGTAAAATACGACCAGGCCAACCTGGGCGCGTTCCTGCCCTCCCAGACCTTTGACCCCAGCGTGTCTAAGACCATCATGGAAAAGACCGAACTGAAGGACGTAACCGCCGACTGGTTTAAGATGTGCCCCGATAAACCGGACATGATCTACACCTTTGTGCAGAATCTAAACGCTATCTCCTCTACCTCTGAGGACCCCGAGTCTGGCCTGAAGTTCCTCCAGTGGCTGTATGCCAGCCAGGAGAACCACGACCTGTTCCACTATGGCACCCCCGGCAAGTACTTCACGGACGAAGGCGAGGGCATGCTGTCCCGGGAAGACTCCATGAAGAATGAGAACGGCGACGCCCTGTATTACATGGACACTTGGATGACTGGCTACATGCCCTTCATGCGCTACGATTCCGCCATTGTTACCGACGAGTATCTGAGCTACCAGAACTACCGCTCCGAAAACTATGTGATTTCTCCCGTTGCCGGCTTCCTGTTTGATTCCAGCAATGTAACCAGCGAGCTGACCAACCTGCAAACCGAGATTATCGCCTCCATCTATCCCATCAAGATTGGCATGGTGTCCTATGAAGAGAACATTGGGCCTGCCATCGAGAAGCTGAAGGCCGCTGGTTTGGACACTTACCTGGAAGAGTACCGCACCCAGTTTAAGGCTTACCTGGACGCCAACCCCAATGTGCTGGAGATGGCCAAGGGCACCACTGCGGGCTAAGTTTTTGTAAAGCAGATTTTAGGCGTTAAGCCTACCCAAGAGGACGCGGGCCAGAGGGTCCGCGCCCTTTCTTTATTTCCTCCATGTCAGGAAAACCATGGGGCCTGTTCGCTATTGGCAGGCTTGGGATAAGCCTCTGCCAGCAAGCTGGGAACCGGCCGGGCCCACCGGCGAGACGATTGCCCCCGCGCTTGCTGAAAAGGCTCACGAGGCTTTTTCTCTGGGGGGATTTGGCGCTCCCGCCTGCGTTCTTCCCAAAGCAGCTGCCGGCATGGGGCAGGGGCGGGCTTTGGGACGCTGCGCCACTTTCGATAAAATCTTTAATAAAATAGTGTAACAAGGAGTTTATGGATGGTTAATATTCTAGATTTTGACGCGGTGGGGGACGGAGTTTTTCTTAACACACAGTGTTTCCGCCAGGCTATTGCCAGGGCTAAGGCCCAGGGCGGGGCGGTGCTGGTGCCCCCCGGGGTGTTCTTAACCGGTACGATTGACCTGCAAGGCGTGTCCCTCTATTTGGAAAAGGGCGCGGTCATCAAGGGCTCCCCCAACCGGGCGGATTACCCGGTTATGCCCTTTCACCATAACGAGCTGGGGGACCTGCAAGCCCTTATCGTCTGTCTGGGCGGGGAGGACGTGTCTATTGAAGGCGCGGGGACCATTGACCTAAACGGCGCCTCTTTCTTTGACTTTGACCGCCCTATTGTGCCCAAAAGCCGGACGCCCTTCACCCCCCAGCAAGTGGCGGAGTGCACCGTGGAGCGGGACTGGCGGCCGACCTTATCGGTGTTTTTTAACCAGGTGAAGGGGGTCACGGTCCGGGGTGTGCGGGTGCTGGACGCCCCCTGCTGGACCCTGACCTTTAGCGAGTGTACGGACGTAAAGCTGCACGGCCTGACCATTGACACCCACCTGCGGGTGCCCAATGATGACGGGGTCCACCTGTGCGGCTGCGACGGCGTGACCATATCCGACTGCAATATTTCCAGTGGGGATGACTGCATCGCTATCTCCGGCATCACCAACTGGGCCAAGCCCTGCGAGAACATTGTGATCACCAACTGCGTGCTGCGGTCCTGCTCCAAGGCCATTGTGCTGGGGTACGTCTATAGCCACGTGCGTAACGTACTCATTGACAACGTCATCATTTACGGGAGCAACCGGGGGCTTACCTTTATGTCCAGTGACAACGGGGGCCTGGTGGAAAACGTCCGGGTGAAAAATATGCTGATCGAGACCCGGGTGCGGGCCGGGAACTGGTGGGGCAACGGCGAGGCCATCTTCTTTATGGCCCTGCGCCATGATAGGACGATTCCGCCGGAGCAGGACCCCCACCGGGACACCCCGGTGAACTTCCGGAACATCGAGATCGAGGGCGTTGGCTGCAAAACGGAAAACGCCATTGGCGCGGTGGGCACTGGGAACAACTTTGAAGCCGTGGTCCTGCGGAATATTACGGTGGAGAAGAAGCCTTCGGAAAACCTGGCCCTTAAGGGCTCCACCTTTGATATTGCCCCCTCGCCCGAGACGGTGGAGGTGCCCCCAGACTGCGCGGTATACGTCAAAGACGCGGGGGGGCTGATGCTGGAGAATGTACAGGCGCTGCCCTATGAAGGCCGGCGGCAGGAAATCATCATAGAATAAGAAAGAGGTGTTTTTTATGAAAATCATCGGGTTCATTGACTACTATCTGGACGAGTGGCATGCCAACAACTACCCCAAGCGGATTTGCGAGGCATCTGGCGGGGAGATGCAGGTAAAGTACGCCTACGGCAAGATAGATTCTCCTCTGCCTGGGGGCCGTACCACCCAGCAGTGGTGCCAAGAGGAGGGAATCCAGCAGGTGGGCTCCATCGAGGAACTCATTGAAAAGTGCGACTGCATCAACGTGCTGTCTCCAGATAACCCGGAGATGCACGAGGAGCTGTGTGAGCTGCCCCTGAAAAGCGGCAAGCCCGTATATGTGGACAAGACCTTTGCCGAAACCCGCGCCTCGGCGGAGAAAATTTTTCAGATTGCCGAGAGCCACGGTACCCCCTGCTTCTCCGCGTCTGCCCTGCGCTTTGCCAGCGAACTGGACGCGGTGGATAAGAGCCAGGTCACGGGTCTGGTCAGCGTGGGGCCGGGGCTGCTGAGCAACTATTCCATCCACCAGATCGAGCCCATTATCTACCTGATGGGCCCAGAGGTGGCCCGGGTGCAGTTTACAGGCACCCAGGCCCTGCCCGGGGCGGTGCTGGAGTTTAAGGACGGGCGGCGGGCCCACTTTTCCCACCACGGCTGGGACTGTCCCTTTGCCATGACCGTAGACTTGGCAGGGGGCGGCTGCCTGCGCCACGAAGTCAACTCCGACTACTTTGGAGGGTTCATGAAGGCCATGCTGGCGTTCTTTGACGGCGGGCCAGAGGTGGTCGGCCACCAGGACACCATTGCGGTGATCTCGGCCCGGGAGGCGGCCATCAAGGCGGCGGCGAACCCAGGCTGCTGGGTGAGGGCGGAGTGAGAACTCCCCAAAAAAGTGAGGCGGAGACGAGGTCTCCGCCTTGTTTTTCCTCAAACATAGAATGAAGCCTACGGCTTGCTTAAAAAATGGGAAACGCCGTCTGCTTGGACATGGGCGGCCCTTTCCCGATCAAAAATCAGCCACGCTCACGGCTTTTTCCTTGCGTAAGGGATCTCTTCCGGCTAAAAATCCTTCATGCCTGCTGCCAGCAAAGGGGAGCCGGAACGGCCCCGGCTAAATCCACTTGGAAATATCCGTTACAAAGGCATAGGGGTTGCTTCGCATCTCTGCCAGAGCCGACGCCAGCAGGGCCCGGCTGTCCAGCAGGTAGCTGTCCGCTGCCAAAAGCTTTCCCCGGCTCAGGTCTGGCTCCTGCAAAATATGCTCAATCCGCTGGAACTCCGAGCCCCAGCCAAAGTTGTCTGCCACCCAGTAGCCGCGCTCTTGGCCGTCTACCCAAAAGGCCTGCTGTTTCTCTTGCAGATAGGGTGGGCGCACAATGTCCTCTACCCCGTGCATAAAGGTACAGGCGTGCAGCACCGGGCCAATAAATAGCAGCTTGCCCCTGTGCACAGGCAGCAGCATAAAGGGCGAGTGGGGCCCTATGGCCCGGTTATCCATAGCGTGCGGATGGGTGAGGATATGGGCCAGCCGCCCCCGGGCGCAAACCGAGTGGGTGGGGTTTCGGCTGCGCAGCACCCCGGGCATTTGCCAGAAGGTCCGGGGGAGAAGCCCTACACAGGGTTCGGTGGATGAGGAGTCGAAAACCGGGGACTCGGGGGTTACGTTGTCAAAGGTCAGGGCGGGCAGCAGCAGGGTTCCCTCTGGGCCCAGGGCCTCCTGTAGGCAGTCAAGGACCTCCCAAGGGGTCAAATCCGTTCCCAAAGCTTTCATAGAAGAATGAACCAGTACCGCGTCGCCGGGGCATACTCCCAGGGCTTGCAGGTCGCGCAATAGGCGTTCCTGTTCTGTCATAAGGCAAGTTCCTTTCCTGTGGGATTTCCCTCGAGGAACCTCATTGTAACAATTTACAGGAGTAAAACCAATTGACAATTTGGCGAAATATGGGGCGCGAGCTGTAAAAACTTTGGGGTGTATAGACCTCTCGGCTTATAAAAAGCGAGACAAGGGTGGGTTCCCTGCCTCGCTTTTTGTGTTGAGCCGCCAATGGGGGCTGTTCCTAAGGATGCCGCTTTTCCAGTTTTTCCTTCAGCTTGCCGCACAGGGGAAACAGCACCCCGCCCGCCGTGTTGCCGGCGGTCATAATTAGCACCCATAAAAGGGCGTGGGGGCTCCACGCGCCCCCGGCGGTGAAGTAGAACATGTTGGCCACGCAGTGCTCAAACCCCGCTGCCACAAACACGGCCACCCCTAGGAACAGGCCTAAAAACTTGCCCAAAGGGTGGGGGCTGCTTTTGTAGCTCTCGACCGCTAGGTAGATGAGGATGTTACAGAATACCGCCAAGATAAACACGCTTAGGGGTCCGTCCGCCAGCTTGGCTTGGCTTAGGGCCTGGGCCCGGTCTACTAGGGCGGCCAGCCGGGTCAGGCGCAGGGCGCCCCCCGCCAGTACCGTGCCCGCCAGATTGCCCAGCCAGATGAGCCCGCAGTCCAGGGCATAGCCGGGCGGGTTCTGAAATACATAGCAGACCTTGCCGGTAAAGAGGTTCAGGCCCAGGGTGCACACCGCGAACAGGCCCACAGAGAACAGCGCCGCGCCCACGGCCCGGTCCTCTACCGAGAGAAAGACCGCCCCGCCAATGGAGATGGCCACCCCGGCCAGGACGGCGTAAATAAATATGACAAGTTTCTTCATGGTTCCTCCCCAAAAGACTTTTTTCTCATTATAGCGAATCCCGAAGAAAAAAGCAATGGGACGGCAAAGCCAGGGAGCGCTCAAATCTTCTTCTCATAAATGTCAATCTTCCGGTCCAGCCGCTCTAGGGCGGTTTCAATCTGCCCCCGCTGGTCCAGCAGGGCCTGACGCTGGTGCTTCAAAAGCTCCAGCCGGGCCGGAATGGTGTCCTCCCCCTGTTGAGAGAGATGCACATAGTCCACAATAGCCTCCACAGTCAGCCCGGCGTTGCGCAGGCACTTGGCCAGCTCCACCCAGCCTAGGTCTCCGCTCTGATAGTCCCTGTGGCCGGACGAGGACCGGGTAACCCGGGGAATCATGCCCACTCGCTCGTAGTACCTCAGGGTGTCCTGGCTAATGTGGTATTTCTCACTTACTTCTTTAATGGTCAAACCCATTCCCTCCTGGTGGTTTCTTTAAGGCTGATTATACTATTTAGAGTGAGCTTAAAGTCAAGAAGAGCGGGTGACGAAATTAATGGGAATAAAATAGCGGATATGACGAATGCTTATATGAAAAATGTAAGTGATATAAAGGGAAATTATGTTGATTCTGCGGTGTGGGTTCCTTGTCCTCTGGTTTCTGGCCTTGCGCGGAGGCGGAAGATGTGTTAAAATAGCATCCATACCAAGGAAAGGAGTGGTCTGCTTGGTGTACATCCAGCGCCTGCCCGAGGACCTGGACCGAAAGGCCCGCCCCGCTGCGGAACGAAGGGCCGGCTGGGAGCTTTTGCGCCTGGCGGCCCGGCGGCGGGGGATAGCGCTTCCCCTGGACATAAAAGAGGCCCTAGCCCTTGGCCCCCACGGCAAGCCGTTTTTAAAGAGCGGCGCGTTCTGCTTTAATATCTCCCACTCCCGGGGCCTGGCGGTTTGCGCGGTAGAGGACAGCCCCGTGGGGGTGGACGTGGAGCGTTGCCGGGTGTTTTCGGCCGCCCTGACCCAGCGTATCTGCACGGCAGAGGAGACGGCCCTGATTGCGGAGCGGACAGACCGGGACAGCGCCCTAACCCGGCTGTGGACTGCCAAGGAGAGCCATATGAAGCTGACCGGCATGGGCATGGCCCAGGGCATTACCCAAACGGCCTTTTGCGCTCTTTGGCCAGAGCCGCGGCTGGCAAAGGCCCCGGGGCCCTGCTTTTTTCATAGCCAAAAACTAGAGCATGGAGGGCAAGACTTCTGGTTAACAGAATGTTGTGAGGAGGATTTTGTCCTGGAAACAGAGTTTATAGAGGGCTAAAAAAGCAGAAAGACCAAGGGCCCCGGCGCCTTTTTGAGAAAAAAACATAGCCATCCCGTTTCTTTCATATATATGTCCCAGGAACCTACAGGGGAGGAACGATGACTATGTTCGTATCATTAAAAGCAAACAAAAAACGAATGCTGGCTTTCTTAGTACTAGCCGCCGCTGTGGTGGGCGCCTGTGTCTTTTTGCGCTGGGGCAAAGACGGGGGAGAAGAGCCCGCCCCGGCCCAGGTTTTTGGCGAGACCAACGAAGAGCGCCTGGCCTACCTGCAATCCTTTGGCTGGCAGGCAGACCCCCAGCCTGCCGAGACCCGGGAAGTGATGATCCCCGCCCAGTTTAACGACGTGTACCAGAACTATAACGCCATGCAGCAGGCCCAGGGCTTTGACCTGGCCCCCTATGCCGGGGAGGTCTGCACCCAGTATAAGTACCATATTACCAACTATCCTGGGGAGACCGAGGTATACGCCACTCTGCTGGTATATGGGCGGCTGGTCATTGGCGGCGACTTGGCCTGCGCCGAGGTGGACGGCTTTATGCACGGCTTTGCCCGGGACAGCGCCCGCTATGGAGAGGCTACCCCCCAGCCAGAGGCCACCCAGCCCGCCGCCAGCGAACCCAAAAGCGGAGAAGAAAGTGATTATGTAAACAGTGGCGCGCCCCAAAGCAGCCAGGCCGAGACAGGCGCGGAGGTTAGCAATGTGGAAAATCCGGTGGAAACTGTGGAGAGTTCCGCCCCAGAAACCGGGGCGGAAAGTACCGCCGGGGAGGTTTTGGACCAATTCCCCACCGATTGATGTGGAAAACTCTGGGGATAATGTGAAAAACAGCATAAGAAATTATGGGTAAACCAAGTTGACAGAAACTTTTACGCCGCAGCCCTGCCGCCTAAAAGGCCAAAGACTTTTTTGGGCCAGGCGGCAGAGGGCCCTGAGGCGGAAAATACAAGATAGGGGGGTGGAAAGGGACGCCGCTACTACCTATGCGCCATGAGAGATTATCCAAAAAACTGCACAGAATCACCAATCAGATTTTTACTTTTGGTAAATGCTAATAAATATGGGGGAAAATATTTGGGTAATTCAAGACTATCCTCCAGCACTATTTTCTGTTATAATATTGGTAAATCAATTTAGACCCACTCCCAATGCTTAGCGCTACATATCAGCTGTTTCCCTGGCCGCTCAAGTTCTCTTATGGAGGGCGGCGTGGATGAAAGGATGACGGCACACAGGCGAAAGCGGGCTTCTGGGGGGGGTGGAGTCTGAAACAGGAGGAAAGCTATATGGCAAGCTTGAGTTTAAGAAATATTTATAAGATCTACGCGGGAGGAGTTACGGCTGTTACGGACTTTAACCTGGAGATCGCCGACAAAGAGTTTATTATTCTGGTTGGCCCCTCTGGCTGCGGCAAGTCCACCACCCTGCGCATGATCGCCGGTCTGGAGGAGATCAGCAAAGGCGAGCTGTACATTGGCGACACCCTTTCCAACGACATCGCCCCCAAGGACCGCGACATCGCCATGGTGTTCCAGAACTACGCTTTGTACCCCCACATGACTGTTTTTGATAACATGGCTTTCGGTCTAAAGCTGCGCAAGACCCCCAAGGATGAGATTAAGCGCCGCGTGGAAGAAGCCGCCCGCATTTTGGACATTGCCCATTTGCTGGACCGCAAGCCCAAGGCTCTGTCCGGCGGCCAGCGTCAGCGCGTGGCTCTGGGCCGCGCCATTGTCCGTGACCCCAAGGTGTTCCTGCTTGACGAGCCCCTGTCCAACTTGGACGCCAAGCTGCGCGCCCAGATGCGTACCGAGATTGCCAAGCTGCACACCAAGCTGGGCACCACCTTTATCTATGTTACCCATGACCAGACCGAGGCTATGACCATGGGCGACCGCATTGTGGTTATGAAAGACGGCTTCATCCAGCAGGTGGACACGCCTCAGAACCTGTACGAGTATCCTGTTAACGAGTTCGTAGCCGGGTTCATGGGCTCTCCCCAGATGAACTTTATCGACGCCAAGCTGGGCAAGAACGGCAACGACTTTACCGTTACCTTTGGCAATTGCACCATTACGGTTCCCGCCAAGAAGGCCGAGGGCACCACCCTGGCCAACTATGTGGGCAAGGATATTGTGTTTGGCATCCGTCCCGAGGACGTACATGACGAGCCGGACTTCATCCAGAAGGTGGGCGGTGCCCATGTTACCTGTGACGTGGAAGTGACCGAGCTAATGGGTGCGGAGACCTACCTGTACTTGAACTGTGAGGGCAGTGCCGTAACCGCCCGCGTGGAGCCCACCTCCACCGCCAAGCCTGGCGATAAGTGCAAGGTTGCTTTCGACTTGAACAAGATGCACATTTTCGACAAAGAGACCGAAGTCACTGTTCTGAACTAAAAACTAACTTGCCATATTTTGGGGGCTGTCAGCTGCATATTAGCGGCTGGGAGTCCCCGGTTTTTTTAGTTTGGCCTTTAAAGGATGATGGGCGAAGTTTTAGGCCCGTCTCCTGACTCCGTGGGGTGGGAAAAGCCTGGGGTTTTGGCCTGGTATATAGGGGTGCATTTGCCCCCGGCCGAAGAGGCCCTGCTAGGGGGCGCATCCGAGAAAAGCGCTATGGGGAGGGAAAATCTGCCTGGATATGTCTAAAAGCGCATTAATTCCTCCCATAAGGCCTTGATAGGGCCGCGGATGAATTCAGGTTTTTTTGAAAAAAATCCGTCAAAAAGGTTGAAATATTGCTTAGAATTATGTAAAATAGGATGAGCACCCATAAACTTAAAGGGGGAAGAGTATGTCTAACAGACTGTTTCAAGGCGTCATTCATCAGATGAGCGACGCCATCGACCGCACTATTGGCGTAATAGACGAGTCCTCAATCATCATTGCCTCCAGTGATCTGTCCACTGTGGGGGACGTTTATGACGAGGCCGCTATGGAGGCTATGACCACAGACGAAATTTGTGTGGTGAATAACTATACCTTCAAGGCTTTCGGCAGCCGCCTGCGGCCAGGCTATGCGGCCTTTGTCTCGGGCGGAGACCCCGACGCCCGCCGCTATGTGCGCATTTTAGCAGTGGCTCTTAGTAATATTAAACAGTACTACGACGAAAAATATGACCGGGGAAATTTTATTAAAAATGTAATTCTGGATAATATTCTGCCTGGAGATATTTATTTAAAGAGCCACGAGCTCCATTTTGACGCGGACGTTAGCCGGGTTTGCATGCTCATTAAGGTCAGCGATAAAAACGATGTCTCTGCCTTTGAGGTGCTGCAAAACCTATTCCCGGACAAAAACAAGGATTTTGTCATCAATATCAACGAGAGCGATATTGCCCTGGTCAAGGAGATTCGAGGGAATATTGAGGAGCGGGATATTGACAAGCTGGCCCGGTCCATTGTAGATACCCTTACCGGCGAGTTCTACGCCCACTGCTCGGTGGGCATTGGCACTGTGGTGTACAACATTAAGGACCTGGCCCGGTCTTTTAAAGAGGCCCAAACGGCCCTGGAAGTGGGCAAGGTGTTTGACACGGCCACGGACATTGTCAGCTACAACAACCTGGGCATTGCCCGGCTGATCTACCAGTTGCCCACCACCCTGTGTGAGATGTTCCTAAAAGAGGTGTTCAAGCGGGGCAGCATTGATTCTCTGGATCATGAGACCCTATTTACCATCCAGAGGTTTTTTGAGAATAGCCTAAATGTGTCCGAAACCTCCCGCAAGCTGTTTGTGCACCGGAACACCCTGGTTTACCGGCTGGAGAAGATCAAGAAGATCACTGGCCTGGACCTGCGAGAGTTTGAGGACGCCATTGTGTTTAAGGTAGCTCTGATGGTAAAGCGCTACCTCACCAACAGTGCCATGAAATAAGGACCCGGGGCGGCCTAGCTCTGGGCTCCAAAAGCGCCTGTTCCGCTGACGGTTTCAGGACAGGGGCTTTGTAGTTGGACTCCGAAAAAAATCGGAGGAAAAGTTTTTGAAGGTGCTTAGGGGTTCAAAAAGTCCCCTAAGCAGGGGGTGGGATAGGGTCCCATGGCCCACAAGAGGTGATTTTTTGATACAGTTCCAGAATGTTTCCAAAGTTTACAACAACGGGACCGAGGCTCTTCACAGCATTGACCTAAAGGTGGAGAAGGGCGAGTTCGTGTTCATCGTTGGGTCCTCCGGTGCGGGCAAAAGTACCTTTTTAAAGCTCATTACCTGCGAAGAGCGCCCCAGCTCTGGGCAGATTATCCTGGACGGTATGGATATTTCCCGCATCCGCAAGGGTAAGATTCCCTATGTGCGCCGGAAAATGGGCATGGTGTTCCAGGACTTCCGCCTGATTGACCACATGACGGTATATGACAACGTGGCCTTTGCTATGCGTGTGGTGGGGGCTTCGCCCCGGTCCATCAAAAAGCGGGTGCCCTATATCCTAAGCCTGGTGGGGCTGCAACACAAGGCGAAGCACTACCCCACCGAGCTCTCTGGCGGCGAGCGCCAGCGGGTGGGACTGGCCCGGGCTCTGGTAAACAACCCAGAGATGATCATTGCGGACGAGCCCACAGGGAACATAGACCCTGCCCTGTCCTTTGAGATTGTGGACCTGCTTAACGAAATCAACCGCCGGGGCACCACGGTGCTGATGGTGACCCACGAGCACTCGTTGGTAAAGCATTTTCACAAGCGGATTATCCAAATCCACAGCGGTCAAATTGTGGCGGACACCAACGATATGGCCGATAGCTACGCCCCGCCGGAAGAATACGCCGCCCGCCAGGCAGCGGAAGCGGATGACGATTATGCTGAATACGATGGCCAAGAGCCCGGCTACGAGGAGGCCCCCCAGGAGCAGGAGGTGCTGGAGGAGTTCCAAGAGGCTTTCCCTGAGGAAGCGCCTCCCCAGGAGCAGGAGCCTGGGCCAGAGGGCCCGTATCGACAAGAATACCAAGAGGACGACGAGCCCACCCTGCTGGAGGCCCTTACCCCCGAGCCCTATTACGACGAGGACGAAGAGGAGCTGATGGATATTGACGCGGCGGAGGACCTGCCCCAGGAGCTTTTAGAGGGTCGCAGCCGGGATGAAAAGGAGGGAAAATGAGATGGGCCTGCACAGTATGGGATACCTGTTTAAAGAGGGCGTGAAGGGCCTGTGGAAGAACCGCACCATGAGCTTTGCCTCGGTGTGCGTGCTAATTTCTTGCCTGCTGATGACCGGCATCGCGGGTCTGCTCTCCCTAAACCTTACCTCCACCATGCGCTCAATAGAGGGAAACAACGTGATTAACGTGTACCTGGACGAGAGCCTGCCTGCCCTGACCGCTGTGAAGGTGGGGGAGGAGCTGCGCCGCCTGGACAATATTACAGAGTGCACCTTTGTGCCCAAAGAAGAGGGCCTGCGGGAGACCATTTCGGACATGGGCGGAGACGGCAACCTGTTTCAGGCCTTGCAGGGCCAGGACAACCCCCTGCCGGATGTGTACAAAATTTCCATGCAGGACCTTAGCCGTTATGACGAGACCATTGCTGCCCTGCACAACGTAGAGGGCGTGGCCAAAACCGACGACCTGCGGAAGGTGGCTGGCATGCTTAGCAACCTGGACCGGCTGGTACGGTACTGTAGCCTGGGCATTCTGGTGGTGCTGGGGGTAGTGTCTCTGTTTATCATTTCAAACACCTTAAAGGTAACGATATTTTCCCGTCGGATGGAGATTAATATTATGAAATCTGTCGGGGCCACCAACGGCTTTGTGCGCATTCCCTTTATTGTAGAGGGCGTCCTGATCGGTGTGTTTTCTGGGGCGATTTCGGCCACAGTGCTGTATTTGGGATATGATAAGGCCGTGGAGGCTGTATATGGTATTGTCGCGTTCTTGGACATCATTGACATATACCCCTATACCCTTGCCCTGTATGGGGTTTATATTCTGGCAGGGGCCTTGTTCGGCATTATGGGGGGCGTGATCTCGATTCAGAAGTACCTGAAAAAAGAGGGCGAAAACGCCATTATTTAACTTTGGCGCTATGCAGGATTCGTTGCGGGGGGTTGGGCTCACTTGCCGGTGGCAGCGTTTAGCCGAGCCAGCGCGTCTCTCTGGGTGATGCTGGCGTTGCCCTGCCCGTATTGGCTAAGCGAATGGTTTACACTGGCGAGTGAGCTGGGGGAAAATGACTCCGCGGCTAAAAAGTGCATCGTTGGCGTTGGGCGGAAGCAGGCGGAAGAATGTGTTGGCTGGGTGAAGGGTTTGCACTGGCGGGGGCGTAGCTTTGCCGGGGAAGGTTGCCAGTGGCGATTGTTCTGCCCCGACCGAGTCGGCAGCGGAGACCTCGCGATAAATGGTCCAGCGCCTGTGCTGGGGTTTCGAAAATTTCTTGAAAACCCCCTTGACAAATAGGGGAAAATGTCGTATAATTATGATCGTCGCTTGAAGTGATTTAGGCGCGGGAAGGCCCGGTAGTTCAGTTGGTTAGAACGCTAGCCTGTCACGCTAGAGGTCGACGGTTCGAGCCCGTTCCGGGTCGCCAAATAGTTCGTTCTAGGCCGTTGAGGTCTGTGGCGAACTTTCATGCTGCTATGGCTCAGGTGGTAGAGCACATCCTTGGTAAGGATGAGGTCTCCAGTTCGAATCTGGATAGCAGCTCCAGAAGAATCCCTAGAAACTGTAAGGTTTCTGGGGGTTTTCTTTTTATCACTGCTTTTGATGCAGACCAAGAAACCCATACCAAAACCCATACGCTCTCCAGATACCGATTGCCTATTTTCCATTTTCTGCTGCCTCCAAAGCGCTTTGGAAGATATCTCCCGCCCGCTTGATGCTTTCCTCGTCAGCGTGGGTGTACATCCGCAGCGTGACAGCCTTATCACTATGGCCCAGCTTTTCACTGACGCTTGCCACATCTGCGCCGTTGGTGATGGCTACGGACGCAAAGCTGTGACGAAGTTTATGAGGGTGCAGCCCCTCTATGCCATATCGTTGGGCAAACTTCTTCATGTAACGGGTAGGCGTTTGTGGATGCATTGGTTCAGGGCTGCCGTCTCGGTTAAAGACAAAGTGGGAGAGCCCCTTTGCCGCCTGCTCTTGTCGTAACTCTCGTAAGAGAACCGCTACGCCTGGCGCTATATCCACAGTCCGTGTCTTGCCGCTTTTGGGAGTGTCCATGTAAACCCCTTTAGCGGGCGTGTAACAGAGGTTTCCAGCTATGGTAAGCTTTCCAGCGTCTAGGTCTACACACTCCCATTTAAGCCCACACGCCTCCCCCCGGCGTAGCCCGGTATCTATCAGCAGCGACATATAGGCCCGCCACTTGAGCGGCTCGTGCTCCAAACAGTCAAGAATATACTTTAACTCCCCCGCCGTGTAGCTCTCTGCCTCGGCGGGCTTTTTCATCTCATCCTTGCGGGGCTTGGGCCGCTCTACTTTGTCCATCGGGTTGCGGTCTATGAGGTCTGCGAGATGGGCCATTTTGAAAAGAGACTTGAGCACTGTGTACGCCTTAACACAAGTGGCCTGGGCCTTGCCTGCCGCTTGCATAGAGAGCAGCAGGGCGCTTATCTCTGCCGGGGTAATCTCAGGCAGTTTCAGCTCTCCCAGGGCCGGGTATATCCAGCGGTCAAGTATGCCCTGGTAGGTGCTGCGGCCATTCTCGCTCATGGTAACGGCCTTTGTGGGCATAAATACCCCCTCGCCGTACTGCCTGAAGGTCTTTATCTTCGCCGCCTCTATGGCCTGCTGGCGGTCTATTCTGGCCTGTTCTTCCCGGCTGATTACCTCACCGGCCTGGGCTTTGCGCTCAAACTCTGCGGCTTGCTTGGCAAGCTCCCGCTCTATGGCTTTCCGGCTCCATCCCTCAGGCGGGTACCAGCGGGTGGAGAGATAGCCCTTTTCCCGGCCACGGCTCACCCGGATTTTGTAGAACCGTCTGCCGTCTTTTGTCAGCATTTCCTTAATGTTGGGCATTATGAATCCTCCTTTTTCATTAAACCGAGAATTTCTATAGCTGCCTTTTCCAGTTCATCCATATTTTCAGCAGTTACCCGCATAATGATAGATTCTTCATCCGTCATTACTTTGTCAAAAAAGCGCCGTGCCCTTGCCCATGCTACATCGGCGTCTCTTTCCAGCTTGGCCGCTGCTGAGCTGTCCTTTGCATTGTGGCTCAAGAAGGTTAGATTTCGCCACTCCCTCCATTCGGCCAATGCTGATTGAAAATTGGCGCTGCCAAATAAGCAGTTGGCCGTGAGGTTGTCATATCCCGCCCAGATATGGAGCCACTCCAGGTTTTTATCATTGAGCCCAGTGTAGTCGCCTGCCGCCCGAATATCAGAATCTACACTACGAATATCAGTTAAGCCTAAAAGATAATCGGCAGATACGCCAAAGAATTTTGCTGCCCGGGCCGCAAATTCAATATCAGGGGTCCGGTCGGTATTCTCATAGAAACTTATCGTGCCCCGGCTCACCCCCAGTTCTTCTCCCATTTCCGCCTGCTTGAACCCATATTCCTCTCGTAATTCCCGGAAACGACCCGCGAATGTTGACAGAGTTCCCATATCAGCCCTCCTGTGCATATATTTGTTGAATATAAAAATTATGTGCCCATAAACATTGACATTATTGCATTTGTTGTTTACAATAGAAGTATACCACGAATTTAGACATAGGTCAACAACAATTTTCAAGGAGGTAACCAGCTATGGCAAATCAAGAGGTAAGACAGGCTGCAAAAGCGGCAGGGGTCAAATTGTGGCAGGTAGCCGAAGGTTTGGGGATAAACGACTGCTCATTTTCCCGTAAATTGCACCACGAGCTGCCAGAGGAAACCCGGCGGCAGGCGCTGGCAATCATTGAGCGTTTGAGAAAGGAGGCGGAGTAATGGAACATACCCCGTTCATGAAAATCAAGGACGCCGCGAAAGTGACCGGCCTCTCCATGTACTACCTGCGCAACGGCTGCAAAGATGGGAGCGTCCCGCACGTGAAGTCGGGGACAGTATACCTTGTGAACATCCCCCGGCTGCTGGAAAAGCTGGACGCGCTGGAACAGGGAGGGAAAGAAGATGAGTGACAAAAAGAAAGCCCATCCGGGTGCTGGAACACCTGGACAGGCAAAAGAAACAGCAAGCTTTCAGGGGTCAGCTATTTCTACCAAAGATTGTACCACAAAAGCGGCTGGGGTACAAGTTACAATTTCTGCCTTTCTCCATGTGGGCAAGAAGGAGATCGAGAGAGAGGCAGGAATAATAGAGGGGGAGTATCATGGAAGACAAGATAATAGCTGAAAACCTGCCGCTTGCGCTGCGGGAAAGTTGCCTGTTCTGCTGCCGGGGGCTCATTGGCCCCAAAGGAGAGGGCAAGGGTGCAAAGATACCATACGACCCCAAAACAGGCCGGGGGGTCAAGTCTACCGACCCGGGCACCTTCTCCGACTTCCACACTGCCCTTGCGGCCCTGCCCAAGTACCGGGGCCTGGGCGTGGGCGTTTTCGGGGACCTGGGCGCTCTAGACATCGACCATTGCATAGACGAGGCCGGGGCGCTCTCTCCAATGGCAGAGGACATTGTGGGCATGGTGGACAGCTATACCGAACGCTCTCCCAGCGGGCGGGGGCTGCGGATTCTGTTCTATGCCCCCGGCTTTCAGTACGACAAGGCCCGGTATTACATAAACAACCAAAAGCTGGGCCTTGAGTGCTACATAGCCGGGGCAACCAACAAGTATGTCACCGTCACCGGCGATACCCTGACCCCCGGCAAGGGCCTGGAGGACAGGAGCGAACAGCTTACCCGGGTGCTGGAAAAGTACATGGTAAGGGAGCGGGCTAAAGACCCTAACGGCCCCCTGCCGCTTTCAAGCCCCACCCTTGTGGACATCGAGGACGCAGAGCTGATAGCCAAAATCCAGCAGAGCAAAAGCGGCAGGTTATTCTCCGCCCTATGGGCGGGGGACATCCGCGCCTACCAGTCCCGCTCGGAGGCCGACCTAGCACTTTGCAATATGTTGGCGTTCTGGACGGGCAAAGACCCCCAGCGCATGGACAGCCTTTTTAGGCAGTCCGGGCTTATGCGGGAGAAGTGGGACAGGCCCACCGCGGGAAGCACCTACGGGAGGCTTACCATAGAGCAGGCCATAAGGGGTTGCCGGGACAGCTATAACCCCCGGGCATACTTCGATATTCGCTCCCGCGAAATCGCGGAAAAAGCGGCAGGGTTTAGGCAACCGGCGGCCATTGACTTCGCGGACGCGCCAGAGGAAAGCCCACAAGGTTTTTCTTTGGCAGACCTTCACCCCGAGGACAACGACCGCTATGCCTGGACGGACCTGGGCAACGGCAATCTGTTTGCGGACTGGTATAAGGCCGTGGCCCGGTACTCGCCTGAGCGGAAGCTCTGGTACGTCTATACCGGCAAGCTCTGGGAGCCGGACACCGGCAATGTCAAGGTGATGGAGTACTGCAAGCGGCTGGCAGACGGACTGCTTGACTACTCCCTGAGCCTGCCCGAGGGGACCAAGCGGGACGAGTACCATAAATTCGCCTATAAATGGCAGTCTCGGCACTATCGGGAAACGGTGCTGAAAGACGCCCAGAGCGTGTACCCGGTACAGCTTTCTGACTTCGACAGCGACCCCTACCTGTTCAACTGCAAAAACGGCACACTGGACTTGCTTACCCGGTCTTTCCATGCCCACACTCCTGCTGATATGCTCTCGACCATTGCCGGGGTAGAGTACGACCCTGAGGCCCGAGCAGAGTTGTGGGAGCGGACTGTGGCAGAGGTCATGCAGGGAGATAAGGACCTTATCGCCTACCTGCAAAAGGCCCTGGGCTACGCCCTGACCGGCGACACGTCCGAGGAATGCCTTTTCCTCTTATACGGCCCCACCACCAGAAACGGCAAGTCTACGGTGATAGAGACCTTCATGGCCCTGATGGGCGGCTATGGCAAAGCGGCAGGGGCCGATACCTTCGCCCTAAAGCAGAGATGGGACAGCGGGGCCCCCAGTGAGGATTTGGCAAAACTGGCGGGAGCCAGAGCGGTAAATGTGTCGGAGCCGGACAAGGGCATGGTATTGAACGCCGCCCGGGTGAAGACCCTCACCGGGAACGATACCATTACGGCCCGGTATCTCCATGAGAACAGCTTTGAGTATAAGCCCCAGTTCAAGCTATTCATCAACACCAACTACCTGCCCCGGGCAAACGATGTTACCATTTTTAACTCCGGACGGGTGAAAGTTATTCCCTTTAACCGGCGTTTTAAGCCTGAGGAACAGGACAAAACCCTCAAAAAGCGCCTGTTAAAGGAGCTTTCCGGGGTTCTGAACTGGTGTTTAGAGGGCCTTTGGCTCATGCAGGAAACAGGTTTTGACCCGCCGGAGGCCGTGCTTGCGGCTACGGCAGAGTACCGCCACGACAGCGACAAGCTGACCCGATTTGTGGAGGACTGCCTGGAGGCAGACCCGCGCGCAGAGGCGACCACAACGGCGGTATACAGCGCATACCAGGACTGGTGCCGGGACAACGGCCAGCAGTATGAGAGTATGACGAACTTCAAGCGGGGGCTTGAGGGTTTCGCTACAATCAGGAAGAAACGTCCACAAGGTTCGGGCAGGGATTCCTCTAAGCTGGCAATGATTTGCGGATATAGACTTATCGTAAAAGATTTTGAAGAATTAGAGTGATTGACCGGGTGTGGTCCGGCGTGGTCCGACTTGTACCAGTGGTAAAAAAATCGTTCTTCGCGTAGAGGGTAACGGTAAAACCCGGACCACGTCGGACCACACCTAGAAAACACTGGCTTTTCAGCCTCCCCCCACTGTGGGGGAAAACTCAAAAAATGGAGGCTTTTCATGAATTGCGCATACAAAAAGAGGGAGAAAGTGATAGACAAAATGATGGCCCCTATAGACCATGTAAAGAGGCGGTTGTGGACAGATTATCACGATGCCGCCGGGGAGGATTTTAACGAGGAAGTGACCGTTTGGCACAACCCCGAGGCCGGGGATGATGTGCTGCTGGCAGACATTCAGCAGAAACTCTCCCAGCGCGGCTACAAGCTAACAGCGCTGTGGGAGATGCCGGAGACCGAGCCAGGTGGAGAGCTAAGGCAGCTGTGGATGGATAAGCAGTGGTTTGAGGCCCAGCTGGACAGGTAGCGCAAGCGGCAGGAGATAGAGGCCCCCGGTCGTAGGTACTACCCGGCCCCGGTACCCACTGCGGGGCAAAAGAGACCCATGTTTCTTTTGCATGAGAAAATTTTGGAAAAAAGCCACTTCGCTTCGCTGGGGAACTACTTGGGAAAACTTGAGGTTGTTAGCAAAAGGTAAGGTCGGAGATAACGGAAAATAACGGTTGAGAAATGTTGAACCGCTGGGCCCAGATTTGGACTGAGCCCCCGCCGCTTTCCCGAGAAGTTGGGAAAGGCCCCCTTGTGGAGGTGGTGGGAACTGAATTCCGGGCCCGTCCCCACAAGCTGGGGCTAATACTTCGATTTCAAATCGATACTGGTAAAATGGTTATCACTGTTCGCATTTCAGGTGCGCCCCTCCTTTGGGCTGTATGCGCTCAACCCACACAAATCCTACAATCTTGCAGGAATCGCTGTAGAGGCCTCTAGCAGGGCCTACAAGGCGTTTGCAAGTCATAGGCAAGGAAAGTTACCATTAAAAGGCTAAAACGCCTTAGAGGGCCATTACAGGCAAAAAGAGAGGAGGTGTCCATTTCAGTAGACATCCCTCTCAGACTATCAGCCAAACAGATCGGAGTGTGTGCCGGTACGGTATAGCATGAGCGCGTTACCCTCCACCCGGTAGATAAGCAGCCAGTCCGGGGCCAGGTGGCACTCTTGATGGCCTGCCCAGTTGCCAGAAAGTGTGTGGTCGCGATTCTGGGGAGGCAAAGCGGCAGGAATGATAAGCGTATTTACCGCCGCTGCCAGCAGCCCCATGTTGTACCCGCGCTTGATACACCGGCGGCGGTCGCGCTTGAACTGGGCGGTGGCGTTAATCGTCAGCATCGTCCGACTCCCCGTCCAGCATGGCAAAGAACTCCTCGGCGCTCCCCTGGAAATGCTGGCCGGTGCCTTTCTTGAGCATCTCGTCCCCCTCCATCAGGGCGGCTATGGTTGTGGCGTTGGGGGTCTCACCGTCCAGCGCGTCTGCTATGGCCTGCCTCATGGTCTTTAGCATAGCTGCCACATTGACAAGCTGGGCCTCTGTGAAATCGTCCAGCAGGGCTACACACTGTTCTTTGTTACTCATGGTCTGTACCTCCTTTATCACGGTCCATCGTTTCGTCTATAGCCCGGTTCACAAAGCCGTTGACGCTTTCGCCCTGAGCCTGGGCGTGGGCTTGTATCACGGCCTTGCGGCCTTTGGGCATTCGTATCTGAAAAACGTCATAATTTTCTTTCATGTACTTGCTTACGGCTCTCTGCTGCGCTTTTGACGCTGGCATTTATTTAGCCTCCCTTCTATTGTCCCCATTATGCCGCAAAAAGGGGCCGGGAACACCCCGCCCCCTTATGCCTTACTCCTGCTCTTTGCTTTCTTCTGCGAAGGTGATCCGTGTTCTTCCCTCCACACTCTCCAGGCACTCTACAATCTTGTCATTGTCAAACCCCTGTTTGCGCAGCCAGTCAATTAAATTCAGAACTTCTTTTGCCGTCATGATTGCCGCCCTCCTTTCTTTGTCCCTATTATACCACAGTTCTATATTGAATGCAATATACAGGTTGCATATATATTGCATTCGATATTTAGCAAATATACCGTGCTGATATATCGCATTCGATATGCTATACTATACTCACAGCCCGGGGGAAGCGGCGGGAATATGGGCGGGATGGGGATTCTACCAAGCCCTGCCGCTTTTAGAGGCTGGACTTGAAAAGGAGGCGATAGCCCCCAGTGTGGGCATGAATCCAGGCAATACGCCATCAAACTCGAAGAGAGGAGCGTTAAAATTATGGCACGTCTTACAAGGTACGAGCAAGAAACCATCATAAACTTTAACGAGGAAGATGCCACCGCCAGTGTTTACACGTACAACCCGGCCTTACGGCGGAAACTTAGCCAACTGGCCCAGGAACGTCCCCGAGAGTGCGTCTTAGATGAAACCCGCGACTATAGCGGGGCGTTGGTCTGCACCATCCCAAAACGATGGGTGAAGATTACCCCCAACCGCATACTTAGCGAGGCGGAAAGAGAGTGGCGCAGTCAATCTATGCGGAAAGCTATTTTAAGTAAAAAATCCTCGATAACTATCGGGGGAATAGAACACGCACCATCGCCAGAGGGAAATTATACCTCTAACATAGGCGAGTAGGAAAACCACATGGTCTTCTATCCGTAATTTGCCTAAGTTTGGGCATAAGAAAAAGCCTTTATGCCGCCGCCCGGTCAAAAGCGCTGCATAAAGGCCCGCAGTCCCCCTTAAATGGGCTGGTAAGTAGAGTATACCAGCCCAGAGAGGGGGAAGTCAACAGAAAAATGGAGGAAAACGCAATGGAAAGATTAGACAACGGCCCTATTATGTTCGTGTACCCCTCGGAAATCCTTAGCGAGTATACGGAAGCGACCGGGGAAAAGCTGTCCCCTGAAGCCCACAGATGGGCGGCGCTGTTTGATGACATGGCCTCTGCCTTTGACAGAAAAGGCAGAGAGGACCGCAAGGCCGGACGTCCAGCGGCAGACTGGGAGTGTTTTCTGGCCTGGTCGGTCAAGCAGTTCGGGCGGCAGGATGCCGGGGAGATAGCAGAGTTGATGCAGGATTATTACATGGACGCATACAATTCCGGGCTTTCCCGGAGCGAAAGGAGTTGAAGGGGGAACGTATGGAAAACCAGAGAATCATAGAGCTAGACGAAACACAGGTTCGAGAACTATACCCTGTCCCGGTAATGCACATCGGTTGCTGGACATTCACAATGGAGACCTGGCTGCTGGAGGGCGAACTGGCAAAAGCGGTAAGCGCGGTGTTTGCGGTCTTTCCCGAGGTGATACAGCGCGCCTTGACCTTTGTCCCAGAAAGCGGGGGGGGTGGGCAGACCGGGCCAAGTTGTGGCAGGCTGTCCTAAAGCTGGCATTGCCGCCCCGGCAGTACCACGCCGCTATGCGGAGGATTTTGGCCCACTATGCACGAGTAGTGCGCAAGCGGCGGGGAAAACTACGCCAATACAATTTGCCCAGTGAACAGGATTTTGCAAGAGAAGTGGGCCAATTCCTTTGCGAGTGCTACCGAATGGGAACCGCTGGGGAGCCAAGCCCATTTGCGGTAGATTTTGACGCAGAGGTTAGGGAACTGAGCGCGAAAGCCGGTGGGCCTTTGGAGCAGGTGCTGGACACACCTGGGGTAAGGCTCATATACCAACTGGGGTGCAGGGCCTATGCGGACGGCGCAAAATGGCGCTGTCATCTGTTAGAGAACGGTGTAGCAAAAGTGGAATGAAAGCAGGGCAGCCCTCTATCATGATACCAGAATGGAGGGTGCTAGTCAATGAGCAATGAGGAATGAGGAATTGGCAGTATTGGCCCAGCAGGGCAACCGGGAGGCCATATCGGCCTTGTGGGAACAGGTCAAGCGGCTGCTGTACCAGCTTGCCCGCCGCTTTTATAAGCGCTATGGGGTAGACTGCTGTACCCGGCGCGGGGTTACTATGGCAGACCTTGAGCAAGAGTGTTTTCTAGCGCTCCTGGACGCTGTAAGGAGCTTTAAGCCCACAGCAGGGTATCAGTTTACCACCTACCTTACACGCGCCTCAGAGAACCGTTTCAAGGCCGCTACGGGGCTGCGGAAGGTTAATCCCCTGGACATAGCCGACAGCATGAACGCGCCCGTCCTGGAAGATGGAGAAAGCCCGGTAGAAACCGGAGATCTGATACCAGATCCGCAAGCGGCGGGAGAGCTTGAGAACATCGACACCACTGCCGAAAGGGAGTATTACCACACTGAACTTGAGGTGGGGCTTGAGGCCTTACCACCATTGCAGGAGGCCGTAATAAGGGGACGCTTTTACAAGTCCCAGCAGTACCAACAGATTGCCGCTGAGATTGGCGGCAGCGCCTCAGACGTGCGCCGGGAGGTCAGTAAGGGCCTGCAGGCGCTCCGGGCCGATGAGCGTATACTGCGGCTGGGAGATGAGTACATAGCCGGAAACGCCTACAAGCATACTGGCTTTAGAATCTGTTTAGCATCTATTTAAGAGCAGACGAATAAAGGCAAGAGAAAACATTTGAAAAGAGTTCTGTAATTTACGTTCGCAGTTTTTCCAGAGTCTCCGACATTTGTCGAGCCA